>CAZLBB010000006.1:0-86996 GCA_964557415.1 uncultured Rhodospirillaceae bacterium
GGCGGCGGTGCTGGCGGCGGCGGTGGAGGTGGAGGCGGCGGCGGCGGAGGCGGCGCGCACTGACGCCTTAGGGTCGGGATCGATCTCCCGCCGCGCGTCCTCTAGTATGCGGCGCCATGCCGCGCCATGAGGAACGCCGTGTCCTGCCCTACCGGCCCGACCAGCTGTTCGACCTGGTCGCCGACATCGAGAAATACCCGCAGTTCCTGCCCTGGTGCGTGGCGGCGCGCATCCGCTCGCGCAGCGACGACCTGGTCCTCGCCGACCTGGTGATCGGCTTCAAGATGATCCGCGAGCGCTTCACCTCGCGCGTCACGCTCAAGCGCCCGGACCGCATCGACGTCACCTATGCCGAAGGGCCGTTCAAGCATCTGGCGAACCACTGGCTGTTCCTGCCGCATCCGGTCGGCTGCGAGATCGATTTCTTCGTCGAGTTCGAATTCCGCTCGCACCTGCTCGAGCGGCTGATCGGCGCGCTGTTCGACGAGGCGGTGCGCCGCATGGTCTCGGCGTTCGAGGTGCGCGCCCACAGGCTCTACGGCGCGCCGGAAGCGGTTTCGTGATCCGGCGCTGGATCGCCTTCCTGCCACTTTGCCTGGCGGCGCTTGCCGCGCCCGGCGCCGGCTGCGCCCAGACCTTCTCCGATTCCGGTCCCGACGCGGAAGCCTATGGCCGGTCCGCCGGCTATCCGCCCGACCTATGGCGGTTCGGCGAAGTCCACTACCTGGTAGGGAATTTCAGCCGCTACGACCGGATCGCGCGCACCCGCCTGGTGCCGCGGGGCGACGCGGTCTGGAGGTTCACGCGCAGCGAGGCCGAGCCGGACTTCGTCTACAGCTACCAGGGCCAGCGCCACTCGCTGCGCGACTATGTCGAGCGCCATCCGGCCACCGGTCTCCTGGTCGCCCGCGACGACACGATCTTGTTCGAGCACTACCAGTACGGCCGCACCGACAAGGACCGGCTCCTGTCGCAGTCGATGGCCAAGACGGTCACCGCCATGCTGGTCGGCATCGCGGTGGACGAGGGGCGCATCCGCTCGATCGACGACCTGGTCGCGGTCTACGTGCCCGAGCTCGCCGGCAAGGAGTACGGCCGCACGCCGCTCCGGGCGCTGCTGCACATGTCCTCGGGCGTGCGCTACGTCGAGGATTACGGCGGCAACGACGATCATGCCCGGTTCAACCGCGGCCTGCTCGGGGTCGCGCCGGGCGGCCAGGCGGCGCTGATCGGGGAGTTCAATCAGCGCGCCGCACCTCCGGATACGGTGTTCAGCTATGCCAGCATCGAGACCGAGATCCTCGGCCTCGTCGTCACCCGCGCGATCGGCCGGCCGCTGGCCGAGTTCCTGAGCGAGCGCATCTGGCGCGCGATCGGCGCCGAAGCCGACGCCGCCTGGGGCGTCGACAGCGGCGGGCTGGAGCGCGGCTATTGCTGCGTCACCGCCACCTTGCGCGACTATGCGCGGCTGGCGCGGCTGCTGGCGTTCGACGGCGCCTGGGAGGGCAAGCAGCTCATCCCGCGGCAGTGGGTGCTCGAGGCCACCACCGTGCCGCCGGACAAGCCGCATCTCGCGCCGCGCCCCGGGCGCTACGGCTACGGCTACCAAGTCTGGCTGCTGCAGGGCGACCGGCGCAATTTCGCGCTGCTCGGCATCCACGGCCAGACGATCTTCGTCGATCCGCCCTCGAAGCTCGTGCTGGTGCACACGGCGGTGCGCAGGAAGCCGAGCAACAACCCGGAAGCGGGTGAACTCCGCGTCCTATGGCAGGCCCTGGTCGCGCGCTACGGCGGCCCCTAGCCGAAGCCGCGCCGACCCTGCGGCGACCACCGACCGCGACCCCGATCGCGCGCATCCCGCATCAGGTCACAACCGCGTGTAGGTGAAATGCCCGCCATGCCGGCGGCTGTATATCCCGGAAGAAGCAGAACCGGTGAGGGACGGTCCATGAAGCGATTCCTGGCGATTGCCGCTGGCTGCGGCCTGATACTTGCCGCCGGCGCGGCGCAAGCGGATCCCAAACGCGTGCGCCTGCCGGCCGACTATGCACCGGACAAGTGGACGCTCTACGGCGTGCACAACCGGCCGGATATAGGCCAAGTGCGCTACCTCTACGCCAACAAGCCGGCGGTCGATGGCGCCAGGGGCGAGGGCGGCCTGCCCAACGGCTCGGTCCTGGTCATGGAGGTCTACAAGGCCAAGCTGGACGCCGCCGGCGCCCCGGCGGTGGGCGCGGACGGCCTGTTCCAGAAGGGCGACTTCGTCCAGTTCAGCGTCATGCAGAAGGAGGCGGGCTGGGGCAACGACATCCCCGAAAGCCTGCGCAACGGCGACTGGAACTACACGGTCTACGGGCCCGACCGCGTCAACAAGACGGATATCAAGGAAGAGGCGTGCCTCGCCTGCCACAAGAACATCGGCGCCTCGGGCGACTTCGTGCTGAGCTGGGACGAACTGGTCGTCAAGGCGCGCGGCACCGTGCCGACCGTGACCGCGAGCACGCCCGCTGCGGCGCCCGGTGATGCCGTCCGCGGCAAGGCGCTGTTCACCCGCTGTTCGAACTGCCATACGGCCGACAAGAGCGGCAAGCACAAGGTCGGCCCGAATCTGGCGGGTGTGGTCGGTCGGCCCGCGGGCAAGGCCCCCGGCTTCGCTTTCTCGCCAGCGCTCGAGAAGCTCGGCGGACAATGGGACGAGGCACGCCTCGACGCTTGGCTCGCCGCGCCGCAGAAGGTCGCGAGCGGCACCCGGATGGTGTTCCCCGGGTTCGCCCAAGGCCAGGATCGCGCCGACGTCGTTGCCTACCTGAAGACGTTGAACTGACGTTTCGGTTACGGAACGATATCATTCCGTTGATGGACGAATGGGAATGCGAGAACTGCAAATGCAGTAACAGACGGCGGTCAGCTGTTCAGGCCGGGTCGGTCGCGCCGACCCGGCCACAAGCCGCGTCCAATCCCGCCGCCCTGCACAGCATGGCGAGGGCGGTCGCGGCCGCAGCGCGCCGCACGGCGGCGCGGTCGCCGGGGAAGACGTGGCGCGCGCAAAGGGCCGGGGCGCCGCGTCTCTGGGCGGCGAAGTGGACGAGTCCGACTGGTTTGGCCGGTGTCGCACCGCCCGGGCCGGCGATGCCGGTGATCGACACGGCGACGTCGGCATGCGAGCCGGCCAGTGCGCCCTCCGCCATGGCCCGGGCCACGTCCTCGGACACCGCGCCCTTGGCCTGGATCAGGGCCATCGGGACGCCGAGCAGTTCCTCCTTGGCCTCGTTGGAGTAGGTGACGAAGCCGCGCTCGACCACATCGGACGACCCCGCGATCTCGGTCAGAACGGCCGATACCATCCCGCCCGTGCAGGACTCCGCCGTCGCCAGCCTGAGCCCGGCCCGGCGGAAGCGCTCGAGCAGGTCGACCGCGGCCGCGGTCAGGGCCCTGTCAAAATTGCCGCCAGCCGAGGATCCCACCAACCACTCCCATCACGGCCATGCCATAGACGCCTGCCACCATGTCGTCGCCCATCACGCCCAGCCCGCCCTTGACATGCCTGTCGCACCAGTTGGCCGGAAAGGGCTTCAGGATGTCCAGGGCCCGGAAGACCAGAAAACCAATGGCGTAGGCCAGGAGGTCGGGCGGCACGAGGGCGAGCGTAAGAAGCTGGCCGGCGACCTCGTCGATGATCGCCTCGTTGGGGTCCTCGCGACCGGTCTTGCGGACATATTCCCCCGTCGCCCACCAGCCAAGAATAAAGGCCATTAACGATAATAATATCAAATAATATGACGGAATATTTAATGTAACACTGTAAGCGATCGGCAAGGTGAAGAACGAGCCCCAAGTACCTGGTGCAATTGGCAACAACCCGATGCCGCAGCCGGTCGTGATCCACCAGGCCGGATGCCATCGCGGCAGGGCATTTACGGGCACCGCCTGGCCGGTCACGACGGCAGCCGGATCGTGGCCACGGCCTGGGCAGCGATGCCTTCGCGCCGCCCCGTGAACCCGAGTTCCTCGGTGGTCGTCGCCTTGACGCTGACCCGGCTCGGGTCGAGTCCGAGGATCTCGCCGATGCGCCGGGCCATGGACTGGCGGTGCGGCCCGACCTTCGGACGTTCGCAGACGATGGTCACGTCGAGATGGACGATCGCGCCGCCGCGCTCGCGCACCTGGTCGGCCGCGTGACGGATGAACACGGCCGAGTCGGCGCCCTTCCAGCGCATGTCGCCGGGCGGGAAGAAGCTCCCGATATCGCCGATGCCGAGGGCGCCGAGGATCGCGTCGGTCAGCGCATGGAGGCCCACATCGGCGTCGGAATGGCCGATCAGGCCTGATTCGTGCGGCACCTTCACCCCGCAGAGCATGACGTGGTCCTGCGGCTTCCCCAGGCGATGCACGTCGAAGCCGGTTCCGACCCGCGTCTCGGCGCGTCCGGCCAGCAGGCGCTCGGCACGCGCCAGGTCGTCCATGGTCGTCACCTTGAAATTGTCGTCGGAGCCGCGCACCAGACCGACCGCGAGGCCGGCGGCCTCGGCCACCGCGGCGTCGTCGGTCATCTCGGGCCCGGAGGCTGCCGCCCGATGCGCGGCCAGGATGTCGCCATAGCGGAACGCCTGCGGCGTCTGCGCACGCCACAGCCCGGCGCGGTCGACCGTGCCGGCGATGCGCTCGATGCCGGCAGCGGCGCCCGGCGCGCCCCGCTTGATCGTATCGGCGACCGGCACGGCCACGATCGCCCCGGGCGAGGTGGCGAGCGCATCGATCGTGCGCCCGATGGTGGCCGCATCGATGAATGGCCGCGCCGCGTCATGGATCAGCACCAAGTCCGGCGCGCGCGGCACCAGGCTCTCCAACCCGAGCCGCACCGAGTCCTGGCGGCGCGCTCCGCCATGCACGGGCGGCAGCAGGTCGAGCCCGGTGACGGCCTCGTCGTAAAGGGCGCGGTCGTCCGGATGGATCACCACCGCGGCTTGGCCGACGCGGGAATGCGCGAGGAAGGTGGCGAGGGAGTGGCGGAGCACCGCGGCGCCCCCCAGCTTGAGATATTGCTTGGGCATCTCGGCGCCAAAGCGGTGGCCGCGCCCGGCGGCAACGATCAGGGCGATGCAGGAGGCCATGCGTTGATGGTATGATGCAATAAATGGGGCTGCAAAATACAACATAAGAACCGTTAACTCTCGTCCCCTTTTAATTGACCTGGGGTCGCAGGCAGCGGGCCCGCGAGCCGCGGCGCACGCGCGGTTATTGGCTTGGAATGGCAGGATCGCGCCGCTCCGAGCCTTGGTCACGTCCGCCTGTCGCAGGCAGCGGCGGGCGGCACGGTTTGGGCGCGTATTGAAGGCGAAGCGTCACCTCCCCGCTTTTCCCGATCGGCAGCCGCCGCCCCCTGCCTTGGGCGCGATCATCGATTGGCTCGGGGCCGAGCCATCGGGGTGGGACGAGCCGGAACGCCTGCAGCATCTGTGCGAACGGCTCGCCGTGGCCACCGCGGCGGACCATGCGTTCATCGCCCGCGTGCATGAAGCGCTCCGCCGGCCACCCGTCACGCAGATCATTGCCGGCGCCGTGCGCAAGCCGCCCGGCCACCGGCCCGACGAAGCCGCCGAGCTCGCGATTGCCTGCTTCGACGCGGGGTTCGCGCGGCTGCAATCCGGTGCGCTGCTCGACACGGGCGACGCGGCCATCCAGCGGACGGATCACAGCCTGCCATTCGGCGCCGTTCTGGCGCCGCTTCGCGCCGGCCCCGCTCCCTGGGGGATGATCGGCCTTACCAACGGCTCGCGGGCTGCGATCCTGTCGCCAGAGGCACGCGATGCGGTGGAGGCAATCGCGACGTTGCTAGGCGACCGGCTGCTCCCCGCTGCCTCCGTGGGCGCGCGGTCGCCCGACAAGGTGCTCACGGCGGCGCTCGACCTGATGGCGGAACCATTCTCGGTTTACGACGGCTGCCTGCGCGTCGTCCGCTACAACAGGGCATGGCGCGAAATGCTCGCTCATGTGCAACCCGGCCAGGATTTGCACGGCATCGCGCTGTTGGACATCTATCGCGCCCAGGTCGATAACCAGACCTGGACGCTCGACCACGCCGACCGGATGTTCCGCGACCTTGCCTCCGGCAAGTTCGAGATCAACCGCGAACGCATCGTCCACGTCGGTGGCCGCTATAAGCGCAGCCGTGTCTATGGCATGCCTGGCGGCGGCTTCGTCAGCATCCACAACGACGTCAACGAGCTGGTGGAGCGCCAGCGCGAACTGGCGGCGGCGAAGGAACAGGCCGAGTTGGCGAGCCGCGCCAAGTCGACCTTCCTCGCCAATGTGAGCCACGAGCTGCGCACACCCTTGAACGCCATCATCGGCTTTTCCGACATGATGGTCCGCGAGATCTTCGGGCCGCTGCCGGTCGGGCGCTACCGCGAATACGCCAGGGACATCCACGACAGCGGCAACCTGCTGCTCTCGCTGATCAACGATATTCTCGACATGGCGCGCATCGAGGCCGGCAAGTTCGACCTGCGTTCCGAGCCGTTCGCCCTCGATCCGTTGTTGCGCGATGTCCTCCGCATGGTCGAACTCGGCGCGCAGGCGAAAGGACTGGCCTTGAACGTGCGCGCGGCGAGCGATCTGCCTGCGGTCAAGGGCGATCGTCGCGCCACGACCCAGATCCTGCTGAACCTGATCGGCAATGCGATCAAGTTCACCTCCACGGGCGGAGCCGTGACCGTCAGCGCCGAGCGGCGCGGAAGCCACGTGCTGGTCCAGATCAGCGACACCGGCCCGGGCATCGATCAGGCGTTGCTGGCCCGGCTTGGCCGGCCATTCGAGCAGGCCGACGACGTGGAGATCGAGGTCACCCGCGAAAACAAGGGCACCGGCCTTGGCCTTGCGATTTCCCGCGCGCTGGCCGAGCGACAGGGCGGGCAGCTGTCCATCCGCAGCGAGCCGGGAGAGGGGACCACCGTCGAGTTCACCGTGCCGGCCGTCGGGCGCGACCCGGTCTGAGCGTACCCGTTCGGAAAGACGACGGGGCCGGCAGACGCCCGGGTCGCCGTGTCGCCTGCGCGGACGCCTATCGCCCGGCGCGCGCTCGGCTATAGTGCCGGCCATGCAGAGTTCCGCCCTGTTCGGCTGGTCGGCGCTGTTGGCGCTGCTGCCGGCCGCGATCCTCCCCTGGCGGCGCCTGGGAGCGGCCCAGACGCGCGATGCCACCTTCTGGGCCGTGACCGCGGTTGCCGCGGTCGGGCCCGCGTCCTGGTCGCTGATGCTGGTCGCGGATACGTGGCGCACCGGTTTCTCCGTCGCGCTCTGGATCACGATCGCCGTCACCATGGCCATGTTCGCGCTCGTCGCCGCGCTGACGCGGCAGGCATGGCGCCTGGCGCCGCTGCTGCTGCCGTATCTCCTGCTGCTCGCGCTCGTCGCGCTGGTCTGGCAGGGGGCGCCCGAGCGACCTCTGGCGACGGCGGCCCCCGTCGCCTGGCTCGAGGTTCACATCGCCGTGTCGGTCGCGACCTACGCCCTGGCGACCCTGGCGGCGGTGGCGGGTCTCGCCGTGTTCCTGCAGGAGCGGGCGCTCAAGAATCGCCGGCCCACCGCCCTGTCGCATCACCTGCCGTCGGTCGCCGACGGTGAGGCGCTGCTGGTGCGCTTGCTGCTGGCGGCCGGCGGGGTGCTGCTGGCCGGGTTGCTGACCGGGATCGCGCTGCAGTACCTCGAAAGCGGGCGGCTCCTCCGCCTGGACCACAAGACGCTGCTGTCGCTTCTCAGCTTCGGGGTCATTGTCGGACTACTGGCTGCCCATTATCGCACCGGTGTACGCGGTCGCCGCGCCGCACGGTACGTGCTGCTGGGCTACCTGCTGCTGACGCTCGCATACCCGGGGGTGAAGTTTGTGAAGGACGTCATAATCGGTTGATACGGGGCCAATTTTGGTTCGCTTGGCCGTAGGCCGGTCGGTGCGCGGGCTTCTTTCTTGTTGCAATGCACAATCGGCTTGCTAGACTGCCGAACAAATAGGCCCCTGACAGAGTTGCCTAATTTATGGGCATATCCGTTGGCAAGGTGCAGCTCGACGAGCCGGTGATCCTGGCGCCGATGTCCGGCGTGACGGACCTGCCGTTCCGCCGGCTGGTCAAGCGCTGCGGCGCCGGGCTGGTCGTCTCGGAGATGGTCGCGAGCGAGGCGATGATCCGCGAGCGCCGCCGCACGCTGACCATGATCCAAAACGCGCCCGACGAGCAGCCGATGGCCGTCCAGCTGGCGGGCTGCGAACCCCATGTGATGGCCGAGGCCGCCCGGCTCAACGAGGACCGCGGCGCCGCGATCATCGACATCAATTTCGGCTGTCCGGTGAAGAAGGTCGTCAACGGCCACGCCGGGTCGGCGCTGATGCGCGACGAGGTCCATGCCGGGCGCATTCTCGACGCGACCGTGAAGGCGGTCGCCCTGCCGGTCACGTTGAAGATGCGCACGGGCTGGGACGACGCCAACCGCAACGCGCCGGCGCTGGCGCGCATCGCCGAGGCCTGCGGCATCAAGATGGTCACCGTGCATGGCCGCACGCGCTGCCAGTTCTACGAAGGCCGCGCCGACTGGAGTTTCGTGCGCAAGGTCAAGGAAGCGGTGTCGATTCCCGTCGTGGTGAACGGCGACATCACGACGGCGGACGAAGCCAGGCGCGCGCTCGAGGAGTCGGGCGCCGACGGGGTCATGATCGGCCGCGGCGCCTGCGGGCGTCCCTGGTTCCTCGGGCAGGTCATCCACTTCCTCAAGACCGGCGAGCGCCGACCCGATCCGCCGCTCGCCGAGCAGCACGCGACCGTGCGCGAGCATTATCGCGCCATGCTGTCGCATTACGGCCGCGAGCCCGGCTCGCGCGTCGCGCGCAAGCATCTCGGCTGGTACAGCAAGGGCCTGCCGGGCTCGGCCGAGTTCCGCGCAGCGGTGAACCGCGAGCCCGATCCCGACAAGGTCGAAGCCATGATCGACGGCTACTATCGGCCATTGATCGAGCGGCCCGCGACCGCGCGAGAGGCGGCGTAACCATGCCCGGCCGCACCGGACTCGCGCGGCGCGACCAGGCGCGGCATCGGCCGATCGAAATGCGCAGCCTCGACCTGGGCGCGCTGGTCAATGCGCTGCCGAGCCCGGTGCTGGCGATCGACGCCGATGACTCGGTGCTGTTCGTCAACCCGGCGGCCGAGCAGTTCTTCGAGACGGGCGCCACGCTGATGCGCGGCATGAAGCTGGTCGAGCTGGTGCCGGGCGACAGCCCGCTCTTGACCCTGATCCATCAGGCGCGCGAAACCGGCAGCAGCCTGGCGGAATCCAACATCACCGTCGCATCGCCGCGCACCGGTCCGCAGCTGGTCGGCGCCGAAGTGTCGCCGCTGGCGGAATGGCCGAACTGCGTGGCCGTCGTGCTGCACCAACGCTCGATCGCGAACCGGCTCGACCGCCAGCTCAGCCATCGCGGTGCCGCACGATCGGTCACGGCCATGGCCGCGATGCTGGCGCATGAGGTCAAGAACCCGCTGAGCGGCATCCGCGGCGCGGCACAGCTCCTGGAGCAGAGCGCAACGCCGGAAGACCGTCAGCTGACGCGGCTGATCTGCGACGAGACCGACCGGATCTGCGCCCTGGTCGATCGCATGGACGTGTTCTCCGACAGCCGCCCGCTGGAGCGCGGTCCGATCAACATCCACCAGGTGCTCGAGCATGTGCGGCGTATCGCTCAGAGCGGGTTTGCCCGCAACGTGCGCTTCGTCGAGCGCTACGACCCGTCGCTGCCACCCGTCTACGGTCACCGCGACCAGCTCGTGCAGGTTTTCCTCAACCTGGTGAAGAACGCTGCCGAAGCCGTGCCCGAGGCGGGCGGCGAGATCGTGCTCAGTACCCGCTTCCAGCATGGCATCCGCGTCGCCGTGCCGGGCGCGGAGACCCGCATGGACGTGCCGCTGGAAGTCGTGGTCCAGGACAACGGGCCCGGTATCCCCGACGACCTGCGGCCGCATCTCTTTGACGCGTTTGTGACGACGAAGAAGAACGGGACTGGCCTGGGGCTTGCATTGGTCGCGAAGATCGTGGGCGACCATGGCGGCGTCATCGACGTCGACAGCCAGCCGCGTCGGACCGTGTTTCGCGTGCTGCTCCCCGTGGTCCGCCTCGATCCGGATGAACCGCTCAGGGAGGCCGGTTGATGGGCGCCGCAACGATCCTCGTCGCCGACGATGACCGCGCGATCCGCACCGTCCTGACCCAGGCGCTCGCCCGCCACGGCTACGACGTCCGCACGACCGGCAATGCCGCGACGCTGTGGAGCTGGGTCCAGGGAGGCGACGGCGACCTGGTGATCACCGACGTGGTGATGCCCGACGAGAACGGACTCGACCTCGTGCCGCGCATCAAGAAGCTGCGGCCGGACCTGAAGATCGTGGTGATGAGCGCCCAGAACACGTTGCTCACCGCGGTCAAGGCGACCGAGCGCGGCGCGTTCGAATACCTGCCGAAGCCGTTCGACCTGAACGAGCTGGTGCATGTCGTCGAGCGCGCGCTGGCGGCACCGGGCGCCCCCGCGCAGGCGCCGACCATCGAAGGCGAGGGGGACGAGCAACTGCCGCTGATCGGCCGCTCGCCGGCGATGCAGGAAATCTATCGCGTGCTGGCGCGGCTGATGGGCACGGATCTCACCGTGATGATCTACGGCGAGTCCGGTACCGGCAAGGAACTGGTGGCGCGCGCGCTGCACAGCTATGGCAAGCGCCGCGCCGGCCCGTTCGTCGCGCTCAACATGGCGGCGATCCCGCGCGAGCTCATCGAGAGCGAGCTGTTCGGCCACGAGAAGGGCGCCTTCACCGGCGCGACCACGCGCAACGCCGGCCGCTTCGAGCAGGCGGAGGGTGGCACGCTGTTCCTCGACGAGATCGGCGACATGCCGCTCGAGGCGCAGACGCGGTTGTTGCGCGTGCTGCAGCAGGGCGAATACACGACCGTCGGCGGCCGTACCTCGATCAGGGCCAACGTGCGCATCGTCGCCGCGACGCATCGCGACCTGCGCGGGCTGATCCAGCAGGGCCTGTTCCGCGAGGACCTGTTCTACCGCCTGAACGTGGTGCCGATCCGCTTGCCGCCCTTGCGCGAGCGGAGCGAGGACATTCCGGCGCTGGTGCGCCATTTCCTCAACCAGGCCGCCGCCGAGGGCCTGCCGCAGAAATCGCTCGACCAGGCCGCCATGGAGCGCCTCAAGCAGCATCGCTGGCCGGGCAATGTGCGCGAGCTCGAGAACCTGGTGCGCCGCCTGGCCGCGCTCTATTCGCAGGACGTGATCGGCGTCGAGCTGATCAACGCCGAGCTGGCCGATGTCGCGCCGGTCGCCCAGGCCGGCGAGGAGCCGGCCCGGGCCGAAGGACTGGCAGCCGCGGTCGAGCGCCATATCCGCGGCTATTTCGACGCGCACAAGGGAGGCCTGCCGCCGCCCGGCCTCTACGACCGCGTGCTGCACGAGATCGAGCGGCCGCTCATCGGGCTCTCACTCGGCGCCACGCGCGGCAACCAGATCAAGGCGGCGCATCTTCTCGGGCTCAACCGCAACACGTTGCGCAAGAAGATCCGCGAGCTCGACATCCAGGTGATTCGGGGCGCGAAGGCATAGCACGCGGCTCCGCTGCCTCGCCTGACGGGGTTGCGGCGCGGCTTGCCCTGTTCCGCCTGTTCGATCGCCTGGGGCTGTTCGTCGACGGCACCGTCACGCTCGACGACATCGCCGGCAATCGGCCGATCGCGCGGTTCGGCTTGTCTGTCTCGGAAATCCTCGAGCGCTTGCCCGCCGGGCTGGACGTCTCGCAGGTGCAAAATCTCGACAATTTCGCCCGCCTGCTGGCACAAAACGCCGGGCTCGACCATGCCGCCGCAGCTGGTTCGGGCGCGCCCGGAGCCGACGGCCGGATGGTCGACACGCTGCCGGGCGAGGTCGGCTTCGTCACCTTTGGCGAGCAGCTGGCAGCGGCCGGCATGGCCTTCGACCTTCATGCCCAGCGCCTCGCCAGGGCGTTTGCCGACGCCGATTTGCGCCACGTCGCCTGATCGATGATGCTGTTGCGTCGCGACTCCCGTGCAACAGCATCGAGCAGGAGTCGGGGGCAGGGCCGCAACATGCTGAAATAATTGGAATGTTCGCTGGGGAGCGGCGATTCTGGTCGTTGCGGCAAAGTCACTGTTGCCGATAAGCCACAAATAGGCGACGATGCCACAATGAAACGCGAGACGGCCACCCTGCTGCGGCTGGGGGTGCGGCGCTCCGGCCGCTGGGCGGCACGGCATCACCTCGGGCGCAAGCTGTCGATCGTCCTGCTGGTCGTGGCGCTGGCCGCCGGCGTCGGCACCTATATGGCCTTCACCGGCGTGCCGCCCTTCGCCGGGAGCGCCGATTCCGTTCTGCTGATGCTCTACGTCGACTTGGCGATCGGGCTGCTGCTCGGTGCGGTCGTGGCCCGGCGCCTCGTCGTGCTCTGGGGACAGCGCATGCGCGGTTCGGCCGGGGCCAAGCTGCACGTCCGGCTGGTCGTGCTGTTCTCGGCGGTGGCGGTCACGCCGACCCTGATCGTCGCGTTCTTCTCGGCCGCGTTCTTCCATTACGGCATTCAGACCTGGTTCAACGAGAAGGTCGGCACGGCGGTCCAGAGCTCGGTGCTGGCCGCCGAGGCCTATCTCAGCGAGCACAAGAAGCTCATCCAGGCAGACGCCCAGGCAGTGGCGGCGCGCCTCAATGCCGATGCGGCGTGGCTGGTGAACGACCGGAGCTTTCTGACGCGCGCGATCGACAATCTTGCGCGGCTGCGCGGTCTGACGGAGGCGGTCGTGATCGATGGTCACGGTCGCGTGCTTGCCCGCTCGGACTACAGCTTCGTCCTCCAGATGGATGCCGGCCGGTTTCCGCCCGAGGCGTTCGACTTGGCGCGCCGCGGCGAAGCGGTGATGCTGATCAAGGACAACGACGACCGTGCTCGCGCCATGGTGCAGCTCGATCATGTGATGGGCTTCGACGCTTTCCTGGTCGTCGGCCGTCCGGTCGACCCGAAGGTGCTCGCCTATATCGACAGCACGCGCCGCGCCGCCAACGAATACGAGCAGCTGCGCGGCAAGCGCGATTATTTCCAGATCACGTTCGCCTTGATCTTCGCCGCCGTCGCGCTGCTGCTGCTCCTGGCGGCGGTCTGGGTCGGCCTGCTGCTGGCGAACCATCTCGCCCGGCCGATCGTGGGCCTGATCCAGGCGGCCGAGCGGATGCGCGGCGGCGACCTGACGGCTCGCGTGGCCGAGGTCGGCGTCGGCGACGAGGTGGGCACGCTGAGCCGCGCGTTCAACCGCATGGCCAGCCAGCTGGCCAACCAGCAGCACGAGCTGATCGAGGCCAACCGCCAGCTCGACCTGCGCAACCGGTTCACCGAGGCCGTGCTGTCCGGCGTTTCGGCAGGCGTCATCGGCCTCGACCATCGCGGGCGCGTCAACCTGCCGAACCGTGTCGCCTCGCAGCTTCTCGACACCGATCTGAACCAGGCGATTGGCCATGAACTGGCCGAGGTCGTGCCGGAGATGGCTGCCGTCGTGGCCGATGCGCGCAGACGCCCGGAGCGCACGCTGGAGACGCAGATCAAGATCAGCCGCGCCGGACGCGCGCGCACGCTGCTGGTACGCGTCTCGGTCGACGTGTCCGAAGGCGAGATCAAGGGCTTCGTCGTCACCTTCGACGACATCACCGAGCTGCAGTCGGCGCAGCGCACCGCAGCATGGGCCGACGTCGCGCGGCGCATCGCGCACGAGATCAAGAACCCGCTGACGCCGATCCAGCTTTCTGCCGAGCGGCTGAAGCGCAAGTACCTGAAGGAGATCTCGACCGACCCGGAGACCTTCAAGACCTGCACCGACACGATCGTGCGCCAAGTCGGCGATATCGGCCGCATGGTCGACGAGTTCTCGGCCTTCGCCCGCATGCCGGCACCGGTGATGAAGGGCGAGAGCCTCGTCGAGTTGTGTCACCATGCGATCCATCTGCAGAAGCACGCGCGCAACGACGTCGATTTCGTCCTGCGCTTGCCGCCGGGCGAGCTGGTGCTGCCGTGCGATGCACGCCAAGTCGGCCAGGCGCTGACCAACCTGCTGCAGAACGCGCTCGATGCGATCGACGGGCGCGAACCGCAAGACGGGGCGGCGCCGCCGCGCGGTCGTATCGAAATGACGGTGACGCGCGACGAGCGCGCGGTCACGGTGGCGGTCGCCGACAACGGCAAGGGGCTGCCGGCCGAGGGCCGCGAGCGCCTCACCGAGCCTTATGTCACGACGCGCACGAAGGGCACCGGCCTGGGACTTGCCATCGTCAAGAAGATCATGGAGGACCATGGCGGCGAGGTGCGGCTCGCCGACAACCCGGGCGGCGGCGCGAACGTCACGCTCGAGTTTCCGCAACGCGATGCGGCCTCCGGCGCCACTGGCGCGGGCGGCCAGGATCCGGAGACCCCCGACAACAAGACCAAGGAAGGCGCGGCATCGGCTCCTACGCTGAAGCCGCAGGCGGTGGCGCATGGCGCATGACATCCTGATCGTCGACGACGAAGCCGACATCCGATCGCTCATCTCGGGCATCCTGGAGGACGAGGGCTACGGCACGCGCGAGGCCGGCAACAGCGACGCGGCGCTGGCCGAGATCAAGGCGCGCATGCCGAACCTGATGATCCTCGACATCTGGATCCAGGGCAGCAAGCTCGACGGCCTCGAGATCCTCGAGGTGGTCAAGAACGACTATCCGAGCCTGCCCGTGGTCATGATCTCGGGCCACGGCACGATCGAGACGGCGGTCAGCGCCATCAAGAAGGGCGCCTACGACTTCATCGAGAAGCCGTTCAAGTCCGACCGGCTGCTGCTGATCGTCGAACGCGCGATCGAGGCGGCGCGGCTCAGGCGCGAGAACCAGGAGCTGCGCCTGCGCGTCGGGCACGACACCGAGCTGGTCGGCGTCTCCACGGCGATCCAGCATCTGCGGCAGTCGATCGAGAAGGTGGCGCCGACCGGCAGCCGCGTGCTGATCACCGGCCCCGCCGGCGTCGGCAAGGAGCTGGTCGCGCGCATGCTGCACGCGCATTCGCGCCGCGTCGACGGCGCGTTCGTGGTGCTGAACTGCGCCACGCTGCGGCCCGAGCATTTCGAGGTCGAGCTGTTCGGCAACGAGCAGTCCGCCGACGGCGGCCCGCGCAAGGTCGGCACGTTCGAGCTGGCGCACAACGGCACGCTGTTCCTCGACGAGGTGGCCGACATGCCGCTGGAGACCCAGGGCAAGATCGTGCGCGTGCTGCAGGAGCAGACCTTCGAGCGCGTCGGCGGCTCGACCCGCGTGCAGGTCGACGTGCGAGTCGTCGCCTCGACCAACCGCAACCTGGCCGAGGAGATGCAGGCCGGGCGTTTCCGCGAGGACCTGTTCTACCGCCTCAACGTCGTGCCGATCGCGGTGCCCAGCCTGCGCGAGCGGCGCGAGGACATTCCGGTCCTGGTCGAGCATTTCATGCGCCGCGCGGCCGAGACCGCGGGCCTGCATCGGCGCGAGATCGGCATGGACGCGATGGCGGCGCTGCAATCCTACGACTGGCCGGGAAACGTGCGGCAGCTGCGCAACGTGATCGACTGGCTGCTGATCATGGCGCCGGGCGCCGCCGACGACCCGATCCGCGCCGACATGCTGCCGCCGGAGATCGGCGCGATCACGCCGGCCGTGCTGAAATGGGACAAGGGCGGCGAGATCATGGGCCTGCCGCTGCGCGAGGCGCGCGAGGTGTTCGAGCGCGAATACCTGCTGGCCCAGGTCACCCGCTTCGGCGGCAACATATCGCGCACCGCCAGCTTCGTCGGCATGGAGCGCTCGGCGCTGCATCGCAAGCTGAAGATGCTGGGTGTGCAGGGCAACGACCGCGAGCGGCCGGCCGGCCCGGCGCCCGCGGCGGGTAGTTCCGGCACGCCGGTTGTCGCGGCCGCCGCCGTTCCGGGCAAGCCGGCGGCATAGCCCCGAAGCGAGGCGGCGCTTTACAAACGCTGCCGGGGACCGTAGTTTCCCTGCGCCATGTACATGTTGACCATCAAGCGCATGACCAAAAAGACCCCCGCCGGTGGGGCGGTCGAGTCGTGCGCGCGGTGAAGTCAGCCACATAGCACCCTCGAAGGCCCCGCCGGCAACGGACGGGGCCTTCGACGTTGAGAGGGCCGCCGTCTCCCGGCACGACATGCGAAGGAGATTCGAGCATGCGCCCGCAACTGCAAGACCGCCTGAGACCGAGCTGCCTGCCGGAAGGCCGCGCCACGCTGCTGCGCGAGCCGGCCGGCAAGACGCTGCCGGAGAACCCCGTCGTCGCCGTGGTCGGCGCCACCGGCGCCGTCGGCGTGGAGCTGCTGAACTGCCTGCGGCAGCGCCGCTTCCCGCTCGGCGGGCTCCGGCTGCTGGCTTCAGCGCGCTCGGCCGGCAAGACTCTGCCCTTCGAGGGTGGCGACCTGGTGGTGGAAGAGCTGACCGAGGACAGCTTCGAAGGCGTCGATCTGGCGCTGTTCTCCGCCGGCGGCGCGCAGTCGCGCCGGTTCGCCCCGCACGCCGTGCGCCATGGCGCGATCGTGGTCGACAACTCCTCGGCCTTCCGCATGGACCCGGCGGTGCCGCTGGTGATCCCCGAGATCAACGCCGACGCGATCCGGGAGCACCAGGGGATCATCGCCAACCCGAACTGCTCGGCGATCGTCGCCATCACGCCGCTCTGGCCGATCCACCGGACCAACCGCATCCGGCGCATGATCCTGGCGACCTACCAGGCCGCCTCCGGTGCCGGAGCGGCGGCGATGGAGGAGCTGCGCCAGTCGACGCGCGCCTATCTCGACGGCCAGCCCTTCGACAACCGCGTGTTGCCGCACCCCTACGCGTTCAACCTGTTCAGCCACAACACCCGGATCGACCGCGAGACCGGCTACAACGAGGAAGAGACCAAGGTCATCAAGGAGACGCGCAAGATCTACGGCGATCCGGACATGCTGATCGGGGTGACCTGCATCCGCGTCCCGGTGCTCCGCGCCCATTCCATCGCCGTCACCATCGAGTGCGAGCGACCGATCACGCCGGACGAGGTCTGGGACCTGCTCGAGGACGCGCCCGGCGTCAAGATCGTCGACGACCCGGAGCGCAACTACTTCCCGATGCCGAAGGACGCTTCGGGCCAGGACGACGTCCTGGTCGGCCGCATCCGCCAGGACCTGAGCGACCCGACCGGCCGGTCGATCGCCCTGTTCTGCGCCGGCGACCAGCTCCTGAAGGGCGCGGCGCTCAACGCGGTGCAGATCGCGGAGCGGCTGCTCCCGAGGATGTGACAAGGGAGAGCGTGCGGCTTGTTTCCGCCGCGTGTAGTCCTCATGCCGGCTCTGCCGAGCCACGGGGACCGCACGCGGAGGGGCGCAGCTTGCCCGCCGTCCAGAATGGGCGCGCCGGGTTTCCTCGCCAAGTGCGAAGCTGCTATCTTCCGTCCGTCATCGAGCCGCCCGGTGTACGTGGCCGGCGTCAAGGCCGATGAATGGATGAAACCCTGATCTTTATCTGCGGAGTGCCGATGCCTCGCGATGCCTATGTGAACGGCCGCTACGTGCCGCACGCCCAGGCGCAGGTCCATGTCGAGGACCGCGGCTACCAGTTCGCCGATGCGGTCTACGAAGTGATCGCGGTCCATGGCGGCCGGCTGGTCGACGAGGAGCCGCATCTCGACCGGCTCGACCATTCGCTGTCGTCGCTCGCGATCGCCTGGCCGATGTCGCGCGCCGCGCTGAAGCTGGCCATGCGCGAGCTGATCCGCCGCAACGGCGTGGAGCAGGGCATCATCTACCTGCAGATCAGCCGGGGCGTGGCGCCGCGCGACCATGCCTTCCCGAAATCGAAGCCGCGGCCGGCGCTGGTCATGACCACGCGCCATGCCCGCAAGCCCAACGCCGCGCTACTGGAGAAGGGCGTGGCCGCGATCACGGTCCCGGACATCCGCTGGCAGCGCTGCGACATCAAGTCGGTGTCGTTGCTGCCGAATATCCTGGGCAAGCAGAAGGCGGTGGAAGCGGGCGCCTACGAAGCGTGGCAGGTGGCGCCGGACGGCACGGTGACCGAAGGCACCTCGACCAACGCCTGGATCGTCACCAAGGAGGGCGAGCTGGTCACGCGGCACCTCGATCACGCGATCTTGAGCGGGATCACCCGCCTGGCCGTGAAGCGCATCGCCGCCGAAGGGCAGATCAAGGTGGTGGAGCGGCCGTTCACGGTGGCCGAGGTGCATGAGGCGCGCGAGGCGTTCCTCACCAGCACCACATCCTTCGTGTTGCCCATCACGTCGCTAAACGGCGAGAAGATCGGCGACGGCAAGCCGGGGCCGATCAGCCGGCGGCTGCGCGAGTGGTATGTCGACTGTATGAACTCGCCGCCGGCCGGCGCGGCCGCATGACCGCTTCTTCGTCCAAGGCAGGATTGCCGGCGGGCCTGCCGCGTCCCGGCGCCGTCCTGTTCGACTGGGACAACACGCTTGTCGACAACTGGGCGACCATCACGATGGCGTTGAACGCCACGTTCGATGCCTTCTCGTTGCCGAGGTGGACGGTCGCCGAGACCAAGGTGCGCGCGCGCGCTTCGGTGCGCGAGCGTTTTCCCGCCATGTTCGGGCGGGACTGGGAGCGCGCGCGCGACGTTTTCTATGGCGCCTTCCGCGAGAAGCACCTCGAGGGGCTCTCGGCGCTGCCCGGCGCGGAGGAACTGCTGGAGGGCCTGAAGGACCGGGGGCTGTATCTCGGCGTGGTCAGCAACAAGCACGGCCCGTTCCTGCGCGACGAGGCGGCGCATCTGGGCTGGACGGGGCATTTCGGCGGCATCGTGGGCGCCACCGATTGTCCACAGGACAAGCCGGCCTGCGATCCGGTCGACCGCGCGCTTCAACCTTCCAGGCTGCGGCGGGGCCCGGCGGTCTGGTTCGTCGGCGACGCCGATATCGACATGGAATGCGCTTATAACGCTGGTTGCACAGGGATTCTGTTGCACGCGGAAACAGCGGCGTCAGCGGCCGGTTTCCGGCAGAGGCCGGCGCTGCACCTCAAAGATTGCCGCGCGCTTCTCGCGCTGCTTGCGGAAGCGTGATCGCGCGTTAATATTGCACTGCGGCGGCGGGGGTGCCGGCGCAGGATGTCCTTGTGCCTGGTGGGGGCAATTGGGCTTCGAACGCGACCCGGGCGAGCCGGCCTGACAATAACCACAACGGGTAAACCATGTCAGAAAAAAGCCACAACGTGCAGGACGTGTTCTTGAACAACGTCCGCAAGAACAAGACTCCTGTAACGATCTTCCTGGTGAACGGGGTGAAGCTGCAGGGAATCATCACCTGGTTTGACAATTTCTCGGTGCTGCTGCGTCGCGACGCGCATTCGCAGCTTGTCTACAAGCATGCGATTTCGACCGTAATGCCGGCGACGCCGATCCAGTTGTTCGAGCAGCCGCCCACCAAGGAGGGCGCAGAGGCTTGATCCGCTTCGACCTCGGCCTGGGGCGGGGCGATCGGGAGCAGGCTTGAGCACTTCCGTCAGCGACCACGGGCGGGGCGCCGCGGCCGGCGATGGATACAGCACCGGGCGGGCGCTGGTGCTGCATCCGGTTCTGCCCGCCGAGCGTCCGCGATCGCCGGGCGAGCTCGACGGCAAGCAGCGTTCGGTCGAGGCGCGGTTGGCCGAGGCGGTGGGCCTCGCGCGCGCCATCGCCCTCGACATCGCCCACGCGCAGAGCGTGCGCGTCCTGCGGCCACGCCCGGCCACGCTGTTCGGTACGGGCACGGTCGATACGATGGGCGAGCTCATCAAGGCGCAGGAGATTGGCATCGTCGTGGTGGACGGGCCCGTATCGCCCGTCCAGCAGCGCAACCTCGAGCGCGCGTGGAAGGCAAAGGTGATCGACCGCACCGGTCTGATCCTGGAGATCTTCGGCGAGCGCGCTCGCACCCATGAAGGCTCGCTGCAGGTCGAGCTCGCGGCCCTGTCGTATCAGCGCTCGCGCCTGGTCCGCAGCTGGACCCACCTGGAGCGCCAGCGCGGCGGCTTCGGCTTCCTCGGCGGCCCGGGTGAATCGCAGCTCGAGATCGACCGCCGGCTGATCGACGAGCGCATGGTCAAGCTGAAGCGCGAGCTCGAGGGGGTGAAGCGCCGCCGCGGCCTGCATCGCCATGCGCGCCAGCGCGTGCCGTGCCCTGTCGTGGCGCTGGTGGGCTACACCAACGCCGGCAAGTCGACTCTGTTCAACCGCCTGACCCGCGCCGAGGTGCTGGCCAAGGACGTGCTGTTCGCCACGCTGGATCCGACAATGCGGCGGCTGGACCTGCCGTCAGGCCGCCCGGCCGTCCTGTCGGACACGGTCGGCTTCATCTCGAACCTGCCGACGCAGCTCGTCGCGGCCTTTCGCGCGACTCTGGAAGAGGTCATCAGCGCCGATATCGTGCTGCACGTGCGCGACGTGGCGCATCCCGACAGTGCGGCGCAGCGTAGCGACGTGCTCGCCGTGCTACGCGAGCTCGGGCTCGAGGCGTTGACCGACGGCCGGGACCCGCACCGGCAAATGATCGAGGTGCTGAACAAGGTCGATCTGCTGGACGCGCAGACGCGCGCAGCGCTGATGGAGCAGGGCGCACGCGAGAACAATGTCGTAGCTCTTTCAGCTGTGACGGGCGAGGGATGCGATGCGCTGCTGGTCGCGATCGATGCCAGGCTCGGCGCGCAACGTGAAGTGGCTGAGTTCGATATCCCGGTTACCGATGGGGCGAGGATTGCCTGGCTGTATGCGCACGGGGAGGTGCTCGACCGCAGGGATGGCGAGGAGACCGTGCATCTCCGCGTCGGCCTCGATGCCGCCGACAGGGCGCGCTTCGAGCGCATGCGCGCGAGGGATTGAACGTCCGTCGATGCCGTGGCGCTGATTCAAGCATCCCTGGTGTGTCACCCTTGATACCGGCTATCGAGCAGGTCGCGGTCGCCATCAGCGAGGTAGCGGCAACCGAGATCATGCCGCGCTTCCGCAAGCTCGCCGAAGGCGACATCCGCAAGAAGCATGGCGACGAAACCGTCACCGTCGCCGACGAGGAGGCCGAACGCGCGCTGACGCGCCACCTGCACGCCCTTCTGCCGGGCAGCTTGGTCGTGGGGGAGGAGGCGGCCGCCGAGGACCGGGCGGTGCTCGACCACCTTGCCGGGGACGCTCCCGTCTGGGTGATCGATCCGATCGACGGTACGCGCAATTTCGCCAGCGGCACGGCCGATTTCGGTGTCATGGTCGCGCTGGTGCGTCATGACGAGATCGTTGCCGGGTGGATCCACAACCCGGTCACCGGCCGGCTGCTGACGGCCGAGCGCGGCAGCGGCGCATGGAGCGGCCGAAAGCGCATCAGCGCGCCGGCGCCGCCCGTGGGTTTCGATCTCGTCGGATCGATCTCGTATCTGTTCTTCCCGGAGCCGCACCGCGAGCGCCTGCGTGCCAAGGCAAAGGCGATGCTGCCGCCACCGGCCGACCGCGGCTGCATCGCGCGGCAATACAGCGACATGGCGCTCGGCAGCCAGCATTTCGGCTTCTACCGCAACATGAAGCCCTGGGACCATCTCGCCGGCACGCTGATCCTGCGTGAGGCCGGCGGCCGCGTCGCGAAATGGGACGGCTCCGACTACCGGCCGCGCGACAGCGAAGGCGGCATATTGGCCGCCGCGTCGCCGGAGCTGTGGGTGCGCGTCCGGTCGTTCCTCGCGACCGCCTAATCCTGAGACGCTTCTTCTCGATTTGACCGATCCGCCTGTGGCGGCAGGCGCGGCTTTGCCGTATAGTCCCCGCGTCGTCCTCGGGGGAGCACTCGTCCATGAAAAGCGCCGCCAACTCGCTCGAGCATCACTGGATGCCGTTCTCGGCCAACAAGCACTTCAAGTCCGAGCCGCGGTTGGTGACCGAGGCCAGGGGCCTCTATTTCAAGAACAACCGGGGCGAGCAGGTGATCGACGGCGTGTCGGGCCTGTTCTGCACGCCTTGCGGCCATGGGCGGCCCGAGATCGCCGCGGCCGTGAGCCGGCAACTGCTGACACTCGACTACGTGCCGCCGTTTCAGTTCGGCCACGATCTGTCCTTCGCGCTGGCGCGCCGCGTCGCCGAACTGATGCCCGGCGATCTGGACTACGTCTTCTTCGCCAATTCCGGCTCCGAGGCGGTCGACTCCGCGATGAAGATCGCGCTGCAATACCACCGTTCGAAGGGCCAGCCGCAGCGCACGCGCTTCGTCAGCCGCGAGCGCGCCTATCACGGCGTCAATTTCGGCGGGCTGTCGCTGGCCGGCATGGTGCGCAACCGCGAGACGTTCGGCAACACGCTGCCCGGCGTCAGCCATATCCGCCATACCTGGCGCGAGGAAACGCGCTTCGTGCGCGGCCAAGCCGAGATCGGAGCCGAGCTCGCCGACGATCTCCAGCGCCACGTCG
Source organism: uncultured Rhodospirillaceae bacterium (assembly GCA_964557415.1). GTDB lineage: Bacteria > Pseudomonadota > Alphaproteobacteria > JAEULC01 > JAEULC01 > JAEULC01. Next base: position 22,528 of record CAZLBB010000006.1, read on the forward strand.
ACCTGTACGGCGCCGACACGATCGCTGCCTGCTTCGTCGAGCCAATCGCCGGTTCGACCGGCGTCCTGGTGCCACCCAAGGGCTATCTGCAGCGCCTGCGCCAGATCTGCGACCGCCACGGCATCCTGCTGGTGTTCGACGAGGTGATCTGCGGCTTTGGGCGCACCGGAAGGACCTTCGGCGCCGACGCGTTCGGCGTCGTGCCCGACCTCCTGACCATGGCGAAGGCAATCACCAACGGGGTCGTACCGATGGGCGCCGTCGGCGTGCGCGAGCATGTCTATCGCGCCGTGGTCGAGGGCGGTCCGCCAAAGGGCATCGAGTTCTTCCACGGCTACACCTATTCCGGCCATCCGGTCGCCTGCGCCGCCGGGCTAGCGACGCTCGACATCTTCCGAGAAGAGAAGCTGGTGGAGAAGGCGGCAGCCCTGTCGTCCGATTTCCTCGACCGCGTCTTCGCGCTGCGTGACATCCCGATCGTGACCGATATTCGCGGCTACGGCCTGCTCGCGGGGATCGACCTGGCCCCGGCCGACAAGCCCGGGACGCGCGGATACGAGGTGCTGCAGGACCTTTTCAACGGCGGCATGCTGGCGCGCGTCACCGTCGACACGCTGATCCTGGCGCCCGCCTTCATTGCCGAGCCGCGCCACATCGACGAGATGCTCGACAAGACCCGACGCGTGCTGTCGCGCCACGCGCAACGGGCCGGGCTGAAGCTCGCAGGCTGACGCGACACTATGAAACAGGGAGAAGGATCCAAGCCATGAAACGATGCGCGTTGTTCCTGGCGACCGCGCTGGCGACCGTCGCGGTGGCGGCGGCCGCCTGGGCGCAAGCGAAGAAGGAGCTCACCTTCGCGCACCAGGACATGATGAACCCGCTCCGGGTGGCGATGGTCAACGGCGAGGTGGAGAAGGCGACCGGCTACAAGATCAACTGGAAGCAGTTTGCCGGGGGCGGCGACGTCATCAAGGCCATGGCCTCGGGCGACGTGGCGATCGGCGAGGCCGGCTCGTCGCCGATCGCCGCGGCGGTCAGCCAGGGCATCGACGTCGAACTGTTCTGGATCCTGGAGGACATCGCCGACGCCGAGGCCCTGGTCGTGCGTACCGGGTCCGGCATCAATGCGCCGCAGGATCTGAAGGGCAAGAAGCTGGCGGTTCCGTTCGTTTCGACCACCCATTTCCACGCGCTGTTCGCGCTCGAGCAGTTCGGCATACCGGCCAACGCCGTGCAGGTCATCAACATGCGTCCGCCCGAGATCGCGGCGGCCTGGGAGCGCGGCGATCTGGACGCGACCTTCATCTGGGACCCGGTGCTGGCCAAGGTGAAGAAGAACGGCAAGGTGCTGATCACCTCCGGGCTGCTGTCGTCCTGGGGCAAGGCTACGTTCGACGGGCTGATCGTGCAGAAGAAGTTCGCCAAGGAGCATCCCGACTTCATGGTCGGACTGGTCAAGGTGCTGGCGGCGAACGATGCGGCCTACGTCAAGAACAAGGCGGCGTGGGACGCGAAATCGCCGCAGGTCGCTGCCGTGGTGAAGATAACCGGGGCGAAGCCCGAGGACGTGCCGGCCGGAATGGCGCTCTATGGCTTTCCCGACCTGCCGACCCAGGCCTCGGCGGCGTGGCTCGGCGGCGGCAAGGACGGGGGCGCGGCGAAGGCGCTGGCGGCGACGTCGGTGTTCCTCAAGGACCAGAAGCGCATCGACAAGCTGCTGCCCGACTATGGCGCGGCGGTCAATCCGACCTTCGTGCAGAAAGCGATGGGCAAGTAGCGGCCGCGGCGGCGCGGCCCGCGGCGTGCGCGCTGCGGCCGCGCCGCCCGCCCCAGCGGATCGCCGGACATGGGGAAGCTGGAAGTGCGCGGCGTGTCGGTCACGTTTGCCGGTCCGACGGGCGAACCCGTGCGGGCGCTGGACGGGATCAACCTCGACATCGAGGATGGCGCGTTCGTCGTCGCACTCGGCGCCTCCGGTTGCGGCAAGACGACGCTGCTCAACGCTATGGCGGGTCTGCTGCGGCCGACGTCCGGCCAGATCCTGCTCGACGGCGAGCAGGTCGTGGGGCCGGGAGCGGAGCGCGGCGTCGTGTTCCAGAAGCACGCGCTCTTCCCGTGGCTGAACGTGGTGGAGAACACCGAGTTCGGCCTGCGCCTGCGTGGCGCTGGCAAGGCGGAGCGCCGGCAAGCCGCGACGGAGCGCCTTCGCCTTGTCGGACTTGAGGAGTTCGCAGCCTATCCGGTCTACCGGCTGTCCGGCGGCATGCAGCAGCGGGTCGGCCTTGCCCGCACGCTCACCAACGACCCGGAAATCATGTTGATGGACGAGCCGCTGGGCGCGCTCGACGCGCTGACGCGCGAGACGATGCAGGAGCTCATCCTCGACGTGTGGGCGAAGACTCGCAAGATGGTGTTCTTCATCACGCACAGCGTGGAGGAGGCGCTTTTCCTGGCGACCAACCTCGTCGTGATGTCGCCGCGGCCCGGACGCATCACGCACCGCTATGAGGTCGAATTCGGGCGCCGCTATCTCGACTGCCGCAACGCGCGCAAGGTCAAGTCCGACCCCGAGTTCATTCGCCTGCGCGAGGAAGTGCTCGACGTGATCCACAAGGGGGCTTGAACAGGCGCCATGTCGGCCCAACCCCGATCGAGACCGCGTTCCGGCCAAACGAGCTGGCTGCGGCGACGCTCGCGAACTCCGGCACAAGGCAGCTTCGATGCGCCGGGACAGGGCCGGTCGGGCTGGATCAGCTTCGCCACGGTGATGGCGCTGTTCGCCTTGTGGTGGGTCGCCAGCCATCGCCAATGGTTGCCGCCGCTGTTCCTGCCGACGCCGGAGGCCGTCATCCAGCGCTTCTTCCGTGTCCTGAACGAGGAGTTCAGCGGCGACACGCTGCTCGGGCACATCTACTGGAGCATGTACCGCGTCTTCATCGCGTTCTTCCTGGCGGTGGTTACGGCGGTTCCGGTCGGCGTCGCCATGGGCGTCAGTCGTGTGATGCGCGGAATCTTCGATCCGCCCATCGAGTTCTACCGGCCGCTGCCGCCGCTCGCCTACCTGCCGCTGGTCGTGATCTGGTTCGGCATCGACGAGCTGGCCAAGGTGATCCTGCTCTACCTTGCCGTGTTCGCCCCGCTGGCGATCAATGCGCGCGCCGGCGTGCGCTCGGTGCCGATCGAGCAGATCCACGCTGCATTCACCATGGGCGCGACCCGCGCCCAGGTGGTGCTCTTCGTCATCCTCCCCGGGGCGCTGCCCGAGATCCTGACGGGTCTGCGCATCGGGATCGGCTTCGGCTGGACCACGCTGGTCGCCGCCGAGATGATCGCCGCCAAGGCCGGGCTGGGCCAGATGGTGTGGAACGCTTCGAACTTCCTCAACACCGATGTCGTGGTGATGGGGATCCTGGTGATCGGCGCCATCGCCTATCTATTCGACCTCGGCATGCGGCGGCTAGAGTCGGCGCTGGTTCCCTGGAAGGGCAAGGCATGATCCAGCCCCGGCGCAAGGGCTCGGCGATCGAGCGGACGCTCGCGATCCTCGAGGCGGTCGCCGTTGCGCAGCGCCCGCGTGCGGCGTCCGACATCGCTGCGGCGCTCGGTGTGCCGAAGCCGACCGTGCACCGCATCTGCCTGATGCTAGAACGCGACGGATTCCTGCGGCGCGAGCCGGACGGCAAGCGCTTTACCGTCGGCCCGCGCATGACGACGATGGCCCAGGGCGGCCTGCGTGCCGCCGCGAGGCTCGGTGCGCGCCATGCGATCCTCGAAGGTCTGTCGCGCGCGGTGCGCGAAACCTGCAATCTCGGCGTCCTGGATGACCGATCGGTGGTCTACATCGACCGCGTCGAGGCCGACTGGCCGCTGCGTCTGCATTTCGACGCCGGCTCGCGCGTCGACCCGCATTGCACGGCGATGGGCAAGCTTTTCCTCGCCTTCCTGCCCGAAGGTGAGCGCCAGCGCCTGCTGCGGGCTCTGCCGCTGACGCGCTATACGCCGAAGACCTGTACCAGCCACGCCAGGCTCGTGACCGAGTTGGGGCGCATCCGCCGGCAGGGCTATGCCCTGGACGACGAGGAGTTCCTGCTCGGTGTGGTCTGCCTGGCGGTGCCGATCCGCGACGCCGAGGGCGAAGTCATCGCCGCGATCGCGCTTCAGGCGCCGCGTGCGCGCATGAGCCTCAAGGAGGCGCTGAAGCATCTGCCGCGGTTGCGCGAGGCGGCCGGGCAGTACGGCACGCTGTTCCGCGGCGAGCTGATCGACGACGCGGCGGCGTATGCACGAGCCAATCGCGCGCGGCTTGATCGTCTCGAACGATACCAGCGAGCAAACGGGAGAATACGAGGAACCCCATGACCCGCATGACCTCCAGCGAAGCCTTCGTCGAGACCCTCGCCGCGCACGGCGTGACCGACGTGTTCGGGATCGTCGGCTCGGCCTATATGGACGCGCTCGACCTGTTCGAGCCGGCCGGCATCCGCTTCATCTCGGTCGCGCACGAGCAGAATGCCGCGCACATGGCCGACGGCTATGCGCGCGCTACCGGGCGCCACGGTGTCTGCATCGCGCAGAACGGGCCGGGTATCACGAATTTCGTCACGGCGGTCGCAGCAGCGTATTGGGCGCATTCGCCGGTCGTGTGCATCACGCCCGAAACCGGCTCGGGGACGATCGGCCTCGGCGGCTTCCAGGAGACCGAGCAGATGCCGATCTTCTCCAAGATCACCAAGTATCAGGTGCACGTGAACCGGGCCGACCGCATCGCCGAGCTGACGCATCGCGCCTTTGTCATGTCGATGATCGAGCGCGGCCCGGCGCAGATCAACATCCCGCGCGACTATTTCTACGGCGATTTCGACTACACGATCCCAAAGCCGCAGAAGCTGGAGCGGGCGGCTGGCGGCGGCGCCAGCCTGGAGGAAGCGGCGAAGGCGCTCGCGGGAGCGAAGTTCCCGGTGATCGTCGCCGGCGGCGGCGTCATCATGTCGGACGGACGCGCCGAGGCTGTCGCGCTCGCCGAGCATCTGTCCGCGCCCGTCGTGACCAGCTACCTGCACAATGACAGCTTCCCGGCCAGCCATCCTCTGATGTGCGGTCCGCTGGGCTACCAGGGTTCGAAGGCAGCGATGAAGACCATCGCGCAGGCCGACGTCGTGCTCGCGCTGGGCACGCGGCTCGGGCCGTTCGGCACGCTGCCGCAGTACGGCATCGACTACTGGCCGAAGAACGCCAAGATCATCCAGGTCGATACGGACCACAAGGTCCTGGGGCTCGTGAAGCCGGTCTCGGTCGCGGTGATCGGCGACGCGAAGCTGGCCGCGGCCGACATCCTCAATCGCATCAAGACCAGCAACATGAAGATCGCGGCGCATGGCAACCGCGATCAGCGCATGGCCGAGGTGAAGAAGCAGCAGAAGGCGTGGGAGGACGAGCTGAACTCCGTTTCGTCGGCGGGCGGCAGCCCGATCGCGCCGCGGCGCGCGCTGCGCGAGCTGGAGAAGGCGATGCCGAAGAATGCAGTCGTGTCGACCGACATCGGCAATGTCTGCTCGGTGTCGAACTCCTACCTGCGCTTCGAGAAGGCGCCGAGCTTCATGGCGGCGATGAGCTTCGGCAATTGCGGCTATGCTTTCCCGACGGCGATGGGGGCGAAGGTGGCATCGCCCGATCGGCCGGCCGTCGCGTATGTCGGCGATGGCGCCTGGGGCATGAGCCTGAACGAGATCCTGACCTGCGTGCGCGAGAACATCCCGACGATCGCCGTGGTGTTCAACAACGGCCAGTGGGGCGCGGAGAAGAAGAACCAGATCGACTACTACGCCGACCGCTATGTCGGCACCAATCTCAAGAACCCGAGCTTCGCCGGCATCGCCAAGGCAATGGGCGCCGACGGCATCACGGTGGCGCATCCCGATCAGGTCGGCGACGCGCTGACGCAGGCGATCGGATCGGGCCGGCCGACGGTGCTCGAGCTGATGTTGACGCAGGAGCTGGGCGACCCATTCCGGCGCGATGCCCTGAAGAAGCCGGTGCGGCTGCTCGACAAGTACAAGGCCTACACCGTGAACTGATTGCGTGGACCAGCCGATCCAGGGGCCGGCACCAAACGACCGGCCCCGGGCGGCACACTGGAGGAGGAAACGATGGCAGTCTCGTCTCGTCTCGTCTCGGTCGTGTTCGCCAAGGCCCTATTGGGCGGCCTTCTCGCCGTCGTCCCGGCCGGGGGCTCGGTGGCCCAGGAGAAGTTCCCGTCGCGGCCGATCCAGATCATCGCGACCTTCGGCGCCGGCGGCGGCGCGGATCTCATGGCGCGGCAGATGTCGCGCCTGGCCGAGCCGATACTCGGCGTGGCGCTGCCCGTATCCAACGTGGCCGGAGCCTCGGGCACGGCGGGCCTGACGCGGCTGCTGACCAACTCCCCGGACGGCTACACGGTCGCGACATTGATCGCGCTGTCGGTGTCGGCCTGGGCGTCCAACATCAGCACGCAGAAACCCGACGATTTCATCATCGTGGCGATGACGCAGGATTCACCGTCCATGCTGTTCGTGCCCACGAACAGCCCGCACAAGGACATCAAGGCCTTCCTCGAGCACGCCAAGGCCAACCCGGGCAAGCTCAAGGTCGCGACCTCGGGCTACGGCACGCAGGACGACATCACGCTGATCTACCTGGAAAAGCTCGGCTACAAGACCACCAACGTGCCGTTCGCGCGGCCGGCCGAGCGCTACGCCGCGCCGATCGGCGGTCATGTTGACGCCATCTACGAGGAGCCGGGCGACGTCGCACAATTCGTCAAGGCGGGGCAGATGCGCGCGCTTGTCACCTTCGACGACCAGCGGCACTTCGCCTTCAAGGATGTGCCGAGCTCGAAGGAGCTCGGCATGCAGATCAGCGACCTGCCAAACTTCCGTACGCTGGCCGTGCCGGCGGCGACACCGGCCGACCGCGTCAAGGTGCTCGCGGCGACCTTCGACAAGGTGCTCGACTCGCCGGAATGGAAGAAATACTGCGAGGAGACCTATACCTGCACGCAGAAGCTGTCGCCCGAGCAGGCGAAGGCCAAGGTCAAGGCGTTCTACGAGACGGTCCAGAGCTACCAGAAGCGCTTTCCCGACATGAAGAAGGATACGAACTAGGCGGCGCGATACGGCGGTCCCCGATATGGCGGTGCCGGCACGGCGCGTCGCGGCGGGACTGATCCCGCCGCTGCTGATCCTGGCGACGGCGCTTTGGCTGCGCGGCCATGTCGCCGTCGATCCCGCCAGTCTCCGTGCTTCGCGCGGCCTGTTCGGGCCGGGCTTCTGGCCCATGTTGATGCTGGCCGGCGTCGCCTTCTGCGCCGCCGGCTGGCTCGCCATGAACGTGGTCGCCTTGCTGCGGCCGTCGGCTGGGGGCGTCGCCGCGGAACCGCAGGCGGCGCAGTACGACACGGGGCGCGCCATCGTCGGGCTCGGGCTGGCGCTGGCCTATGGCGCCGTGATCCCCGCCATCGGCTTCGGATTCGCGACCCTGCTGTTCGTCCTCGGCTGGATGCTGCTCGGCGGCTATCGGCGTCCGCTCGGGGTGGCCGCCGTGGCGTTGCTGGGCGTGGCCGGCGTGCTGTGGTTCTTCGCCGGCATCGCGCTGATGCCGCTGGACCTCGGCAAGGGCGCCTTCGAGGGCGCGACCGTCGCCGTGTACAGGCTGTTGCGGATCTACTAGGCACGCACTGGCATGGAACTCGGCTCGCTGCTGATCCAGGGGATTGCGGAAACCTTCGCGCCGTACAATTTCGCGGTCATGGTGGTCGGGTTGATCGTCGGCGTCGTCGCCGGCGCACTGCCGGGCATCTCCTTCGTCAATGCCATGGCCATGGCGCTGCCTTTCACCTACCTGATGCCGCCGGTCGCGGCGATGACCTTCCTTGGCGGCATCTATGTCGGCGGGGTGTTCGGCGGATCGATCTCGGCGATCCTCATCAACATCCCGGGAACGCCAGCGAGCCTGCCGAGCTGCTGGGACGGGTATCCGATGTCCCGCCGGGGCGAGTCGGGCCGGGCGCTCGCCATCGCGATCACGGCGTCGGCGGTCGGCGGGCTCCTGAGCGCGCTGCTGCTGACCTTCGGCGCGCCGCCGTTCGCGCGCATCGCGCTGTCGTTCGACCAGCCGGAGTTCTTCGCCGCCACGATGCTCGGCATCGTCAGTGTCGTGGCGATCGCCAAGGAGGACGCCTGGCGCAGCTGTCTGTCGCTGTTCATGGGGCTGGCGGTCGCGACGGTCGGCATCGATCCGCTCTATGGCGTGGCGCGCTTGTCGTTCGGCGTGCCGGCGCTGGAGAGTGGCGTGAACTTCGTCGTCGTCATGATCGGGCTTTTCGCGATCGGCGAGGTGCTCGACCTGATCTGCCGGAGGCAGGGCCAGTCCGGACTCGACGGACGCCGCAGCGGCGGACGACGCGCGCGGCTGGCCGACCTCTGGTCGGTCCGCAGCTCGATCGCGCGCGGCACCGGCATCGGCTGCATGATCGGCGTGATTCCGGGCGCCGGCGCGACGGTCGGCGCGGTCATCGCCTACGGCGTCGAGAAGCAGGCCTCCGGCCAGGGCGACCGGTTCGGCACCGGCATCGACGCCGGTCTGGCTGCGCCCGAAGCCGCGAAGAACGCGACGACCGGAGCGGCGATGATCCCGCTGCTCACGCTCGGGATTCCCGGCAGCGCGGCGACTGCCATCATGCTGGCGGCGCTGCTGATCCACGGGATCAATCCGGGCCCGCTGCTGTTCGCGACCGATCCGCCGCTGGTCTATACCGTGTTCGTCAGCATGATCGTCGCCAACCTGCTGATGATCGTGGCGGGATTGGGCGTGGCGCGCGGATTCGCGCAGCTGATGCGCGTTCCGCCCGCGGTGCTTGGCGCCTTCATCGTCGTGCTCAGCGTCATCGGCGCGTTCGGCGTGCGCAACAATATCTTCGACGTCCATGTGTGCCTAGCCTTCGGCGTGGCGGGGCTGGTGATGAAGCGCTTCGATTTTCCGTCCGCCCCGCTCGTGCTCGGCGTCATCCTGGGCCCGCTGGCCGAGCGCTATTTCCTCACGTCGCTTGCCAACTATGACGACCGCGTGTCGGTGTTCGTGACGCGACCGATCAGTGCCACGATCCTCGCCATGGCGCTGGCGTTCCTTGTCTGGGCCATGTGGCCCAGCATGACGCGCCTGTGGCGGCGTGCGCCCGCTTGAACACCTAGGGAGCGATACGATGTCCGCGACCATCACCCGCCATCCCGCTGCCGCCTCGCCGGACCGCGAGGCCGTCGGCGCGCTGATCGCTCGCGGGCGGATGGCGATGCAATCGCTCAAGGGCGCCGACCAGGCGCGCATCGACGAGGCCGTCGCCGCGCTGGCCTGGTCCGTGTACAAGCCCGAGAACGCGCGCGCGCTGGCGGAACTGGCGGTCAAGGACACGGGCCTCGGCAACATCGCCGACAAGGTCGTAAAGAATCAGCGCAAGACCTTCGGCACGCTGCGCGACCTGATGCGCGTCAAGACCGTCGGCATCATCGAGGAGGATCGCGTGCGCGGGATCATCAAGTATGCCAAACCGGTCGGCGTGGTCGGCGCGATCTGCCCCTCGACCAACCCCGCCGCCACGCCGGTCAACAAGGCGATGATGGCACTGAAGGGCGGCAACGCCGTCGTCATCGCGCCGTCGCCTGCGGGCGCGGAGACCACGGCACGCACGGTCGAGTTGATGCGCGAAGCACTGCACCGCATCGGCCTGCCGGCGAACCTGGTGCAGTGCCTTAAGCTGCCCATCACCAAGGACGGCACGCAGGCGCTGATGGAACTCAGCGATCTTGTCGTGTGCACGGGCTCGCAGGACAATGTGCGCCGCGCCTATCGCAGCGGCACGCCGGCGATCGGGGTCGGCGCCGGCAACGTGCCGGTGATCGTCGATGTCAGCGCGGACCTGGCGGATGCCGCGCGCAAGATTCGGCTGTCGAAATGCTTCGACAATGCCACGTCCTGCTCGTCGGAGAACTCCGTCGTCATCCTCGACACGATCTACGATCAGGCGCTCAGGGCGCTGGAAGCCGAAGGCGGCTATCGCTGCGATGCGGCGGAGAAGCGCCGCGTGCAGGACGCGCTCTGGATCGACGGCAGGCTCAACCGCAAGCTCATCGCCAAGGACTGCGCGATCATCGCCGAGGCCGCCGGGCTGCCAGAGGCGGCGCGCAAGTCCCGCTTCCTCATGGTCGAGGAAACCGGCGTCGGGGAGGAATTTCCGTTCTCGGGCGAGAAGCTGGCGCTGGTGCTGACGGTCTATCGTGCGCCGCATTTCACCGCCGCTCGCGACCTTGTGGCCGAAGTCCTCGCCTACCAGGGCATGGGCCATTCCTGCGGCATCCACACCGCGGAGATGGCGCATGCGCGCATGCTGGCAGAGACGCTCGACGTGGTGCGCGTGCTGGTGAATCAGGCGCACACTTTCGGCAACGGCGGAAGCTTCGACAACGGCCTGAACTTCACGCTGTCGATGGGCTGCGGCACCTGGGCGCGCAACAGCATCAGCGAGAACCTGAACTGGCGCCATTTCATCAACGTGACGCACCTGTCGACGATCATCCCCGAGGACCGCCCGGGCGAGGAAGAGCTGTTCGGCAGGCTTTGGGCCAAGTACGGCAAATAGGCGAGACATGAACCTGGAAGAACACGCCGCCAAGCCCCTGCTGGCGGCCGCCGGCATCGCGATCCCGAAGGGCACGGTCTGCGGGGACGCGGATGCGGCGGCCCGGGCGGCGGCGGGGATGGGGCCATGCGTGGTGAAGGCGCAGGTGCCGGCGGGCAGGCGCGGCAAGGCAGGCGGGATCAGGCTGGCCGCGACGCCGGAGGAAGCGCGCATCGCCGCCGCGGCGATACTCGGCCTGGAGATCGGCGGGCACGCGGTGAACCGCGTGCTGGTCGAGCAGCAGGTGCCGATTGCGCGCGAGCTCTACGCCGCCGTGGTCAACGACCCGGCAAGCAAGGGGCCGCTCTTGCTGTTCTCGGCCGAGGGAGGCATGGACATCGAGGAGATGGCGGCCACGCGCCCGCATACGCTGCGTCGTCTGCCGATCGACATCGAAGCCGGCATCGACCCATCGAAGGCGCATGCGTTGGTTGCCGCGCTGGGCAGCGCGTCGACGGCCGTGGCGGAAACCCTCAGCGCGCTCTACCGCCTGTATCGCGACTGCGATGCCGAGCTGCTCGAGATCAATCCTCTGGTGGTCACCCGCGACGGCCATGTCGTCGCGCTCGACTGCAAGCTGACGGTCGACGACGCCGCTCTGCCCCGCCGGCCGGAGCTTGCGAAGCTTGGCACGCCGGAGAAGCTGACCGAGCTGGAGCGGCGCGGCCGCGCGCTCGGCTTGCGCTATATCGAGCTGGACGGGCCGGTCGGCCTTCTGGCCAATGGCGCCGGGCTGACGATGACCACCATGGATGCGATCGCCCATGCCGGGGGCAAGGCGGCGAATTTCCTGGAGATCGGTGGCGACGCCTATACCCAGGCGCAGCCGGCGCTCGAGCTGGCGCTGTCCAGCCAGCGCGTGCGCAGCCTGGTCGTGAACTTCTGCGGCGCCTTCGCCCGCACGGACGTGATGGCCGACGGCGTGGTCAAGGCCTGGAAGGTATTGAAGCCGGCCATTCCGGTGTTCTTCTCGATCCACGGGACGGGCGAGGAAGAGGCGGTGGCGCTGGTCAGGCGCGAGCTGGGAATCGAGCCGTTCGACCGCATGGAAGACGCGGTGGCGGCCGCCGTGAGGGCGGCCGGATGATCCCGCGCCGCGAGCACCGTGTCCTGGTTCTCGGCATCACCGGCAGGCAGGGCCAGTTCTGGACCGAGAAAATGCGCGCCTGCGGCACGATCGTGACCGGCGGAATCAACCCGAAGAAGGCGGGAGCCGAGCAGGACGGCGTGCCGGTGTTCGGGTCGGCCAAGGACGCGGCGGCGAAGATCGGCTTCGATATCGCGGTGATGTTCGTGCCGCCGATGGGCGCCAAGGATTCCGCCGTCGATGCCATCGAGGCCGGGGCGAAGATGGTGGTGGTGTTGACCGAGCACATCCCGCAGCAGGACGTGATGCTGATCCACGCGGCGGCGCGACGGCACGGCACGCGCATCTTCGGCCCCAATACGGCGGGTCTCGTGACGCCCGGCGAGGGCTTCATCGGCATCATGCCCGGCTTCAACGCCAACGTGTTCCGGCCTGGTTCGATCGGCGTGATCTCGCGCTCCGGCAGCCTCGGCACGCTGGTCTGCCTCAACGTCGTCCGCGCGGGGTTCGGCCAGTCCGCGTTCCTCGGCGTCGGCGGCGACCCGCTGCCCGGCACCTCGTCGCGCGAGGCGCTGGAGATGCTTGACCGCGACGAGCGGACCCGCGGCGTGGTGCTCGTCGGCGAGATCGGCGGGACGATGGAGGAAGAGGCGGCGGCGTACGCGCGATCGATGCGGAAGCCGGTCATCGCCTTCGTCGCCGGCCGGGCCGCGCCGCCGGGCAAGCGCATGGGCCATGCAGGGGCGATCGTGATGGGCGAGCGCGGCACCTACGAGTCGAAGCGGGGCGCACTGGAAGCCGCCGGCGTGCGCGTCGCCGCCACGCCGGGCGAAATCGGGCTCTTGCTGCGGGAGCGGCTGGCGCCGGACGCCGCCGCGTGACCATCGCCGTGTCCGACACCTACGACTACATCATTGTCGGCGCGGGGTCGGCCGGGTGCGTGCTGGCGAACCGTCTTTCCGCCGACGCGAAGACGCGCGTGCTGCTGCTCGAGGCGGGCGGTCGCGACTGGTATCCCTGGATCCACATCCCGGTCGGCTACTTCAAGACCATGCACAACCCGATGACGGATTGGTGCTTCAAGACCGAGCCGGACCCGGGCCTGAACGGGCGCTCGATCGCCTGGCCGCGCGGCAAGGTGCTGGGCGGAAGCAGCGCCATCAACGGCCTGCTCTACGTGCGCGGGCAGAAGCGGGACTACGACCATTGGCGCCAGCTCGGCAATGCCGGCTGGTCGTGGGAGGACGTGCTGCCCTACTTCAAGCACTCGGAGGACCAGGAACGCGGCGCCGACGAATTCCACGGCGTCGGCGGCGAACTCGCCGTCAGTGACATGCGCGTGCGCCGCGACGTCTGCGACGCCTATATCCGCGCCGCGGCGGAACTGGGTATCCCGGCGCGCGACGACTTCAACGGCGAGGAGCAGGAAGGGGCGGGGTACTTCCAGCTCACCGCGCGCAACGGCTTGCGCTGCAGCGCTGCCACGGCGTTTCTCAAACCGGCGCGCGGGCGACCCAATCTCCGCATCGTGACGCGCGCCCTGGCCGAGCGGGTGCGGCTGGACGGATGCTGCGCCATCGGGCTCGACTATGCGGTCGCCGGGCGCAAGGCAACCGCGGCGGCGCGGCGCGAAGTGATCCTGGCTGCCGGCGCGATCTCCTCGCCGCATCTTCTGGAGCTGTCCGGCATCGGGCGCGGCCCGGTGCTGCAACGCCTGGGGATCCCGGTCCTGCACGCGCTGCCCGGCGTCGGCGAGAACCTGCAGGACCATCTGCAGGCGCGCGCGATCTATCGCTCGACCGTGCCGACGCTGAACGACGAGGTCAATGTCTGGTGGCGCAAGCTGCGGATCGGCCTTGAATACGTGCTGTATCGGACCGGGCCGATGAGCATGGGTGCGAGCCAGCTCGCGATATTCGCCCGCACGCGCCGCGAGCTGGAGACGCCGGATGTGCAGTTCCACATCCAGCCGCTGAGCGCCGATCATCCGGGGCAGGGCCTGCATCGCTTCTCGGCCTTCACTGCCTCGGTCTGTCAGCTCCGGCCCGAGAGCCGCGGACGCATCCTGCCGAAATCGTCCGACCCGGCGGCGTATCCGGCGATCCATCCGAACTACCTCGCCACGCCGGGCGACGAGCGCACGCTGCTGGCCGGCATGAAACTGTCGCGGCGGCTGGCCGAGACCGAGGCGCTGCGCCCTTATGTCGCCGAGGAGATCCGTCCGGGGCCCGATGCAAAAACCGACGAACGGCTGCTCGACGATGCGCGTCGCACGGCGGCGACGATCTATCACCCGGTCGGCACCTGCAAGATGGGCAGCGACGCCATGGCGGTCGTCGATGCGCGGCTGCGCGTGCATGGAATCCAGGGGTTGCGCGTGGTGGACGCCTCGATCATGCCGACGCTGACCTCGGGCAATACCAACGCGCCGGTGATCATGATCGCGGAGAAGGCGGCCGAGATGATCCGCGCCGATGCAGACGCCGCGCAGAACGGTCAGGCCGCCATGTCGACGGTGGCGCCGGCGCGGATCTCGACAGGTTTGCGCGCGGCACAGCGATAGGCGCGGAAAGGGCCCGCGGCGTCGTCCAGGGTCAATCCGGGGCCGAGTTCCTCCTGCGCGATCAACTGGGCGAGAAACGCGCCGCGCGGCTGCGTCAGCTGCGCCATGGTCCGAGCATCGTCGATGACGGGTTGTGACCAGCGCGCCTCGAAACGGCCATAGGCGCCATGGCGTGGTTCGACCTCGGTGCGGAACCGCTGCGATGCTTCTTCCACCCGGCGCACGCGCCCGGTGCGCGATGCGATGCCGCGCATCGCCACGATGCTGGTCGAAGAGGCTCCGAGCGGGCCGGGTTTCATCAAGCTGATCTCTCGCCGTCCTGGCAGCTCTGGTCGGCTTCCCAAGTTAACGAATTAGCCGGGCATTCGTCAAATAATTTAGGGCAAATCAAGATATTATATCAGTATCTTAACAAATATAGTTAATTCATTAACCACGTTGTGGAGAAATCCACTGCGTTCTCAACCATGCGCCAGGCACCGGGACCCGGCAAACGGAGATTGCGGAACGGCGCGGCCGGTGCCGATGGCGGTCGCGTTGCCCGCCGGCCCGGGCGCCCTGTATGATCCGCGCCCTTTCCTAAACGCCGCACGCTTCGATGAGGGGATGAGCACGATGACGGGCAAGACAGTTGCCTTCCTGGGCCTCGGGGTCATGGGCTTTCCGATGGCGGGCCACCTGGCCAAGGCCGGTCACAAGGTCACGGTCTACAACCGCACGCCCGCCAAGGCGCAGGACTGGGTGAAGAAGCATGGCGGAACGGCGCAGGCGACGCCGGTCAAGGCGGCCGCGGGCTGCGACATCGTGTTCTCCTGCGTCGGCAACGACGACGACCTGCGCTCGGTGATACTCGGTCCCGACGGGGCGTTCGCCGGCATGCGCAAGGGCGCCATCCTGGTCGACCATACGACGGCCTCGGCCGAGGTTGCGCGCGAGCTCGAGGCCGAGGCGAAGAAGAAGGGCCTGGGCTTCCTCGACGCGCCGGTCTCCGGCGGCCAGGCCGGCGCCGAGAACGGGCAGCTCACGATCATGGTCGGTGGCGATGCCGCCACCTATGCCAGCGCCGAGCCGGCGATGAAGGTCTACGCCAAGGCCTGCACCCATATGGGCCCGGCCGGTTCGGGCCAGCTCACCAAGATGGTCAACCAGATCTGCATCGCCGGCCTGGTGCAGGGACTCAGCGAAGCGGTCAACTTCGCGATGAAAGCGGGCCTCGATACCGACAAGGTGCTGGCGACGATCTCCAAGGGCGCGGCGCAGTCCTGGCAGATGGAGAACCGCTGGAAGACCATGGCGCAGGGCAAGTTCGACTTCGGCTTCGCCGTCGACTGGATGCGC
The DNA here is from genome assembly GCA_964557415.1 of uncultured Rhodospirillaceae bacterium. Classification (GTDB taxonomy): domain Bacteria; phylum Pseudomonadota; class Alphaproteobacteria; order JAEULC01; family JAEULC01; genus JAEULC01. Next base: position 38,227 of record CAZLBB010000006.1, read on the forward strand.
AAGGACCTGGGCATTTGCCTCGCCGAGGCCAAGCGCAACAAGGCGCGCCTGCCGGCGACGGCGCTGATCGACCAGTTCTATGCCCAGGTCCAGGCGCGCGGCGGCAACCGCTGGGACACGTCGAGCTTGATCCATCTGCTGATGAAGGATTGAACGGCCCGGCGCCGCGGCCAAGGGCCGCGGCGCCGACCTCAGTAGACGCCCAAACGCGCCAGCAGGGCGCGCCCGATCGTCTCGCGCCGGGGCGCATCCTTCTCGGACTTCATGTCGATGTTCAGCGCGAAGGCATGCACGGTCTCGCCGCGCTCGACCCAGCCGACCCACCAGCCGAGCTGCGGCGTCTGTGTGTCCTCCCAGCCCGTCTTGCCGTAGAGGACGGCATCGCCCTTCTTCTCCAGGCGCAGCAGGTCGCGCGTGATCGCCTGGCTGCGCTCGCTGAGCGGCAGCCGGCCAAGGGCGAGGCGGGCGACGAAGCGCACCTGCTCGAGCGCGCTGATCTCGAGCGGCCCGTCGAGCCAGAAACGGTCGATCACGTCGCCGAGCGTGCGATTGCCGTACTCGAGGCGGTCGAGCATCGCCTGCATCCGCTCCACGCCGACACGCCGCGCGATCTCCTGATGGACAGGTAGATTCGATGCCTTCAGCGAATCGCGCAGGTTCATGTCCTGCTCCCACGCGCGCACCTTCTGCCGCAGGCCGCCATAAGGCACGACCTCGTTCTCGTCGGCAACCGCGCCGGTCTCGAGCGCGGTCAGCGTGTTGGCGATCTTGAACGTCGAGGCGGGAACGAAGCTGCGCCCGGCGCGCTCGGCATCGACGCCGACTGCGCGGCCGGTTGAGGCATCCAGCAGCACGAAGGTGCCCCGCACGCCCTGCTGTGCAAGGACCTTGGCGAGTTCGGCGCGCTCCTCGATCGGCTCGGCGAGCGCGGCGCTGGAAATCAGGATGGCGGCAAACGCGCCGCAAACGGCACGACGGATCAACTGGCGCAGCTCGGATCGGGGCCGTCGAGCAGGCGCAGATGCGCCTTCCAGTCTCGCTCTGGCACCGGTTTCTTGTCGAAGTGCCGCGCCGTGCGCTCGCAGACCTCGGGCGAGGAAATGACCAGCTCGGTCCGGTCCGTCATGCTGCAATGCGCCACCAGGCGGCAGCAGGCGCAAGTTCGATGCGCATGCGCCATTCCGCGTCGGAAACCCGTCCGCGCAGGCTCGGCGCTTCCGCCTTCATCGCAACTGCCATGTCGTATCCCTCCCCAGAATGCGTTATCAAAGCCGACGACCGTTGGGCGGTCAAGGAGCGGCGCTTGCGCAAGCCGCAGCCTCCGCCGTTTCATGCGGTCGAGGCGCGCCGCACCGGCGAGAGGCGGCGGGCACGGATCTTGTCGATACGGCGCCCGTCCAGGTCGACCACCTCGAAGCGCCAGCCCTGTGCCGTGAACGCCGCGCCCGTGCTGGGCACGTGGCCGAACTTGTCGAGCACGAACCCGGCCACGGTGTGATAGCTGCGGTCCTCGGGCAGGCGGATGCGCATGGCATCGGCGAACTCGTCGGCCGGCATGCTGCCGGCGACCAGGTACGAGCCGTCTTCGAGCTGGACCAGGGCAGGCTCGGGATGGCCTTCCTCGGTGCGGAACGTGCCGACGATCGACTCCAGGATGTCGGCGGTCGTGATCACGCCCTCGAACAGGCCGTATTCGTCGTGCACCAGCCCGATATGGACCGGCGAGTTCTTCAGGGTCTTCAGCACATCGAGTATGTCGGCGGTTTCCGGAATGATCGGCGCCGGCCGGACGAAGCGCCGCGGCGACAGGTCCTCGCCCTTCATGCTGGCGTCGAGCATGTCCTTGGCCTGCACGATGCCGATCACATGGTCGGCCGAGCCGTCGCACACGGGCAGCCGGGAATGCACGCTCTTGACGATGGTCTGGCGGATCGTGGCGGGGTCGTCGCTAAGGTCGATCATGTCGACGTTCCCGCGCGGGGTCATGACCGCGCGCGCCGGCCGGTCGCCGAGACGCAGCACGGCGGCGATCATCTGCCGCTCGCCCGGCTCGAGGACCCCGGCGGTCTCGGCCTCGGCGATCAGCGTCTTGATCTCTTCCTCCGTGACCCGCGCCTCCGATTCCCCGCGCTGGCCAAGCAGGTGCAACGCGGTCCTGCCCGACGCGTCGAGCAGCCAGACCAGCGGCGACGCGGCCCTGGCCAGCAACGTCATCGCCGGGGCGACGCGAACCGCCACGGCTTCGGGCGCGCGCAAGGCGATCTGCTTCGGGACGAGCTCGCCGACGATCAGCGAAGCATAGGTGATGGCCACGACGACGGCGCCGAAGCCGAGCGCGTCGGCCCAGCCGTTGGGCATGCCGAGCCGCTCGAGCCAATCGCCGAGGCGTGCGCCCAGCGTCGCGCCGGAGAACGCGCCGGAGAGGATGCCGACCAGGGTAATGCCGATCTGCACCGTTGACAGGAATCGCCCGGGCTCCGAGGCCAGGGCGAGGGCCCGCCGGGAACCCGGCACGTTCTGCTCGATCAGGACCTTCAGGCGGGCCGGCCGGCAGGAGACGATTGCCAGCTCGGACAAGGCGAGCAGACCGTTCACGACGATCAGCAGCAAGACGACCGCGATTTCGAGAAAGAGCATCGCTGACCCGGCATCCCTGGGCGGGAAACCTCACATAGTGGGGCAGGAGCCCGGTCAGTTCAAATCGCCGTGACGGCGTGCCCGGCGCGCGAAGCTAGCCTCTGCGGCGCTCGTTGCGCTTAGCCTCGGTCCATAGCTCCTCCATTTCCTCCAGCGTCACTTCTTTCGGTGTTTTTCCTTTCCTGGCAAGCGATTGCTCGATCGAGCGGAAGCGCCTCTCGAACTTGGCGTTGCAACCGCGAAGCGCCGTTTCCGGGTCGATCTTGAGATGCCGCGCGAGGTTGGCCAGGGCGAAAAGGAGGTCGCCGAGCTCGTCGGCGATTCGCGCGCGATCGACAACATCGGCCGGCGCGGCGCGATCGAGTTCGGCGCGGAGCTCCCCTATTTCTTCCTCGATCTTGTCGAGCACCTGGCACGGCTCAGGCCAGTCAAACCCGACTCGCGCGGCCCGTTTCTGCAGCTTCTCGGCCCGCAGCAAGGCGGGCAGCGCCAGCGGCACGTCGTCGAGGACGGACGGCGCCTGGCCGCCGGCCTTGGCCTTGGCCGCCCGCTCGTGCGCCTTGAATTCCTCCCACATCCGCGTCTGTGCCGAGGCGGAATCGACCTCCGCGCCGCCGAAGACATGCGGATGGCGCGCGACCATCTTGTCGGCGATCGCCGTCGCCACGTCGTCGAACGCGAAGTCGCCGCTCTCCTCGGCCATCCGCGCGTGATAGACGACCTGCAGGAGGAGATCACCGAGCTCCTCCCGCAAAGCGGCCATGTCGCTCCGCTGGATGGCGTCGGCGACTTCGTAGGCCTCCTCGATCGTGTAGGGCGCGATGGTGGCGAAATCCTGCTCGCGATCCCAAGGGCAGCCTCCCTCGGGATCGCGCAACTTCGCCATGATGGCGATGAGCCGGTCGATGGAACGCTGCGGCGCCATGGCCGGCGGCGGCGCCTGCCTTTTCGGATTCGTCGGCATGAGGTCCAACCTGCCATGCCGCCTTTCGACGGTCCACTCCGCGGTGGACGCATTGCCGAGCGTGTCCGGACATACTAGCGTGCGGAGCGGCAGGGGCTCGCCGGAAGGATGGCAAAGGGCGGGGATGCGCGTCAACATCCGGGTCAAGATCTTCGCGGCGGCGATCGGCCTGCTTCTGATCATGCAGGCGGCGTCGTTCATCAACACGCGCCTCGCCCTCCAGGTCGGCAAACAGCTGGAGCATGTATCGCACGATTACCTTCCGGCCTATGGCGCGATCGCAAATGCCGACGCCGAATCGCTCGAAGCCGGGCTAGCGCTGCGGCGCCTGTATCTCGCCCACGCCAGCGCGCCGCCGGACCTCGAGGCTGCAAAGCGCTACCGCGCCTTGCTGGACGAGAAGACCAAGGCATTCGAGGCCGAGTTGGCCGATGCTCGCCTGCGAATCGGTAAGCGCATCGCCGACGCTACGGCATTCGAGGACGCCGTCGCCCTGGCCAGGCTCGACACGCGCATCGCCATCATGATCGAGGAAAGCGGCAAGTACCGCGGGCCGGTCAAACGCTTCCTCGACGCGCTGAACGCCGGCGACTTGGCGGCTGCGCGCGAGACACTGGCAAGCCTCGATCCTGTGCGCGACGAGCTGACGATGCGGCTTGAATGGGCGCGCAGCGAGATGCAGCGTCTGGCCGCGGCTGCGGCCGAGGAATCGGAAAAGGAGCAGAACCGGGCGCTGCTCATCTCCGGCGCGGTCACCTTCTTGGCGGCGCTGCTCGGGCTGATCGTCGCGGCGGTTATCTCGGCGGGCATGGTGGCACCGCTGCGCCGGCTGCTTACGGCCACGCAGGAGGTGGAGAAGGGCAGCCTCGATACCACCGTACCGGTCACCAGCCGCGACGAGATCGGCCGGCTGACCCAGGCGTTCAATCGCATGGTCGGGGAGTTGCGTGTGAAGGCGCGCATCCGTGAGACTTTCGGCAAGTATATCGACCCGCGCATCGTCGCCGGCCTGATCGACCGGCCGGAGCTCGCCGCGGCGAGCGGCGAGCGCCGTACAATGACGATCTTCTTCTGCGACATGAAGGGCTTCACCTCGCTGTCCGAGGGGCTGACGCCGGCCGGGCTGGTCAATGTCATCAACGCCTACCTGACCGAGATGTCGACGCCCATCCGGGAGCAGGGCGGCATCATCGACAAGTACATCGGCGACGCGATCATGGCGTTCTGGGGCATGCCCTTCACGGCCGAGCAGGACCAGGCGAAGCTGGCCTGTTTAGCCGCGCTCGACCAGCTCGATCGTCTCGAATCGTTCCGCGCGCGCCTGCCCGAGCTTATGGGCATCAAGCGCGGGCTGCCGCAGGTCGATATGCGCGTGGGCATCGCGACCGGCGAGGTGGTGGTCGGCAACATCGGATCGGACGTGACCAAGAGCTACACGGTGATGGGCGACACCGTGAACTTCGCTTCGCGCATCGAAGGCGCCAACAAGCAGTACGGCACCCGCATCCTGATCAGCGCGCCGACCGCCGAGATGGCGGCTGACGCCGTCGAGACGCGCGAGATCGACTCGATCCTTGTCGTCGGCAAGAGCGAGCCACAGCGCATTTTCGAGCTGCTCGGCGTAAAAGGGGCGCTCGCAGAGCATGTGGCGAAGCTCGCCGTCCAGTACGCCGATGGCCTTGACGCCTACCGGCGGCAGGACTGGAGCGCGGCCGAAGCCGGCTTCGGCGCGGCGCTCGCGACCATGCCCGGCGACGGTCCGAGCACGGTCATGCTGCAGCGTATCGCGTCGCTGCGCGCCGATCCGCCGGGTTCCGGCTGGGACGGGGTGTGGCGGATGACCGAGAAGTGAGGCTCATCTGCGGCGGCCTTCCGTCGAGGATCGCAGATCACGTCTCGTCGGTAGGCAGGCCGCGGTCGCTCCTCGGCGCGTCTTCGTCCTCGTCGGCGCCTCGCAAGCGGGTAGCACGCACGATGGCGACGACAAAGCTTGCGACGAACATTGTGCCCGTCGCGTAGAAGACCATCTTCCACGTCTCCGATGGATAGAACCCTGCCAGGCCGAAACCGAAGACCCCGCTGACGCAGGCCGCGACGAGGAATGCCAGCGGCCAGAGCAGCACGGCTATTCGTCCTCGAGCTCGCGCTCGACCTGCTGCAGAGCCTCGATGGCCGCCAGATAGCCCGGCAGCCCTTCCAGTTCGTCGAGATCGATGTCGCTGGTACCCGTGTGCCGTTCGAGCCAGGAGATTCCGGCATCGACATGAGACGGGTCGGTGGACAGGCAGCAGGTGACCGCGTGGAGATAGTCGTCCGGTTCTGCGTCCTCCAGTATTTCCAGCAACGCCGCAACCTGCGCACCGAGTTGCTCGATCGATTTGGCCAGGGCCGCCGCTTCGGCTTCAGCGGCCAACTGGTTGGCGAAATAGCTCGACAGCAATTTCGCGCGAGTCGCCCAGGGAACCTGCGACACGATCTCGATCATGTGTTCTTCTGGCAGGGACGCGGCCGCACTCTGGAGCGCCTTCACGGCCGCGCGATGGTGCGGCTTGGCCACTTTTCTTGTCGTACCGCGGCTCGTCGGCCGGCGGAGCTTGATGCGCTTGGCGGCCGTGCGTGTCACGCCGGCATCCCGTTTGGCCGCCCGTTTCGCCGGCTTGCCCTTCGTCCGAGCTTTCATGGCGCCCTCCGCTGCTATTTCCGCAGGGTCAGTCTCTGGCGTGCTGCGCCGGAAGGCATTGATTCAAGTCAATGGCGCATGCAACGTGATCCGTGCGAGCGGCGGCCTGTTAACCTAGATCAATGCGGTCCCATGCGCGCGGTCGCATGGTCTGCGGGAAACGCGGACTGAATCGAGAAGCTGGTGAGCGACGCCAATCATGGAGATCGTCCGACGCCGGCGGAACCGCCGGCGCGGCCGGCCGCCGGCGGCTGGAACGTCGTGGTGACGCTGCCCGAGCGGACCTTCCGCGAGGCCTGCCGGCTGCTCGGCAAGTGGGGCAGGGTGCGGCGCACGCACTATTACAACGTCCTTGCCATGACGGTTGCGGACCCTGCCGAATTCATGGCGCAGTTCGAAGCGGCCGTACGGCACGAGCCCGGGATCATGAACCTCGTATCGCACGTCGTGCCGGCACAAGCGACATTCGACTTTGCGACGGCGGCCGAATTCGAAGAGCAATCGAGCCTGTTGATTCCGCGGTGGGTCCCGCTACTTGCGGGCCGGCGCTTCCACGTGCGCCTTCACCGGCGCGGGTTCAAGGGGCGCCTGTCCACGCCGGTCGAGGAACGGTTCCTCGATGACGCCATCCTGGGCGCGCTGGAACAGGCGGGCACGCCGGGCCGGATCGGCTTCGACGAGTTCGATGCGGTCCTGCAGATCGAGACGATCGACGGGCGTGCCGGTGTCTCGTTATGGACAGTCGACGAGCTGCTGCGCTGCCCGTTCCTCGGGCCGGCGTGATCGCACCGGCTATCCGCCAGGCATGACCGTCCCGCTCGCCGTCCATTCCACGCCGGCGCGCCCGCGAAAGAAGCCATCGGCGAAAACCGCGCGGGGAGCGACAGCCTGCAATCGCTCCTGCCCTTGTGCCGCGTCCAGGGCGCCATCGAGGACGTCGCGAAAGACACGCGCGACGGCGATCATGTCGAGCGCATGAGGGGAAAGGCGGAAACGGCCGATCCCCAGGGCCCTCAGCGCCGGCAGTTCACGCAGGAGATTCAGATAGCGAAACGACAGCGTCTGTGTTCCGTTCACGGCAAGGAACGGCTCGGCGTCGAGCGTGTGCACGTCCATGCCGTCCGGATCGTTGGCGCAGACATAGCGGCACGAGTCCTTCCCCAACCCGTGTGTCCGCGCATGATAGCAGCGCGCGGAAATCGCGAGTGGCATGCGCCCGAACACGACGACCTCGATCGCTGCGCTCGTGCCGGCTCGCGCGAGACGTTCGATCGAGGCTCGCGGCAGCTCCCACGGCAAGGTGCAGCGCACGGCGCCGCGTTGCACCAGAAACGCCAAGCTGCGCTCGTTATAGACGTTGATGGTCGGGCCGATGCAGTGCGGTCGCCCGGCCAGCAGACCGACCATGCCCATGTCGTTGGCCTCGACCAGGAAATCCGTCGTCGCCGCGAGCGCGCGCGCATCGGCGACTTCGCGTGGGCCCCCGACCAGGATCGGCGATGCAAGAACGACCTCCTTGCCGGCGCGCACAAGCCGTTCGACGACGGCGGGCAACGCCGGCGCAAGAAAGGGCCCGCGTTTGGCGCAGACGATATCGCCGACGCAAACGGTATCGACCGGCGCTTCGTCGGCGATGGCGAAATGAAAATCACGCCAGCGCTCGACCGGCCAGTTGAACAGTACCGGTCCCAGCGTCAGGACGGCCCGGGTCGTCATCGCCAGGTCCGGGTGTAGGCGCCGCCCGTGGTCTTGCCGCCCTCGGCGATGCCGGCGAGCACCGATGCTTCGACGCGGCCGCCCGTGGCGACAAGGTCGATGGCGCGGCGGAACGTAGCGGTCACCTGCTGCACATAGGCCCGTCCGCGCTGGCGTCCCTCGATCTTCAGGGCACGGACACCGGCGGCCGCGAGCTCTGGCAGCATCGCGGCGGCGTTCAGGCTGGTCGGATCCTCGAACAGGTGCGACGGTCGGCCACGGGCGACGAAGCGCCCCTTGCACAGCGTGGGATAGCCCGCTGGCTCGCCCTGGCGGTAGGCGTCGATGGTAAAATCGCCCAGCCTCGCCAGGAGCTCGTCGTCGCGCGCGACGTAGCGGACATGGCTGGCAGGCGAGCAGACGCCGTGCGTGTTCGGCGACAGGCCGGTGGCATAACCGGAGAGCGCGCACCGGCCTTCAGCCATCACGCACATGCCGCCGAAGGCGAACACCTCGGTCTCGACCGATACCTGGCTGTTGAGCGTGGCGATCTCACTGACGCTCAGGACACGCGGCAGCACGACGCGCCGCACGCCGAATTCGCGCCGGTAGAACTCGATGGCGTCGGGGTTGGCCGCCGAGGCCTGCACCGACAGGTGACGACGCAGGCCAGGATGGGTCTCGGCGCAATACTGCAGCAGCCCGATATCGGCCAGGATGACCGCGTCGACCCCGAGCCGCGCGCCATCGTCGGCTGCCGCCTGCCAAGGGGCGAAACCGCCGGCCGGCGGGTAGGTGTTGACGGCGAGGAACACCTTGCGACCGCGCTCATGTGCATATTGCAGCGCTTCGGCCAGTTCGTCGCGGCTGAAGTTCAGCCCGGGGAAGTTGCGCGCGTTGGTCTGGTCGCGAAAGCCGACATAGACGGCGTCGGCACCGGCGTCGATGGCGGTTTTCAGCGCCGGCAACGTGCCGGCCGGGCATACGAGCTCAAGGGGCGTTTTCATGGCGTATCCATGTCCGCGCGGCTGCGCCGGCGTGCCGTCGCACGTTCGATCTCGCCCAGTCGGGCCGAGATATCGGCCAGCCTGCGATCATGCGCCGCCATGTCGTGGCGCAGCGGCGCCTCAAGGATCCGCTGTGCGCGGATCAGCGCGGATTCGAGCAGCCGGTAGGCACCGAATGCCGGCTCCGCGCCGGCACGCAGCAGCGCACCGAAGCGGCCGGCGCGCTGCGACACGAGCTGCAGCAGGCTTACTTCTTCACCTTCGACCGCGTTGCGCAGGGTGACAATGGCCGTCGTGTCGCCTTCCACCATCAGGTGGCGCGAAAAGAACAGCGCATCGCCATCGACCCGTCCTTCCGCGAGCGACACAAGGTCGACCAGTGGCCCGCGAATCGCCGCGGTCGCGGGGTTGCTCGTCTCGTGCGGCACGGCGATGCGTAACGTTGCCGCTCCCTGGTCGAAACGCATCTCGAAAGCGACCGGCAAGTCGCTGGGCTCGATGAGGATGCGCTGCCCGGCCAGTCCCGCCAGCCGCTCGAAGACGCGCGGGTACGCGTGCTCGGCCTGTCGCATCAGGTCGGCCAGGAGCAGGTCGAGCAATCCCCGCGGCACAAGGGACAGGGGCAGGCCCAAGAGCAGGACGGGCGAGAGCGGCGGCGTCATGGCGCAGCCTAGGTCCGGCCCGAACGGTCACGTTCGCGGTTTCTCGTCGCGTCGGACGATGGCCCCCGGTGGAGGGCGCGATGGAACCGCGCATCGTGGCTTCGGAAATGCTGGCCGAACCAGTCCGCCAGCCGCTGGCCGAGGGCATCGGGGCCGGCGCCGTAGTCGCCTCGTTCGCAGGCATCCATGATGTCGCGGATCTCGTCGAGCAGGATCTCGTGGTCGACCTTGTGCGCGGTGTAGTCGGCATAGCGCTGCTGTTGCATGATCTGCTCCTCGAGCGCGAAATGTGCCGCGATCTGGGCATGGACTTCGCCGAGGAACGCGCCGGTTCTTGGCGTGACTTTCTGTCCCACCAGTTCCTGATGCAGCCGGTTGATCAGGTCGATCAGGGCGCGATGCTCGTGGTCGACGCCTTCGATGCCGATCGAGAACTCGTCGCGCCATTCCAGGAGGGGCATCGGACTCTCCTTTCAGCGGATCACGAACCCGCCCGCCTCCGCGCGGAAGTCGATCACCAGATTCTGGCGCGGGCGCAACGCGACGGCGAAGGAACGCTCGTAGTCGAACCCTTCCGCGCGTTCGCTGTCGCGCAGCCGCAATGCCAGTCGGTGCTCCCCGGGCGGCAATTGGAACCGGCGATAGGCCCGCGACGGACCGTCGCCGGACAGGCCGCTCGGAGGCAGCACCTCGCGATGGACCGGTTGCCCGGCGATGTCCATCTCGATGACGATCGGCACCCGTTCGCGCGGGCACGCCTGGGTGCGCCGCATGTTCGGTGGCAGCTTGGCGATCTCCGTCGGGGTCAGCGGACGGCAGCCGCCCTTGCGCTGGCCGCCATGGGAGAAGCTGAGCTTGATCTCGGCGCGATCGGCCGGCCGATAGGTGTAGCTCGGCGCGCTCGCGAAGTAGCCGAGGAGAAGGGCGAAGCCGAGATAGGCCAATGCCTGCCCGGCGTAGCGGAAGGCGCCCGTCATGCTACCGTCTCCCGGGCGTCGACCCGCTGCGGCCGGGCAGGCGGGCGCGTCGCCGGCAGCGTCGCAAGCCGCGCGCGGAACGCCGCGATCTCCCCGGCGAGGCTCGTCGCCTCGTGCCGGGCGGCCCAGCGGCGCGCTATCCGCTCGCGCGGCACTCGGTCGCGCAGACGCGGGTCGCGCTCGCCGTCCATACGCAGCTCGGTCCACTGGATGCCGAGCCGGTTCGCGCAGGCGCCTTCGGGTCCCCCGGTCAGGAACACGCCGTCGGCCAACCCGCGGCTGAGAACGTAGTCGACAAAGGAGGGTGGCAGGGCGCCGATGCAGGGCAGGCTGACGCCGGCGACGCTCTCGTCGGCGAGTGCACCCATGTCGACGGAGCAGTCGCAACCGAAGACCAGGACGCGCGGCGACACGGTCAGGCGTGCCGCCGCCGCGTGCGTCCGTTCGCGCAGGTCGTTGAGCGATGCGTCCGGCGCGTCGATGCCGGTCGCGAGCTCGGCGATGCGGCGGAATGGCATCGACGGCGGACAGGCAGCCATGCAGATGCCGCAGCCGACGCACAGCGAGGCGTCAACCTGCGCCTGCTGGGCGAACGGCCGGCCGTCGCTGCGCGGCGCCATCGCGACGGCGGCATAGGGGCAGTCCTGCACGCAGCGGCCGCAGCCGTTGCAGTGCTCGAGGTCCACCACAGCGGGCTTGGGCCGCCGCAACGGCGGCAGCCATGGCAGCGCCGCGAGGCCCAGGGTCAGGATTCCGGCCAAGCCCCAGACCCAGGCGTAGGAGAGATGATCGAACAGCGGATAGGCCGTCAGGTAGAACCAGTCGAGGCCGACATCGCCGGGCACCTTCGCTAGGTCGGCCGGCGCCTGGCTGACGGCAGGATGGATCAGCGACAGCGCCAGCATCATGCCGAGCGTGCCCAAGGCGAGGCCACGCGGCGGGTTGATCCGCGGCTTGGACAGACGCTGCAGGTGCACCCAGAGGATGAACAGCAGGATCAGCGGGATCGCGATGTGCATGAAGATCAGCAGCGTGAAAAAGCGATCGTCCAGGCTGTTCGGCGCCAGGAAGTTGCGTGCGATCGGCTCGCCGAAGAACGGCAGGACATCGAGCCATTCGGCGGTGGTCAGCGCGATGTACTGCGCCAGCTCGTCCCACACCAGCCAGTACCCGCTGACGCCCGACGCGTAGACGAGCCACAGGATCGGCACGCCGGTCAGCCACGAGAACCAGCGCACGCCGCGCATGCGGTCGAAGGAGAACTCGCGCAGCAGGTGCAGCAGCGCCATGACGACGAGCGCATCCGACGCGTAGCGGTGCAGGCTGCGCATCACGCCGCCGAGATACCACTGCGCATGGGTCAGACGCTCGATCGAGGCATAGACGCGCTCGACGCCCGTGTCGAAGCCGATGTAGAGGTAGATGCCGCTGACAGCGACGATCCAGTAGTAGAAGAAGCCGAGCGCGCCGAGGTTGTGCAACGGATTCCAGGCGGGACCGAAGGCGCGGTCGAAGACCTGCTCGGTCAGGGCAAAAGCGAATCGCAATAAGCGTCTGATCGACTGCACGGCCGGGCTACCTGGCTTGTCGCGCGGGTCGGCTTCGTGTCACGCGCCCTGCGCGTGCGGGCGGCGCCACAGGCGGATGAAGAACCACGCCGTGCCCGCAAGCGACGCGAGCCCGATGAAGAGGCCGATGAAGATCGCGTAGCTGAATCGGTACCGGTCCTGCGACGGGTCATAGACTGTGCACAGCAGGCGCAGCCGGTCCCACCAGGACGACGGCTCGCTGAAGCGCACCGGGCGGCCATAGACGAGCTGCTTGAGCGGCTCCATGACGGCCGTGGTGCGGAACTCCGAGCCGTAGACCTGCCAGTAGACCTTTCCCGCCGGGTCGACGATCGTGGTCTGGGCGATGTGGTCGAAGCCGCGCGGCGACCGCACATAGGTGAAGCCGACGTCGCGCGCCAGGGCATCGATCGCCGGCTGGTCCCCGCTCAGGAATACCCATCCGGGCTGCTCGAGTCCCTGCTGGCGGGCGAAGGCGCGCATGCGCTCGGGCGTGTCCACGCCCGCCTCGAAGCCGATCACGGCGACCTGGAAGCTGTCGCGCGGCAGCACCTGGCGCGCGGTCGCGACGGCCTGCAGCAGGCTGTGCGCGATGAGTGGGCAGGTGTGATAGCAGCCCGTGTAAACCATCGGGACGATCAACGGCTTGCCGCGATAGTCGCTCAGGCGGACGGAGCGTCCGCGCTCGTCGGTGAAGACGTGGTCGGTCACCGTGCGTCCGATCGCCGACGAGCTGGTCGCCATCGCCTGGTCCGGGTCGAGGCGGGGCGCTGCAGCAGACGCGCTGGACGCGGCCAGCCACGCCAGTTGCACTACGAGGAGGAATCGGGCCGGCGCGGAAAGGCTCACAGTGCCTCCAGCAGCACGCCCAGGATCACCAGCTGGAGCTGGATGAGGGAGCCGAAGAAGGCCAACCGAGCGTTCTGCGTGGTCGGCTCGACCGCGAGCTGCCAGCAGAGCGCGATGAAGATCGCGCCGCCCGAGGCCGCGCACACCTGATACACGATGCCGAGGCCGAACGCCGCCGGCAGCAGGGACACGGCCACGAGGACGATGGTGTGCGCCAGGATGACGCGCGCCGCCGGCTTGGGATGGAGAATCACCGGCAGCATCGGCACGCCGGCGGCCGCATAATCCTCGCGCCGCGCCAGCGCGAGGGTCCAGAAATGCGGCGGCGTCCACAGGAACAGCGTCATGGCCAGCGCCATGGCGACGGGTGAGGGATACGGCTCGACCACCGCCGCGCCGGCGAGCACGGCGAAGCTGCCGGCCAGTCCGCCGACCACGATGTTCCAGGGCGTGCGGCGCTTAAGCCAGACCGTATAGACGACGCCGTAGACGAAAGCGCCCATGAAAACGTGCAGAGCGACGGCCTTGCCGAGGACGAGGGCCAGGCCCGTACCGGCGACCAGCATCGCCGCCATGAGCGCGAGCCAGACCGGGCCGGCCGCGAGCCTGCCCGAGACGAACGGCCGTCCGCGCGTGCGCTGCATGCGCGCGTCGATGTCACGCTCGAAATACTGGTTGAAGGCGCCGGCGGCGGAAGAGGAGAGCAGCACCGCGAGCACGAGGGCCAAGATCTGCCAACCCTGCGGCATGGGGGCCGGGGCGATTGCCGCGCCCGCGACCGCGCTCAACGCGATCGCTGCGCCGATCCGGAGCTTCAGGACATTGACGACCTCGCCAAGGCTGATGGACATGGAACGTTCACTCCCGGCCGACGCCGGCACTCATCGCAAGCCGCTCACCGCAATGGCCACACTGCGGCGAGGTACTTCCAGTTGACGTAGTAGTAGAGGACGAAGGAGACGAAGAAGACCGATACCAGCGCGATGGTGCCCGGCAGCTTGATGGTTCCCGCGCCACCATAGCTGGCGACGACCGCAGCCGGCGGCGGCGCGGCGGGACGTGCCGGCTTCGCCGCCGGGGCATCCTTGCGCGCGCCGAACAGCACGGAACCGACGACGACGACGACGTAGGCGATGCCGCCGAGCGAGGCCAGGATCGCGAAGATGCCGTTCAGCCCCAGCATCAGGAACGCGCCGGCGGAATACTCGAAGGTGAGCGGCGCGTCGCTGAACGTGATGTCCCAGTGGCGGCGGGAGACGCCGAGCGTGCCGGCGCCCATCATGAAGACCGAGATGCCGGCCGCGCCGATCCCGAAGAGGTAGGGCTGCCATTGCGCCACGCGCGGGAGCACCAGATCGCGCCGGAAGATCAGCGGGATCACGAGATAGGTGATCGCCATGAACGCCAGCGTGGTGCCGGTCACGACGGTGCCGTGGAAGTGGCCCGGCACGTAGAGCGTGTTGTGCATCAGGATGTTGAGCTGCTCGGTGCCGAGGATCACGCCGGAGATGCCGCCGATGAAGCCGAACATCACCAGCGACAGGAACATGCCGGCGAAGGCGGGATTGCCCCAGGGCGCCTTGCGCAGCCATTCGAACATGCCCTTGGTGTAGCCCTTCTGCCGCTGCGCGGCCTCGATCGCGCCCGGCACCGTCATGCCGTGGATCATGCTGCCCAGCACCGCGAGGTACATCGCGTAGCTCGTGTTGAAGATCTTCCATTCCGAACTGATGCCCGGCTCGACCAGCAGGTGATGGGCTGAGGCGAGCTGCAGGAAGGCGATGTAGAGCAGGAACGCGGTACGGCTGACCTTCTCGGACAGCGGCTTGGCGCCGAGCACGATCGCCGCGATCGCGTACCAGACCGCGACATGGGCCGACACGTTGATCTGCTGCGAGGAGTGGCCCATCGCCCACCACACGACCTTGTACATCAGCGGGTCGATATGGCTGATGAGGCCGAGCGACCACAGCCAAGTGGGCACCAGGATGATGGCGCCCGAAGCGATGGTGAAGACGGCGATGATGGCTGCCGTCAGTGCGCCGAACGTGACCAGCGGCACCGAGCCTTCGTAGGTGCGCTCGTCCTTCGCGACCACCAGCGTGCCGAAGAACACGAAGCAGCCGATCAGCGCGCCGACCGCGAACAGGATCAGGCCGAGATAGAAGTGCGGCGCGGCCTGCATCGGCACGTAGGACGTGAACATGACGGACGATTCGCCCTGCAGCACGGCGACGTTCGCCATCACCGCGCCCACGATCATCAGCGCGAATCCGAACCACGCCCAGCGCGGCGCCGCCAGACGCGAGTTGAGCAGGATCGCCGACGCGAAGTAGAGGATCGCCATCTCGAAGAAGATGATCCAGAACAGCAGGACGTTCGCGCCGTGCCCGGTCAGCACGAGGTAGAACCACTCGGCCGGAAGCAGATGCACCGCCGGCCAGCGCGTCAGCGCCACCAGAAGGCCGAACAGACCGCCCACCGCCAGGAAGATCACCGCGGCGACGGCGTTGGCCTTGATCAGGTTCTGCGCCTGCAGGTCGACCTTCAGGCCGGTGTCTGGGCAGATGCGAAAGCGGGCGAGCGCGTCCATCTCTGATACTCCGCGCTATTTCTTGTCGACGACGTGGATACGGCCGACCATTGTGTGATGGCCGATGCCGCAGAACTCGTTGCAGACGATCGTGAACTCGCCGGCCTGGTCCGGCACGACCGTCAGCACCATCTCGTAGCCGGGATGGATCTGCAGGTTGATGTTCGACGGCTGCAGCGAGAAGCCGTGCTGCCAGTCCAGGGCGGAGATATGCAGGCGGTAGCTCTGCCCCTTCTCGAGCTCCAGGATCGGCCACCACTGCCACAGCCGCGCCAGCAGGTAGGCGTCGCCGCCAGGCGGCGGCTTGACCACGGGAATGCCGGAATTGCCGTCCTCGCGCACCTTGTACTTGTCGGCGAAAGCCTCGGTGCGCTCGAGGAACATCTCGGGCGTGATCCGGTATGCCTCGTTCGACAGGTTCTGCTTGCCGTAGAAATGCCACGCGATCATGGTGCCGAACATCACCAGGCCCCACAGGAACGCGATCGCGATCCAGACCAGTTCGGTGCGCTCTACCGGTTCGTTCCACCAGATCAGTTGCTTGGGCGGATGGATGGCCATCGTTCTTACCTCGGCTCTCGGCTGCGCGTGCCGGTCACTTCGCGATCGGGATCTGGGTCAGTTCCATGACCCCCCAGAGGATGTAGAACACCGTCGGCACGGTCACGCCGATGAACAGCAGCAGGAACGGGTTATCCAGCAGGCGTTGCATGAAGGGGATGCGATCGGGCATCGAGCGTTCGGCATCGGACATGGCGAGCCTCCGTCAATGATGCGCCATGATTCCGCGCCTTCGGGGGCGGTTACCTTGACGATGGTCAATCGGCGCCGAGAATGCGCCGCAAGATCCAGAAGGTGACGAGGGTGAAGCCGAGCAGCAGGCAGAAGAAGATGATCGTGCGGTAGGCGAAGCGCCGCCCGACGAAGCGCTCGGCCGCGTCCAGCACGCGGTCGGACAGGAAATAGAGGACAACCGCCGCCAGCAGGAAGTAGAGCGATTCCATCGCTCTACTCCGAGCCGGACGTGGCGGTGAGCGTCACTTGGCCGCCTTCAGGAACTCGATCAGATCCTTGCGCTCCTGCTCGTTCTTGACGCCGTTGAAGACCATCTTGTTGCCTGGCATCGTGCCCTTCGGGTCGGTCAGGTACTTGTCGAGATAGGCGTCGTCGAAGGTCGCGCCCGACTTGGCGTTGGCGTCGGAGTACTTGAAGCCCTGCACCTGGCCCGCCTTGCGGCCGAAGATGCCGTGCAGGCTCGGGCCGACCCGGTTCTTGCCCGCGTCCACGGTGTGGCAGGCGGCGCAGTGCTTCTTGAACGCCTTCTCCCCGGCTTCGGGCCCGGCGGCAGATGCCGCTGTCGCCACCAGTGCCGCGCCGACCAGGACGACCGTGCCTAGCATTACAGTTCTCATGAAACCGCTCCATGTTTGAGGTTGGGGGACGTGGAAGATCCTAGCCACCGCGTTCCGCCGCCCGCTTCCTGGAGCAAGGCGTCCACATCCCCGCAAAGCGCACGGGCGCGCTGCAAGAGCGCGGGCGCCTCCGCGGCGGGAACGACGTACAGTGCGGTGGACAGGGCGTCGGCGGCAGTGGCCGTGGATGCGATCGCCGACACGGCGGCGACGTGGTTGGCGCAAGCGCCGCTGCGCGGCACCAGCAGGTGATGGAAGCGCCGGTCGGGCGTGAACGGGGTGCCGGCGCCCGCGGACGTCGCGACGGCGCGGTCACGCAACGGGATCGTCGCGGCGACGCCGCCGTCGGGCCGAGGCACGCCCACGCGCCAGGGAAACCCATCCGGCCTGCTGCCCAAGGCCCTGACCTCGCCCGTCTCGACCATGGTCGCCCGAATGCCGTCGTCGAGCAAACGGTCGACCACGCGATCGGCGATGTAGCCTTGGGCGATCCCGTTCAGCGTGACCGCCATGCCGGGGCGCGCGAATACGATGCGCCGCCGGGAGGCGTCCACGGCGCGGTAGTCGACCAGGGCGCGCGCCGCCGCGATCGCTGCCGGCGGCGGTCCGTTCGGGTCGGCCGCGGCTTGCGCGAAATGCTCGGCATAGAGCCGCCACAGCGGCTGCACGGTCGCGTCGAACGCGCCGTCCGTGCACTCCGACCACAAGCGGGCTAGTTCCATCAGCGCGAGGAAATCGCGCGACGGGTGATCGATACGCCCGTCGGCATTGAGGCGCGACAGCTCGGAATCCGGGAGAAAGAGGCTGAACGCCGCTTCCAGGCGCCGCACCTCCGCGACGCAAGCCTCCACGAGGTCGCGCGCCGCCGCGCGGTCCGGGTGACATATGCGGATCTCGGCCGCGGCGCCCAGCGCGAGGCCTTGCCAGGACCAGACCGGTACCGCGCCGGTACGGCCGTGCCAGAGGGGCAATCCCGCCACGGCCCCGAGAATCGCGATCGCCCGCCGCCGGCGGATTTGTCGAACGCCCGTCACGGCGCCGCGGCGCCCGTCTGTGGAGCGGGCGCGCTCCCGCGCGCCTCGCGCCGCTGCCGGCGCGCGATCAGCGGCGGGCAGGTCGTGGCGTCGTAGTAGAGCAACTGGCAGTTCAGGCAATAGATACACTCGTTCGGATTTATCCGGCCATCCGGGTGGATCGCCTGCACCGGGCAGCGCGCGGCACAGACTTGGCATTCGGTGCCGCACTGCTTCTTGCGCTTGAGCCATTCGAACAGGCGCAGCCGCGCCGGGATCGCCAAGCCCGCGCCCAACGGACACAGGTAGCGGCAAAAGGCGCGCTCCACGACCGTGCCGAGCGCAAGCAGCGCGACGGCGTAAAATACGAACGGCCAGGGACGCAGGAACTTGAGAGCGACTGCCGTCTTGAAGGGCTCGATCTCGGCCATCGCCAGCGCCTGCTCGGTCATGTTCAGCGACAGCGCGAAGATCAGCAGAAAGACGACGTACTTGAACGCCGCCAGGCGCTCGTGCACGACGAAGGGCAGGCGCTTGGCCGGCAGCTTCAGCCAGCGGCCGACCCGGTAAGAGAGGTCCTGCAACGCCCCGAACGGGCAAAGCCAGCCGCAGAACACGCCCCGGCCCCAGAACAGCAGCGCGATGGCCGTGAATCCCCACAGCAGGAACACCACAGGCTCGAGCAAGAAGAAATCCCACCGGAAACCGCTGAGCAGCGCCTGGCTGAAGGTAAGCACATTCACGACCGACAGCTGCGCGGAGGCATACCAGCCCAGCCACACCAGTGTGAACACCAGGAAGCCGAGCCGCAATCGCCGGTACAGCGCGGGCTTCTTGGCGATGCGGTCTTGGACGATGAGGATCAACGTCAGGGCCACCAAGGCGACGACGCATATGACGATGCTGCCGACCCTTTGGCGCCACACTTTTTCCCACGTGGCCGGACCTTGCTCCGCAGTTGTCGGATCCTGGCGCAGGAACCGAGCGGGCAGAGAGTAGTCCAGCGCGAACACCACCGGCGCGCGCGCCGGGTCGGCCCGCTCGACCAGCAGCTCGACACGCCAGCGGGCCGTGGGGTCGAATCCGCTGCTCGCCGGCAGCACGAACAGCCCGATCTCGCGGAATTCCGGCGCTCCCTTGGCGGCGAGCATTTGCAGCCGGTGGTGCATGGCCGCTTCGAGCGCGAAGGTCGCTTCGCCTTGAACGATGCGTACCCGGTCGAACCGGCCGCTGCGCGCGAAACCGGTGCCCTTGAACGAATAGAGCCCGTTGGCGGCGAGCAGGATGGCCTGATCGCCGTCGCCCAGTTTTCCGCTCAGGTCGTTGAACTGCCGGTCACCCAAGAGGTTGCGGCCGATTCCAGCGGGCGTCGCAAGCGCGGCGTAAAGGTCGATGAAAAGGATCTCCGGCGGCGGCGCAGCCTCGCCGGGCAGCCGCTGTGCCACATCCGAACCGATCAGTCGAAGCTGGGCGACAGCGCCGCCATCGCGCAAGGCGGACCAGTCGGCAGGCTCGAACCGGTCCAGGTCGATCTTTTCCTGGTCGCCGATGTTTGCGATGCCGCGCGAGCGAGCGATCGCGCGTGCGGAGCGCAGGATCGCCTCGCGCAGGAGAAGACTGGATACCGTCGCACCGGCGATCGCATCGTGCGGGCCCTGGGCGGGGGCGGTCGGCGCGACGCTCACCGGCGTCCGGATGTCGAGGCCGCGATGCATGGAAACGAATCGCTGGAGGGACGTCTCGTCGATACCGAGGATCAGGATCGGCTCGCGGTGCCGAACGAGCCGCGCGCCGGTGATCTTGCCGGACAACGACAGGCCGACCGCCACATCGATCGGCTTGCCGGAATAGCCGATGGAGCCGATCACGGCGTTGCTGAAGAACAGAAATCCGATGGCGCGCGAGTCGTCGTAGACGGAAGCGGCCGGCGGTTGCCCCTCGACCGGTCCGGCGCGCACCGCGCCGGGGAAGACTTCGTGCAAGAGGTCGGGCGTGATCTCGGCGCGCGACATCGAGCCAAGCGCCAGAAGGCTGGCGGTGAGGATCGGCAGGATTTGCGCCAACTGCGGCACGCGCCGTCGCCTTTCGTCCACGGACTTCGCCCCGGGGAATGACTAGGCTGCGGCGGCCGGACCGGCCTTGACGTTCGTCAACCGGCGGTCAGTGGCTGGTGCCTTCGGACCGCGATATCTTGTTGAATACATTGTATTTCCCGGACGGCTTGCGCATCGGCAGGCGCTTCACCTCCGTGAAGTCCCGCGCGTCGATCACGACCAGAGCGCCGTCTTGCTCGGCGATGCTGACCAGGGCGTAGCGCCCGTCGCGGCTGAATTCGACATGGGAGGCGGTCTTGCCGGGAGCCGGGCGCAAGGTGCGCACGACCGCCAGCGATTCCTTGTCGATGATCTGCAGCGCGTCCTTGTCCCGGCTGAACGCGTTGTCGACCCAGGCATAGCGGGTGTTTTCGTGGCTGCGCAGGAAGAAGCCGGGGCCGAGGGTCGGGATACGGTCGGTCAGGGTCCAGGTCTTCATGTCGATGACGCTGACCGTGCCTTCCTTGAGATTGGGCGATGCCATCACCCGCTGGCCCGCGCGCGACCACGTGATGCCGGAGCCGAGATGCGGCAGCCCCGGCATCGGCACTTCGGCGATCTCGCGCCCGACATCCAGATTTACCACCACGGCCCTGCCGCCGTCGCGCGCCGAGCCCAGGAGGTTGCGGTAGCCCTGATCGAAGAAGAAATCGTCGAGCGGCTGGCTCAGCCTGATGCGGCGGATGGGGAACGGTCCCTTTTCGGCCAGGCCCTCGACCATGCCGGTTTCGTAGCTGTGCACCAGACCCGCATAGACGGGCGGCGGATTATCGAGCCACGATATCTCCCACAGCTCCGGGATGTCCTTGAGCGCGACGACGAAGCTGTTGCGCGGAGCCGCCTGATAGACCGCCGAAATGCGCGAGCTGGCCTTGCCGGCGCGGTCCTTGGCCTCGACCAGCTTGAGCGGCCGCAAATCCTCCGCCGACAGGACGACCACGGAGTGGGGAAGATAGTTGCCGACCATCACGGTCTTGCCGTCGGCCGAGATGGCCAGGTTGCGCGTGTTGATGCCGGCGCGGATCTCGGCCACGACGTCGAGCGCATACAGGTCGTACTTGGTGATCCAGCCGTCGCGCGAGGCGAAGTAGACGAAGCGTCCATCGGGCGTGAACTTGGGGCCGCCATGCAGCGCGAAGCGGCTGGCGAACCGGGCGATCGGCTCCAGCCTGTCGCCGTCGAGAACGGTCACGTGGCTGTCGCCGGTTTCCACCACGATGAACAGGTTCAACGGGTCGGCCGCGTAGGCGGGCTTCGACGGCAGCGAGTCCGCGAGATGCGAAACGACGTGCGTGCGGCGTATCTCGTCCAGGCCCCAGCGCGGCGTTTCGGCCAGAGGCGTGCGCACATGCGCGGCCAGCGCCTCGATCTCCGCTTGGTTCAATCGGTCGCTGAACGCCGGCATCTGCGTCTGCGGCCGACCCGCGGCGATCACCGCCACGGCCTCGGCCGGGCGAAGCCGGCCGAGCGCTTCGGGGATGAGCGCCGGCCCCGTACCGCCCAGGCGGTCGGCGCCGTGGCATTGCGCGCAATGCTCGACGAACAGGCGGGCGACGTCCGGCGGCGTCTGCGCGGCCGCCGGCGCCCAGGTCAGCAGCGCGGCGCACAGAATGGCTGCGATCATCGAGCGCATGGCCGACCTCCGATGATCATGCGGCCTTCGTCCGGCGCTGCGGCTTGGCGAAAGGCGTCACCGCCAGCCGGTCGCCGCTGCCCGCCCGGCCGATTTCCTCGTCGCTGAGGTAGCACCCCGGATCCTCGCCCCACGGGTCGCCCGTTAGCTGGAATACGCGCACGCGCGTGTTGCCGTTGCAGATGTCCAGGTTGGCGCATTCGCCGCAGCGCCCGCCGACTGCCCTCGGCCGCCGGCGCAGCCCGCGCAGGATCGGATCGGACAGGTCCTGCCAGATCTCGGAAAACGGGCGTTCGCGCACGTTGCCGAGGCTGTAGTGCCACCACATCGTGTCCGGATGCACGTTGCCGAGGTTGTCGATGTTGGCGATGCCGCAGCCGGAGCTGTTGCCGCCCCATTCGACCAGCTTGGCGCGCACATGCGCGGCCCGCTCCGGGAAACGCCGCTCGACCCAGCGAAGAAAATAGACGCCGTCGGCGTCGTTGTTGCCGGTGACGAACTCCTGCCGGCGACCGGCCCGAAGGCCCGCGAGGCATCGCTCGAACAGCAGATCCAGCGCCCAGCGCGAAGCGTCGTGGCGGGCGTCGTCGCCGCGGTTGCGATTGCCGCGCCCCGCATAGTTCAGGTGGGACAGGTAGAACTTGTCGATCCGCTCGGCCTCCATCAACTCGAGCAGCAGCGGCAATTCGGCGACGTTGTCCGTCGTCATGGTGAAGCGCAGCCCCACCTTGACGCCGCGTTCGCGGCAATGCCGGATGCCGTCGAGGGCGCGCGCGAAGGCGCCTTCGCGCCGCCGGAACCGGTCGTGCGTCGCACCGATGCCGTCGAGGCTCACGCCTACATAGTCGTAGCCGGTCTCGGCGATGCGATCGGCGGTCGGCGCGTCGATAAGCGTCCCGTTGCTCGACAGGCCGACATAGAATCCGAGGGCCTTGGCGCGCCGGGAGATGTCGAAGATGTCCGGCCGCAACAGCGGCTCCCCGCCCGAGAGGATCAGCACCGGCACCCCGAAGCGCCGCAGATCGTCCATGACTGTGTCGACTTCCGCGCGCGACAGCTCGCCCGGATAGTCGCGGTCGCCCGAGAGCGAATAGCAGTGCTTGCAGGCGAGATTGCAGCGGCGGATCAGGTTCCAGATCACCACCGGCCCCGACGGAGCGCCGTGCGGACGGGCCGGCGTGGGGTCGATCGTTTCGCGCATCAGATTCGTGATCCGGAACATCGCCGCTTTCCTTCAATCCGCGAGCCGCAGCCCGGTCTTCTTCAGGATCCGCGTGGAGTAGAGGATCTCGTGGCTCCGCGCCGCACCGTCCAGGAGTGCGGCGATGCGCGCCGCCTTCTCCTTGACCTCGGCGCGGCTCTTGCCGTGGACCATCGCGAACAGGTTGTATGGCCACGACGGCGGATGGCGCGGGCGCCGGTAGCAGTGGCTGACGAACTCGAGCGCGCCGACCGCGCGGCCGAGCTCATCGACCAAGTCGTCGGGCACGTCCCACACCGTCATGCCGTTGGCGCGGTAGCCGAGCGCGTAGTGGTTCGGCACGGCGCCGATCCGGCGGATCGCGCCGCGCGCGGTCATGGCGTCGATTCGCGCCATGACCTCGGCGGAAGGGATGCCGACCGCCTTGGCCACCGCGTCGTACGGGCGCGGCACGAGCGGAAGCCCGCCCTGGACCTCGCGGATCAGCCGAAGATCGACCTCGTCGGGGAATTGCCGCGCGCTCATGCGACGAGCCTCAGGCCGACATAGTATTCGGCCTCCTTGGGCATGGCGTGAACCGCGATGCCGGTCCGGCGCTCGATCGCTGCGGCTGTTTCCGCGATGCGTTCCGGCCGCTCGGCCGCGAGCACGAACCACATGTTGAGCCGGTGGTCGCGCCCATAGTTGTGCGCCACCTCCGGGAACCCGTTGACCGTCGCGGCCACCGCGTCGAAGCGGTCTTCGGGCACTTCCATCGCGCATAGGCAGAAGGCTCCGCCCATCCGCTCCGCATCGAACATCGGTCCAAAGCGGCTGAGCGTTCCGTCCGCCAGCAAGCGACCCAGCCGGGCGATGAGGTCGGCTTCGTCGATCTCCAGGCGTTCGGCCGCCGTCGCGTAGGGCCGCTCGCACACGGGGAAGCCGCCCTGCAGGGCGTTCACGATGCGGCGATCGACCGGGTCCATGACGCGTCCTCCGTTGCGCCTGCGGCCGTCGCCACGTCATAGCGGGCGCCGCGCTGCTTGAACCGGCGGCGGCTGAACAGCACGGCATGCGGCTGGTCCCGCAGACCCAGCTCCGTGATCGCGCGGTCGATCTGTGCCCGTACGACGGCGCAATCGGTGCCGTGGATCATCGCGAACAGATTGTACGGCCATCGCGGGGGCGCACGACGGCGGCGATAGCACAAGGTCACGAATGGCAGCGCCGCCATGCGCGCGCCGACCGTGTCCACCTCGACGTCGTCGATGTCCCACGCCACCATCGCGTTGGCGCGGTATCCCAGTTCGTGGTGTCGGACGATTAGGCCCATGCGCTTGATCGCGCCATTCACCTTCAGGTGGCGCAGCCGGCGAATGGCATCGCTCTCGGTCGTTCCGGCGGCGCGCCCAAGCACTGCGAAAGGGCGCCCGACCAGCGCGAGCCCTTGCGCGACGCGCGCCAGCACGGCGCGATCGAGCGCGCTCAGCTCCATGACACCTCGAACCCCAGGTCGATGCGGTAGGGGCGTTCGAGGGGCAGATCGAGCACCTCCAGGCCGGTATGGAGCTCGATCGCCTTCAACACCGCATCGACGCGGGCACGGTCGGCGGCGGTAACCACGAACCACAGGTTGAGCGCATGCTCCCGCTCGTAGTTGTGGTTGACCTCGGGATAGGCGCTGACGTGCGCGGCGACCTCGTCGAGCCGGGATTCCGGTACTTCCATCGCGGCGAGCGTGCTGGCGCCCATCACGCCAGGCGGCACGACCGCGCCAATGCGGCTCAGCGTACCGTCCGCTGCGAGCCTGGCGAGCGCCTCGAGCACTTCGCCTTCCGAACAGCCGATGTCGCGGGCCATGGCGGCGTATGGGCGCGGCTCGATCGGCATGTCCGCCTGATAGCGGTCGATCAGCCGGCGGACGAGGGTATCGACGCGGTTCATCTCCGCCTCAGTACCCGATGCGGCCGGCGCGCGCCGTGAAGAAGATGCCGCTTGGCTTGTCGGCGGGAATGGTCGCGACGCGCTCCAAGCGGCGCGTGTCGTAGACGTCGACGCGATCGGCGTCGCGCACCGACAGCCAGACCTGCTCGCCGCGAGGGGTGAACTCGAGATGCAGCACGGCGCGTCCGGGCTGCAACGTGGCGACGACCGACCGTGTCGGCACGTCGATCACCTGGACCACGTCGTTGCGCGGGTGGGCGAAATTCACCCAGACTTGACGCCCATCCGGCCGCGCGACAGCGAATACCGGCTGGCCGTGGAGCGGGACGCGCGCGACCTCGCGCCATTCCGTGGTCGACACCACCAGCAACTCGTGGCGCCCGACCGCCGGGAGGAACGCAAGCTCGCCGGCGCTGGCCCAGCCTTCCAAATGCGGCATCTTGTAGACCGGCAGCGGTTCCTGACCGCGGCCATAGCCGTCGAGGATGCGCCGGACTCCGGCTTCGGGCCGCCAGAGGTCGAGCAGCGCCGCGCCGTCTTCGCCGAACAGGCCGGCGACGTAGTGACGGCCGTCCGGCGTGACCATGCCGTCATAGGGGAGTCTGCCGATATCCGGGTAGCGGACGACCTTCGGGGCACGCGGGTCGCTGATGTCGGCGGTCCAGATCTCGCCGGCATCATACAGCGTGAACGCGAGCCTGCTGTCCGGCGCGTCGACCAGGCCCACGACCTTCGAGCGCTTGCCATCCGAACCGGCCGCGGCGATCTCAGCAAGCGGCGTGAGATCGGCCGCGTCGAACAGCCGCACGCCGCCCGGATCGTAG
Source organism: uncultured Rhodospirillaceae bacterium (assembly GCA_964557415.1). Taxonomy (GTDB): domain Bacteria; phylum Pseudomonadota; class Alphaproteobacteria; order JAEULC01; family JAEULC01; genus JAEULC01. The sequence continues at coordinate 63,958 of CAZLBB010000006.1, forward strand.
TTCGAGACTGCGACCACGCGACCGTTCTGCGAAATGGCGCCCCCGATGCTGTTGCCCGCCTGGACGACGCGCTTGACGAGCGCGCCGCGCAGCAGGTCCAGCTTGTTCAGGCCGCCGTCGCGTCCGAAAACGAAGGCATACCGGCCGTCGCGCGAGAACACGGCCGAAGCGTGCGACAGGTCACCCAGGCCATCGATGGAATAGAGTGGTGCAGGCGTCGTGGTCTCGACGACGACGACCCGTCCCGCCACGCGCTCGATGACGATGCCGAGGTCGCCGGTGCCGCGCATCACGCCGAGCGGCGACTCCGCGCCGGCGGGCATCGTGCACAAGGTCGCCGCCAGCGCCACTGCGGCCATCGTCCAACGCGTCATCGTTTCATCTCCGGCGCAGGCGGTCGACGATCCAGCGGGCGTCGGCCCGAGTCAGCTCCGAGTTCCACGGCGGCATCGGCGTGCCGGGCCGCCCGAAGAGAATCGTGTCGATCAGGAAGTCGTCATCGCGATCGGCAAGCGCTTCGGCCGACAGCGGCAAGCCGAGACCGCCGCGCCGGGTCAGTCCATGGCACGAGCCGCAGTCGTGGTCGAGCAGGTGGCGCAACTCGGCCTGCCGCTTGGTCGGAAGGTCGTCCGCTGACGCGCCGCCCGCGGTCGCCGCCGCCAGCGCAAGGGCAGCCGCCATCTCAAACCAGCGCGAGCCGCGGCGCATGACGCCTCTCCGCAGCGCGGTCCGTCGCCGTCACGGCACCCAGCCGCGCGCCAAGGGCCACAACGGCACCGACGATGACGAGAAGCGGCGAGCCAAGCTCTGCCGCAGCAACCTGCTCGGCGATGCATTGGACCGTCGATCGGCAGATGCGTTGACGCGGCGTGGTGCCCTCGGCGATCGCGGCCGCCGGGGTGTCCGCCGGCAGGCCGGCGCCGATCAGCCGCGCGCAGATGATCGGCAGGTTCGCCAAGCCCATGTAGATGACCAGGGTGGTCCTCTGGTCGGCGAGGCCGCGCCAATCCAATTCGAGCTGCTCGTCTTCGCGACAGTGCCCCGTCACGTAGCGCACGCTCGTCGCCAATCCCCGGTGCGTGAGCGGTATGCCGAAAGCCGCGCCGCAGCCCGAAGCCGACGTGATCCCGGGAACCACCTCGAACGGGATTCCGAGGCGGGCCAGATGCGCCGCCTCCTCGCTGCCGCGCCCGAAGACGAAGGGATCGCCGCCCTTCAGCCGCACCACGCGCTTGCCGGCGCGCGCCAGGTCGGCGAGCAGGGCGTTGATCTGATCCTGGGGAACCGGGTGGCAGCCCGGCATCTTGCCGACGTACAGGCGCGCGGCCCCCGGCGGCACGCGGTCGAGGATTTCCCGCGATACCAGGCGGTCGTAGACGACCACCTCGGCCTCGGCCAGCCGCCGCGCGGCTTTCAGGGTCAGAAGCTCCGGGTCTCCCGGCCCCGCCCCGACAAAATGCACGCAGCTGGGTGTCATGACGCCTCGCACGGACTTGGCAGGCGGGGAGAGGCCGGAAGCCTCTCCCCGCCGAGATCAGTAGATGTCCTTCTGCGTGTTGTGGACGTTGAACTTGCCGGTAGGCGTCACCAGGCGCTTGTCCTTGATGACGGTCTTCAGCTTTCGGGTCTTGTCATCCACGACCACGATGGCCGATTCCTGGTTCTTGGCGTTCCAGACCGAGAACCAGACCTCCGTGCCGTCCTTGTTGTACTCTGGCTGCACGACGCGGCGCACGCCTTCGCTGATCCCCGACCACTCGCCGATCGGCAGGATCGCCGGCTCCTTGTCCAGGTTGCCGATGTCGAAAACGGCCACCGACGAAGCGATGCTGGTTTCCGGATTCAACGGCGTATCGACCCACAGGTTGCCGCTGTTCGGATGCGTCTTGATGAAGAGCGAGCCGCCGCCCTGGCCGGTCAAGGTCTGCACCACCTTCCAGGCATGCTGCTTGTTCTTCTCCGGGTCGGTCGCGATCAGCGAGATCGAGTCGTCGCCCAAATGCCCGGTTGCCCAGACGGGGCCGAACTTCGGATGCACGAAATTGGCGCCGCGCCCGGGATGCGGCGTCTTGCCGACCTTGATCAGCTCGACCAGTTTGCGATCCTTCAGGTCCACCACGGCAACCGTGTCGCGGGCATTGGCCGCGACCAGGAAATAGCGCTTGGTTGAATCGAACCCGCCGTCGTGCAGGAAGCGCTCGGAGTCGATCTCGGTCACCTGCAGGTTCTTCAGGTCGCCGTAGTTGACCAGCAGGATCTTGCCGGTCTCCTTGACGTTGACAACGAATTCCGGGTGGTAGTGCGAGGCGACGATCGCGGCGACGCGGGGCTCGGGATGATATTCCTGTGTGTCCACCGTCATGCCGCGGGTGGACACTACCTTCAGCGGTTCCAGCGTGTCGCCGTGCATGATCACGTATTGCGGCGGCCAGTACGAGCCGGCGATCGCCAGCTTGTCCTCGTAGCCCTTCATCTTCGAGGTGTCGACCGAGCGGGCCTCCAGCCCGATCTTGATTTCCGCCACGGTATCCGGGTTCGCCATCCACAGGTCGATCAGGTTGATCTTGGCGTCGCGTCCGATGACGTAGAGATAGCGACCCGACGCGGACAGCCGCGAGATGTGGACCGCGTAGCCAGTCTTGATGATGTTCACGATCTTCTTGGTGCCGCCGTCGATCAAGGCGATTTCGCCGGTGTCGCGCAGCGTCACCGAGAACAGGTTGTCGATGTCGACGTTGTTCTGCTTGGTCTTGGGCCGCTTGTCCGGCGGCACGACGACTTTCCAGGTCGACTTGATCTCCGCCATGCCGAATTCCGGCGGCGTCGGCGGCTCGTTGAGCAGGTACTTCACCATCGTGTCGATCTGCTTCTCGGTCAAATCGCCCGAGGAGCCCCAGTTCGGCATGCCGCCGGGAGAACCATAGGTGATGAAGTTCTTGAGGTAGTCGGCACCCAGTTCACGCGTGATCTTGGTGGTGAGGGCCTTGCCTGTGGCCCCCTTGCGCAGGACACCGTGGCAGCCGGCGCAGCGTTCGAAGTAGATCTGCTTGGCCTCGCCGAATTCTGCTTCGGTCAGCGCGGGGATACCGGGCTGCACGCCGGGCTGTTCGGTCGGCATCTGCCTCAGCACGTCGAGGCTCGGCTGGTATTGCCCGCCCGGCGTGGTTTCATGGCCCTTGCGCGGCTGTTGCTGGGCGCGGCTCTCGCTCGCGCCCAGCAACAGCACTGCCGCCAGCGCGACGCTCGCCGCCAGACGCAAGAACGAGATTCCCGGCAGACTCATGGTGGTTCTCTCCATCTTGAACATATTGCGCTTGCTAACATCGCAACCGCCACCCTTGCCTTGACGATGGTCAAGCGGCGAATGGGTGCGCGCGCAGCCGCTCGGCCCACCGTGCGGCCGCCAGCGTTTCCGCGGCGGCAGGGGAGGGCGCGCGGCCCAGCAGGCGCAAGGCGATGGCTGCGGTGCCGACGATGCAGGCGATCGCGAGCGGTTCCTGGTCGGTTCCGGCCCAGGCCGCGGCCAGCCGCCGCGGGTCCAGCGCGGCGTCGAATGCCGGCCGCGGCCCGGTCCATGCGACAGGAAACGACTCGGTGCGCATCTCTGCGTCGTGCAGCATCAGCACGTCGCATGGTTTTTCCGGCCGACGCTCCGCTTCGCCTCCCTCGCCCTTGAAGATCGCAGCGTTCGGTTGGCCCAGCAGCGCGGCCGCCGCGCGGTGAACGTCGCGATAGGGAGGATGCGCCACCCCGACGAGCTGGTACGGGGCGGCAAGGGGATTGAGCTGCCGCAACACGGTGTTGATCGGCGAGCGCACCCCGAGAACCGAGCGCAGGGCCAGCAATGCGCCGAGCCTCGGCTGCACGCGATCGAGCGGCAGATAGGCGATTGCGCGCTGCGCCAGGCACTGCGCGGCGTCCGAAAGGCTCGCGGCCTTGGGTATCGACAAAGCGTCGATGCACGCCTCGGTATGCAGGCGGTCGGGTGCGTGCTCGGGGCTGCCGTGCAGCAGCACGCGGACGCCCCGTGCCGCCAGCAGGCGTGCAGCGACCAGGAACCATGGTTGTCGCCGCGACTTGCCGGCATAGGTCGGCCAATCGAGATCGGCCGGTGACACGCCCGCTGACGCCGGCATCGTCGCCCGCGCCGCGCGGACGATACCGGCGACCTCCTCCGGCGATTCGGTCTTCACCCGCAGAAGGCACAGAAACGCGCCGAGCTGTATCGGCTCGACCTCGCCGGCCAGAACCATGCGTGCGGCGGCAAACGCCTCGTCCTGGGTGAGGCTGCGCGACATGTTCGGGCCCTTGCCCAAGATGCGGATGTAAGGTGCGAACGGATGTTCCTCGATCACGGCGCCTCTCCCGCGGCGAGGCCGCGCTGCCGGTCGGTTCGGGCTGCCGGACGCCGCATCGATGCCCTGGCCCCGCTTCGCACGATGCGAACGACGATGTCGGCGACGGCATCGCAGGCAATCGGGATCGTGGCATACCAGACCCGTCGGCCCAGATGCGGCCATGGCCCGAGCAGCCGTTGCGCATCGTTCGGCGCCTCCCGGTCAAAGCCGAACAACCGCGGCACGTCGACGCGGGCATGGCGGCCGTCGCTGAAAAACACCGGGGCGACGACGAGGTCGCGCGCTGCGATCAGCGCCGGCCACGATGCGGCGAAAGGTTCCGAATCCAGATGGAGAGCGAGGCTGACGGCGAAATCGGATCGCATGGCATCGGCCAAGCGGACCGCCGCATCCGCGCGGCCGGCGGTCCTGCGGCTGCCATGGCCAATCGCCAGGAATGCGCTCCCCGTCCGGTCGATGCCGGCTTCCGCGACCAGCCGGTGCAAGTGCCCGGCGAGAAAGGTCGTGAACCACGGATGGCTGCCCAGGGCGGGCGCTTGGCGCACAGGATCGCCCGTCGAACGCCGGTCGGAAGCGTCCCGAAGCATTTCCGCCAACGTCGTCTGCGTGAAATGACCCTCGCCGGCCAGCAGCGGCACGACGCAAATCTCGGACGCGCAGGCGAGCCGGGCGAGAACCGCGGCCAAGGATGGCTGGCCACTGAGGAATGCGACCTCGACCGCGCCGCAGTCGCCGCGATCTACCAGGCGGTCCGCGAGCGCGCGGATCGAGGTGCCGGAAGCTGCCCCTGCTGCGCCATGGCCGACCAGGACGACGGCGGGCGCGCCTGTCGGCGGCGTGATCGCCGACCGGCGCGGGACGATGGCGGCGCTGCTGTCGAGCATTGCGGCGTCTCCGTTCGGGGACGCCGCCACCATTCCAGGCGGACCTGGTTGTTGCCTTGACGAACGTCAACTGAAGCTGGGCCAGTACGAAGCGGCTCGCGAAAAGACGATTGCGCGACCGTTTACGCGGCCGCGACGATTCGCCGCGCACAATATGGTCCATGCCGGGTTCCGGCACATCCGTTGCGCTTGCCGTCTCAACCCGCGTGTATACGGCCGCCTGCTAAAGGTTGGCTGTCCAGGACCGGTGGAATGCCACTGCCCGTGTCCTGAAGGGAAACCAGGACGCAGCACGCGGCCGCACAACTTGCCTTGACGAAGGTCAAATAGAAGGCCGCATTGTTGTGCGATGCTGTCGATTAGCTGAGAGCTACTTTGGGCTTCCGGATGCCGGCATTGGTCTACACGCCCCCCGACGCGAGCAGCCTGCTGCGGGTCAAGCGCATCGGGCCGTTTGCGGCGTTGCGGCCGGAGGAGTTCGCGCCGCTGGTCGCCCGGGCCAGATCGATCCGGGCGCCGGTTGGCGCCAGGCTGACGGCGCAGTCTCCCGAAGGCGGCGTGATCTATGTCCTGCTGGAAGGAAGCGTCTGCCTGTTCGCCTCCCTGCCAAGCGGGCGACGTTGCCTGGTCGAAGTGGTGGACGCGCCCTGCCTGATCGGCGAGTCGGCCATGTTCGCGGAGCGCGGCGCGGCGATCGATGCCGAAATCCTGCGTTCGGCGCTGCTGATCGAGCTGCCCGCGGACACGGTCCTCGATTGCCTGCGCGCGAACGCCGCCGCGCAGCTCAGGATGCTCGGCTACATGTCGGCGCGCCTGAAGCCGCTGATCGCGCAGATCACCGACCTCAAGCTCATGACGGGCCCGCAGCGGCTGGCGCGTTTCCTGGTCGCGCTCGCGGAGCGGCAGAGCGACCCGTCCACGCTGCGGCTGCCGTTCGAAAAGCGTACGGTCGCCGCGCTGCTCGGAATGACGCCGGAAAGCCTGTCTCGGGCCTTTCGCCGCCTGGTCGGCGTCGGCGTCAGAACCATGATTGGAGGCGGCATCGCCATCGCCGATCTTGATCGCCTGCGTCAATTCGTTGAAGCTGAGTCGGCGAGTTTGACCGGATCACCTGAGCAGGCCTGATGGAACGCCGGACCGGGCTGGACGCGGGCGCGCACCGCCATCTGACGGCTGCCGATATGGAGGTCGTCCGCGCGATTCATCTGTTCGATGGGCTCGACCACCACCTCGTCGACCGGCTGATCGAGGACGCCACCACCGTGTCCTTCGGGACCGACACGCTGCTGTTCTCGGCCGGCGACCCGGCCCAGTCGTTCTATATCGTCGCGGCCGGCCGCGTGCGCCTGTTCGCGCTTACCCTGCACGGCAAGCACACGACCATTTCCTTCATCGAACCGGGCTTCAGCTTTGCCGAGGCCGCGATCTTCGGGATGCGCGTATACCCGGTCAACGCCGAGGCCCTCGCCGGTACCCGCCTGATCCAGATTCCCGGGGAACGGTTCCTGGCACAGGTGGACAGCGATCCCGAACTGCCCCTGAAGATGCTGGCGGGCCTGACGCGCTGGCAGTCGCGCCTGACCCAGACCGTGGCCGAGCTCAAGACCTGCTCACCCAGCCAGCGCTTCGCGGCCGTGCTGCTTTCGCTCACCGACCGGGTCACCGGGCCGGCCGACGTGCCGCTGCCGGTCAGCAAGTCCGCACTCGCCAACCGGATCGGCATCTCGCCCGAAAGCCTGTCGCGCGTCTTCACGCGCATGCACGACCTGGGCGTTATCGTCGACGGGCCGGTCGTGCGCATCACCGACGTGAGCGCCCTGCGCCAGCACTGCGAGGAAGCCAGCGCTACGTGAGCGAGATCGGCCGGTCCGGCATCGCAAGCTGCCCGGTGTCGCGCCAATTGCTTCGGACGTAGTTGATCTCCATCAGCCGCCGTACGCCAACGATCGGACGCGGGTCGAAGCCGTGCCATGTATTGGGACCCGGCACGAAGATCACGCCCGAATTGAACTCGCCCGACGACCGTCCGACCCAGCGGCGCTCGGCGTCATAGATGTCGGTTCCCCAATCCTTCGCATCCGGTCCGGTGAAGAGGTAGATCACCATTGAAAACAGCTTTTCCGGGATGTCGCGGTGCGGCTCGAGCCAGGCGCCGTCGGTGTCCTGAATGTACTCCATGCGCAGGTAGCTGCCGGCGACATCGATGGCGCAGGTCTCGGCCATCAGCCGCGCTACCTCCGGCCGTTGCAGCGCGTCGGCGAGGGCGCGACAAGTCGGGAACTTGGCGCGCAACTCCGGCGTGATGAAGATGCGCGTGTCGTTGTACGTGTTGCGTGTTCCGTCGGTCCGGCCGAGAGCCGGCGGCGCGATCGGCAGGGTGAGAATGCCGGTGCACAGGTCGACCGGGAACACGTCCTTGAGGCGCCAATGGCGATAGGGCCGGTCGTTGCGCTGCGCATTGCGGACGGCGCGGCTGAATTGGCCGGCGATATCGCTCGCGTCCGGGACAGGCGGATAGGTCATCTTCGGTTCTCTCCTCGGGGCCGCTCAATCGCTCAGATCTTGCGCGGCGCCCAGTCGAGGACCTTGCGCAGGACCGGGACCGACTTGGCGAATGCGCTGACACTGTGGCGGAGATATTCGCGCTTCACGTACCAGTCGGAATCGACGTAGCAGAGCTGCAGGCTCATGCGCTGCCCCTTCTGCGGCAGAAATCCGTGCCAGGAATGGTCGCAGACGCGGAACATCAGCATGCGTCCGAATTCCGGAGCGAACTCGAAGGCATAGTCGTTTCGGTCTTCGCTACGCAGCACGCGCAGCCGCCCGCGCTCGTAGGGCCACTCGCGGCTGAAGCCCAGCAGGACAGTGACGATCTTGTGCTTGGAGTCGGGATGCGCATAGCCCTCGTTGTAGTTGCCGGTCGTGTTTCCCATCATCACGATGCAGGGCGGGTAGGGGCTCAAGTCCATGTCGAAGCGCCGCTCGACCAGGCGGCGGAAGCGGTCGCTCAACAGGTCGTCGATCACCGCGCCGAACTTGGGCCCGTAGTGCAGATCCGGCAGGCCGTAGCTGCCACGATCGGGAATCTTCGGTGCGTCGGCCAGGACCGCGTCCTTGAGACGCTCGGGCATGGCGTGCTCGACAAAGGCGAAGTCGTAGGGGTCGTGGCGCAGCTCGGCGGCGGCGATCGCCTGCTCGTCGAGCATGGTCAGCGGGGCGTCGATGCTCGGCATGGCATTGGTCTCCCTGGTCAAGAAGGGCGTGGCCGATTCAGAAAGCGGGCAGGGACGGATCGTCGTTGCCGGTCACGGCGACCCCTTCGACCTCCACCAGCCATTCCGGCCGGCAGACGGGCGCCTGGACGAAGAGCGCGGGCAGGCCCGGCAGGCGTTCCTCGATGCGGCCGCGCACGCGGGCAAGGTCGGTCGGATCGCGCAGATAGACGATCAAGTGCGTCATGTCCTCGAGGCAAGCAGCGCCGGCCTGCAGCAGCGCGTCGACATTGCCGAGCGCGCGGTCGAGCTGGCGCGCGACGTCGCCCGGATGGACCACGCGCCCGTCACGGTCGATGCTCGCGGTGCCCGAGATGAAATGATGCGACCGGTCGGCGTAGGAAACGCGCGTGCCGCGTTCGAAGGTGACGTTGTAGTCCTTGGTCGCGCATAGTCGGTCGAAATCGTTCAGGTACGAGATCTGTTCGGGACGCAGCCCGAGCACCGAATAGGCATCCATCGAAACCAGGTCGTGGCGATGGGCGCAGGCGCCCTCGATGCCGGTGCTGGCGATGTAATGGGTATCGCGGCCTAAGCCCTGCTCGGCGAACAGCGCGGTGCGCGCCTCGACCATGCCCTGGTAGAAGACGTCGACGTCCTTGAGGAAGAGCCAGGTGCGGACGCAATGGTCGCGCAGGGTGGCGCCGTGGACGGACAACGTGTCGATCAGTTCGTCGAAGATCTGGCGGGTCTGCGCCTCCGGCGAGACGGGCGCGCCGTAGGCGCCGGCGCAGAGCCTCGTGCTCCAGAGATGGCCCAGGCCATTCTTGCCGATCACCAGATGCTTGGGTGACAGGCGCTGCTTGACGAGCGGTTCGGGCGCGTCGATGTGGTAGGCGAGCAGGGCGAGCTTGGCGCCCGGCAAAGGCGGCTGTTGCACGATCGAAACGGCCACCGGACTGTCATCAGGATCGCCAAAGAGTCGGCTGCCGCGGATCGCGGCCGCCTGGTTCATCACGTCGCTGAGAAAAACCCGCCGGAACACCGCCGTTTCGGGCGCCAACCCCAACGACTCTTGCGCCTCGGCATAGCGCTGTTCGACCTGCTCGACCTGGTCGGCGAAGCTGAGGTCGGGCGCCGCCTCGACGGTGATGTAGTGCTCGGTTCCTCCGGTGGCGGCACCGGAGCTCCGGCTGGCAATCGCTTTGTCGAGTCGTGGCATGCTCCCCCCGAGTTCCCGCAGAGCGTCTCCGTCGCCTTCGGCGCGACGCTGCACCCGATCGCGTTGGTGCTGTGCGGCAGATTTCGGCGTCGCCACCGTCCCTGTCTTTGACGATGGTCAACCGGAAAGAGTTTGCTCGCGACTAGAGCGAAAGAGCGGAGTCAGGAGCCGGCGAGCTCAGGCTGACCGCAGTTCAAATCGAGGAAATCGATGCGTCAATGCGACTAATCTCGTTTTTCATGCCCGCCGGCGGTGCGTAATATATCAGCAACCAGGCCGGCAAAGGCCGAGCGGCTGCGGCGCGGATGGGAGGGCCTCGCGGCGGCGATCCGATCATCCCGGCGCGCTGGAATCGATCCCCGGCGCCGGTGGAGGCAGCGATGACAACGACGTTTGTTGAGCACTATTGGCGGGGGCAGGGGCCGCTGTGGAAGATCTATTGGCTCTACGGCGTGTTGGGCAGCTCGATTCTGACCGCGGTGATCACCGTCGCCCTGGTTTCACACTGGGTCGGGCCGGCTGGATCCTGGGCTGCCCTGGGTGCGGCGGCACTCTACACCGTGTGGATTCTCGTGGGCACCTGGCGCTGCGCCTACAACGTGAGCGGCGAGCCGTTGGGCATGAGTCGGGACGGGTGGGCGCTGCTGGCGCGCATGCTCACGGTTGCCTGGGCGATCAACGTCGTGGCGGCCGGTTTGTTCGCGGCCACGATGCTGGGCTGACCCGCGCTTGCGCCTGCCGGCATGACCGCCGGAATCTCGGAGGTTGCGGGCCGCTCAGGCGTCCCGGCGTTCGGCTGCGGCGAGTTCGCGGATGGCCGCGAGGGCTGGGCCGAACAACGGAGGATCGGCATCAACGGGATAGAGGACATAGGCCGGTAGCGCGAACGCCGGCGCCTTCCGCTGTACGGTCAGCCGTCCGGTTTCGACATAGGCGTGGACAAGACGCGCCGGAAAGTAGCCCGACCCGCCGTTGTCGAGGATGTGTCGAAGACCGACCCAGCCGAGATTGAAGGTCAGCGCCGGTCCGATGAAATTGGGGAAGCTCGCGCTGTGCCTGGTGAAGAATTCCGGTCCCCAGTCGATATATGCATACCCGGGCCCGGGTTCCGGCGCGGCGGAGGGGTCGGTTGATACGAGGATCAGCCGTTCCTCGAGCAAGGGCTCGACCTTGAGGCCGGGCCGACTCTGCGGCGTATACATGACGCCGATGTCGAGTCGTCCTTCGACCAAGCCCTGCATGAGGTCGGGCTCGAATCCGATCTCGATGCGCACCGCGACATCGGGCGCCGTTGCCCGGATCTGCGGTATCCACCGCTGCAGCAGGTGCTCCCACAACCCGAAGCGGGTCCCGACCGTAAGGGCGGCGCGGAATCCTCGGGGAACGCCCACGTCATGCCGGGCCTGCTCCACGGTGCGCACCAGCGTCAGGGCGTGCTTCTGGAACTGCTCGCCGGCGGATGTCAACGTGGTTCCGGCCTTGTTGCGCACGAACAGCTTGCAGCCGAGCTGTTCCTCCAGCGCGTGAATGCGGGCGCTGACCGTGGACTGCGTCACGTGCAGCCGGTCGGCAGCGCCGATGAAGTTGCCAGCCGCCACGACGGTCAGAAAGGTTCGGGCAAGCTCCGTGTCCATGCCCAGGCTCCAGACGGTCCAAGCCGTCGCGATACGTATCGAGCAGCTCGATATCAAAAAGGCAGAACGAGGAGATCGTCAAATTTGGCCGCATGGAGGCTGCCAGCGCGGCGGATAGACGAGGCAGCGAAATTCGCTAGCGGGAGCTGCCTGGGCTCCATTCGATAGTCGCATAATGTATATTATGGAAAATAATATATAAGACAAATAGACAATCGACTATCTTGCGATCCTCATAAGTCCGTTTCACACGCGCTGGGCCGCGGACCGAATATATCCGCCTACACCTCGAGCACCATCCCGTCATAGGCCGGCTCGGTGCCGGTCGGGCACTTGGCCAGGAGACTGCGGTAGTCCAGATGGTGGCTGAGATGCGTCAGCACCGTGCGGCGCGGGTGGACCCGCCCGATCCATGCCATGACCAGGTCGAAATGCGCATGGGTCGGATGCGGCGGTCCGTCGCGCAGGCAGTCGACGATCCAGAGATCGACGCCTTCCAGGGCCTCGAAAGCCGCCTCGGACAGGCGAGCGACATCCGTCGAATAGGCGAGCTTGCCGAAGCGCAGGCCCAGCGTTTCGCCGCCCGGCCCATGGTCCTGCGGGAAGCATCGCACGTCGATTCCGCCGATGCGAAACGATGGGCTGGTGATCGGCACCGGGATCAGCGCCGGCCGGATGAACTGGCCGTCCTGCGGCATGGGCTCCAGCGCATAGCCGAAGCGCTGCCGGATTTCGCGCATCGTCTCCGGCGTGGCGTAGATCGGGATCGGCCGGTTCATCAGGTAGTTCAGCGGGCGCAGGTCGTCGAGCCCGTGCAGATGGTCGGCGTGCGCGTGGGTATAGACGACCGCCGTGAGCCACTCGACCTTGGCATCGATCAGTTGCTCGCGCAGATCGGGCGATGTGTCGACCAGGATGCGGGTGTCGCCCTGCTCGACCAGGATCGACACGCGGCGGCGGCGGTTGCGCGGCTCGTCCGGGTCGCATGCGCCCCAGGAGCCGCCGACCAGCGGCACGCCGTTGGAGCCGCCGCAGCCGAGGATGGTGACCCGCATCAGGCTGCCGGCCGGGGGACGCGCCGGAACAGGCGGAAGAAATTCTCGGTTGTCGCGGCTGCCAGCGCGTCCGGTTCGAGCCCGCGCAGCGCGGCGACCGCGCGCGCCGTATGGGCCACGAACGCCGGCTCGTTGCGCTTACCGCGCATCGGCACCGGCGCGAGATATGGCGCGTCGGTCTCGACCAGCAGACGGTCGAGCGGCATCGCGCCTGCGGTCGCGCGCAGCTCGTCCGCCTTCTTGAAGGTCACGATGCCCGACAGCGAGATGTAGAGCCCCAACTCGATCGCCTTGTCGGCCAGTTGCCGGCTCGAGCTGAAGCAGTGCAGCACGCCGGAGAACGCGCCCTGCACCATCTCCTCGGTCAGGATCGCCGCCATGTCGTCGTCGGCGTCGCGCGCGTGCACGACCAGCGGCAAGCCCGTCTCGCGCGCGGCAGCGATATGGGCGCGGAACGCGCGCGCCTGGCGCTCGCGCGGGCTGTGCTCATAGTAGTAGTCGAGCCCGGTCTCGCCGATACCGGCCACCTTCGGATGGCGGGCGATCGCGACCAGCCGGCGCGTATCGGCATCGGACTCATTCGCCGCCTCGTGCGGATGAACGCCGACGGTGCAGACCACGTCGTCGAAGCGCTCGGCCACGGCCAGAACGCGCTCGAACTGGCTTACCCGCGTGCAGATCGTGACCATGCGCCCGACGCCGCTGGCACGCGCGCGCTCCACCACCTGGTCGAGCTCGGCGGCGAACTCCGGGAAGTCGAGATGGCAATGGCTGTCGACCAGCATGCTATTGCTCGACGTAGCGCGGGAAGATGCCCTGCGGCGCCGGCAGCGTCGTCCCCGGCTTCAGCGCCCCGTCCGCGCCCAGCCGCGCGAACACGTGGTCGCCGGCCGGCACGGCAAGCTGGGCGAGCAGCTTCGCCGCCGAACCCGGCATGAAGGGCTGCATCAGGATGCCGAGATGGCGCAGCACCTCGGCCAGGACGTAGAGCACCGTCTGCATGCGCGCCGGATCGGTCTTGCGCAAGGTCCAGGGTGCCTGGGCATCGATATACTGGTTGGCCTGCACCATCACCTCGACCCAGTCGGCCAGCGCCTTGTGCATCTCCTGCATCTCGATCGCGGCGCGCATCCTGCCGCCCAGCTTGTAGGCAGCGCCGAGCATCTTCTGGTCGGCATCGCTGTGCGGGCCGGGCGCGGGCACGGCGGCGCCGGCATTCTTGTTGATGAAGCTCAGCGTGCGCTGCGCCAGGTTGCCGATGCCGTTGGCGAGCTCGGCGTTGATGCGCCCGACCATGGCCTTGTGCGAGAAGTCGCCGTCGTTGCCGAACGGCACCTCGCGCAGCAGGAAATAGCGCGTCTGGTCGAGCCCATAGGTCTCGATCAGCTTCAGCGGGTCGATGATGTTGCCGAGCGATTTCGAGATCTTCTGCCCTTCGTTCGTCCACCAGCCATGGGCGAAGACGCGCCTCGGCGGCTTGATGCCGGCCGACATCAGGAAGGCCGGCCAGTAGATGGCGTGGAAGCGCACGATGTCCTTGCCGACCATGTGCAGGTCCGCTGGCCAGTACGCCCATTTCGGATTGCTTTCATCGGGATAGCCGACGGCCGTGATGTAGTTGGTGAGCGCGTCGAGCCACACATACATGATGTGCGCCTCGTCGCCCGGCACCTTCACGCCCCAGTGGAACGAGGTGCGCGAGACGCTCAGGTCCCTGAGGCCCTGCCTCACGAAGCTCGTGACCTCGTTGCGTCGGCTCTGCGGCAGGACGAACAGCGGATTGTCGTCGTAGAACTTCAGCAGCCGTTCGCCCCAGGCCGACAGGCGGAAGAAGTAGCTCGGTTCCTCGACCCATTCCACCGGCGCGCCGCTCGGCGCGACCTTCTTGCCGTCGGGCCCGGTGGTCAGCTCCTCCTCGCCGTAGAACGCCTCGTCGCGCACGGCGTACCAGCCGGAATAGGTGCCGAGATAGATGTCGCCCGACTTCACCAGCTTCTGCCAGATCGCCTGGCACGAGCGCTTGTGGCGCTCCTCCGTGGTGCGGATGAAGTCGTCGTTGGAGAAGTTCATCGCCTTCGCCAGGTCGCGGAAGTTCTGCGATACGCGGTCGGTGAAGGGCTGCGGCTCCATGCCGGCGTCGCGCGCCGATTTCTCGACCTTCTGCCCGTGCTCGTCCGTGCCGGTCAGGAAATAGACGTCGCGCCCGTCCAGCCGCATGAAGCGCGCGATCGCGTCGCAGGCGAGCGTCGTGTAGGCGTGGCCGATATGCGGCTTGTCGTTGACGTAGTAGATCGGCGTGGTGATGTAGTAGCGCGCGTCCGTCATGGCGTCTCGGTCTGTTCGGGAGGTTCAGCAAACTCATCCTTCGCCCATTCGACAGGCTCGGGGCCCAGGATGAGGAGTTCCATGTTGCCTCGCCCGGAGCCCTGAGCTTGTCGAAGGGTCGAAGGGCGAAGTCACGGCTTGTGACGTCAGGACGTCACATTCGACCGGCAGCGGACAGGGTCAGGACGGCGTCGACGACCACTTGCTTGCGATCCAGCTTGGCGCTCTCGGCGCGGGCGAACAACTCGTCCAATCTTTCCCATACATCCAGCCAGCGATCAAGCGTGGCCCCCCGCGCCAAGCGCTGCGCCACAGGCGCTTCGGGATCGTCGCGGCCGCCGTTCAAATGGCCCGCACGCGTGTCGCGGCACAGCCGCGCGAGAAATCCGGTCAGCATCTCGCCGAAGACGCGGAAGCCGTCCTCCGCGCCCGCCCGGCCGAGCCGGTCGGAGAGGCGGTCCAAGTCCGCGCCATCGATGCGCGGGAACCCTTCGAGCAGGCCGAGCAGCGCACGATGCAGGTCGACGCCGCCATGGTCGGCGAGCGCCAGCGCGCGGCCGGCGCTACCCTCCGCCAGCCTTGCGAGCGCGTCGAGCTCGTCGGCGTCGAGGTCCGGCTTGTGCCGGGCGACGATGCGCTTGACCGTCGCGTCGTCGAGCGCCTGCAGCGTCAGCCGACGGCAGCGCGAGCGGATCGTGGGCAGCAGCCGGCCGGGCTGGTGGCAGACCAGCAGGATCAGCGCGCGCGGCGGCGGCTCCTCGATCGCCTTGAGCGCTGCGTTCGCGGCGTTGCGGTTCATCTCGTCGGCGCTGTCGATGACGACGATGCGCCAGGCGCCCTCGCCTGCCGTCAGGCGCAGGAAGCCGCCCATGTCGCGCACGTCGTCGACCACGATCTCCTGGCGCCATTTGCCGGTCTTCTTGTTGAGGCTGCGCCGAACCAGGCGGAAGTCGGAATGGCCGAGGGCGGCGATGCGCTGGAACACCGGGCTCGTGCCGTCGATCGCCAGGCTGTCCGGCGGACCGAACAGGCCGCCCGCTCCGCCGCCGGACAGCACGAAGCGCGCGAAACGGAACGCCAGCGTGGCCTTGCCGATGCCGCGCGGCCCGGTGATCAGCCAAGCGTGCGGTATCCGGCCCGAGTTCCAGGCGGCCAGCAGGGCCCGCTCGGCCTCGGCCTGGCCGTAGAGCTCGGGATTGGCCCGCGGCATCCGCTCGGGCGGGTCGTCGTCCGGGTGCGGCTCGTCGGTGTTCTTGGCGGCCATGCGGGTAATATAGCCTGATCGGTGGGCCGCGCTTCACGAGGGAATGAAGGACATGAGCTGGAAGCAGGAGAGCGGCACGTTCCGCCTTGGCGATCTTGCGGTCGAAAAGGGCGGCGTGATCCGCGACGCCAGGATTGTGTGGCAGACGCATGGGCGGTTGAGCGACCGGCGCGACAACGTCGTCCTCTATCCCTGCAGCTACACCGCGCAGCATCCCGACATGGCCTGGCTTATCGGTCCGGACGGAATCCTCGATCCCGGCCGCTGGTTCATCGTCATCCCCAACATGTTCTCCAACGGCCTGTCGTCCAGCGCCGCCGACACGCCGGATTATCCCGGCGTGGTGACGGCGGCCGACAATGTCAGGGGCCAGCGACGCCTGCTCGCGGAGCAGTTCGGCATCGAGCACCTGGCGGCGGTCTACGGCTTCTCGATGGGAGCGCAGCAGGCCTATCACTGGGCGGCGCTCTACCCAGGGGATGTCGCGCGCGCGATCGTCGTCTGCGGCAGCGCGCGGACGGCGACGCACAACAAGGTGTTCCTCTCCAGCCTGCTGCGGACACTCGAGGCGGCGCCCGAGCATCTCGGTGGCGGACGGTTCTCGGCCGAGCCCCGGCTCGCGCTGCGCGCCTTCGCCCACATCTATGCCAGCTGGGCGCTCAGCCAGGACTTCTATCGTGCCAACCTGCACCTGACGGCCTGCGGCGCGCCGAGCCTGGAGGCATTTCTCAAGTCGGACTGGGAGGACCGCTATCATGCGCGCAAGGCGGCCAATCTCTATGCCCAACTGGTGACGTGGTATCACGGCGACATCAGCGCCAACGAGCTGTATGGCGGAGATCTGGTGCGGGCTCTGAATACGATCCGGGCGCGCGTCCTGCTGATGCCCGGTCGCACCGATCTCTACTTCCCGGTCGCCGACAACGCTGCCGAGCTGCCGCACCTGGCGCGAGCCGAGCTGCGGCCGATCCCCAGCATTTGGGGCCATCGCGCCGGCAATCCCGCCACGATCCCGGAGGACCGCGCCTTCATCCGTGCCGCGGTCCGCGAGTGGCTCGAGCGTGCGCCGGGATAGCTCCGGCCGGCTCAGACCTCGATGCCCAGGCGTTTGCGGACAATCTGGGCGAGTTCCTCGCTGATCTCGTCGGCGGAACGCGTCGCGTCGATCACGACGCAGCGTTCCGGCTCGCGCCGGGCGATGTCGAGGAAGCCCTGGCGCAGCCGCTCGTGGAAGTCCTTGCTCATCCGTTCATAGCGGTTGTCCATGCCGCGCGTCTCGGTACGCTTGAGGCCCTGCTCCACGGGAATATCGAGAATCAGCGTCAGGTCGGGGCGAAAGTCGCCGAGAACGATGTGATTGAGCTGCTCCACGACGTCGCGGCCGAGGCCCTGGCCGATTCCCTGATAGGCCATGGTCGAGTCGGCGAAGCGGTCGGAGATCACCCATTGCCCGCGCTGGAGGGCCGGCCACACGGTACGGCGGAGATGGTCGCGGCGGGCGGCGAAGTGCAGCAGCAGTTCGCTCATCGCGTCCCAGCGCCCGGGCTCGCCTTCGACCAGCAGCTTGCGGATCATCTCGGCGCCCTCGGCGCCCCCCGGCTCGCGCGTGGCCACGACCTGCAGGCCGGCGGTCCGCAGCCGCCCGGCCAGGCGGGCGACCTGGGTCGACTTGCCGCCGCCCTCTCCGCCCTCGATCGTGATGAAACGCGGCCTGGTCAAGCGCCGGATTGGCTTGGGACGGCGCGGATCGCGGCGTTCGTCATTTCGGGGCGCCCAGCATCAGGTAACCCAGCGTGGCGCCGAGCTTGGCGAAGGCGCCCAGCTTCGGCACGTCGGCGTCGGCCACCAGCGGCACCTCGCGCGGCTCCATGCCCGGCGCGGAGATCACCAGCTTGCCCATCTCCTGCCCCGCCATCACCGGCGCCGGAACGGGCTCCTGCGTCACGACCTGGACCTTGAGCTCGCGGCGGGCGGCGCGCGCCAGGGTGACGACCGCGTCGCTCTTGGGCTTCAGGCCGACCCGCAGCTTCTCGCCCAGCCAGACCTCGGCATCACCGACTTTGTCGGTGGTCTTGAAGAGCGCGTAGTTGTTGAACTCGCGATAGCCCCAGTCGAGCAGGCGTTCGGCCTCGGCCGACCGGTGCTTCATGCTCTTGAGGCCGTGCACGACCAGGATCAGCCGGCGGCCCTGGCGCGTCGCCGACGCGGTCAGCCCATACCCGGCCTCCTCGGTGTGGCCCGTCTTGATGCCGTCGACGCCCGCGTCACGGTACAGCAGCGGGTTGCGGTTGCCCTGCCGGATAGCGTTGTAGGTGAACTCGCGCTCGGCGAAGATCTTGTAGAACTCGGGGAAGTCCTGGATCAGCCGCCGCCCGAGCGTCGCCAGATCGCGGGCGGTCATGTAGTGCTCGGGATCGGGCCAGCCCGTGGCATTGATGAAATTCGAGTTGGTCAGGCCCAGCTCCTTGCCGCGCCGCGTCATGGCCGCCGCGAAGGCCTCCTCGCTGCCGTACAGGCCCTCTGCGAGCACCACGCAGGCGTCGTTGCCCGACTGGGTCGCGATGCCGTGGATCAGATCCTCGACCTTCACCCGCGAGCGCGCCGGGATGAACATGGTCGAGCCGCTGTTGTTCCATTTCTTGAACGTCGCGTCGCTGATCGGCAGCGTGTCCTCGAGCGACAGCCTTCCGGCCTTGATCTGCTCGAAGGCCATGTAGAGCGTCATCATCTTGCTCATCGAGGCCGGTCCGACCTTCTGGTCGGCCGCCTTCTCGTAGAGCACCGTGCCGGTGTCGTAGTCGATCAGGATCGCGTTGCGCCCATCGGTTTCGAAGGTCGCCGTCGCACGCGCGGCGGAGCCACCGCTTGCGGGTTCGATATCGCCGCCCTTGGCCGGGGCCTGCCCGTGCGGCTTGGCGGCCGATTGCGACGGCTGCTTTGCCGGCTTCTTCTTCGCCTTGGGTTCCTGCTGCTGCTGTGCCGCGGCCGGATCGATGCCGAAACCGGCCGGCAGGGGTGCCAAGCCGAATGCCAACGCGACCCCCAGGTAGAGAGCGGAACGAGCCGACGACAAGTATTTCATCGACTTACCTCGTCCTTGCCTGAGCAGGCCGGCGGCAGCCGGCCCTCGTGTGCACGTCCTAGGCGGCCGCTGATCCGGCCGCCGACTCGAATGTTTGGCGCGCGGATCAGCGCGCGCCTAGCGGGACAACAAGCCGGAATTGCGGCACCGTCGTCACTCGACGACGATCCTGGCTTCCGGATACCCCCTCTTCACCACGCGTTCAAGCGCGTCATCCGCGTCGCTGACGCTCGCCAGCGGCCCGACCCGAACGCGATAGAGCCGCGCCTCGGACCGGGTCACCGGCAGGATCGCCGTGGCGGCCACCGGCGTCAGCGCGTCGCGGACCCGCACCGCGTTGTCGTATTTCGCGAAGGCCCCGGCCTGCACGTAGATGTTGGTCTGGCTTACCGGGACGAGCTTGACACGCGGCTCGATCGGCGGCCCCAAGGCGCCTTCAGGCGGCTGCGTGCTGACGGCGACGACTTGCGGCTGCGACGGCGCCGGCGGAGGCGCGGCGGAGGCGAGCTGCACCGGGTTGATGCGCTGGCCGCGCAACGCCGCCTCCTTCATCATCCGGCTCTCATCCGCCAGGAGCTCGACGCGCACCTTGGCCGTCCCCGGCCCGTAGAAGCCGAGCGCCTCGGCGCCCCGGCGCGACATGTCGATGATCCGGCCGCGCGCGAAGGGACCGCGGTCATTGACGCGCACCACCATGGAACGCCCGTTCTCGAGATTGGTCACGCGCACCAGGCTCGGCAGAGGCAGGGTGCGGTGCGCGGCGGACACCGAGTACTGGTCATAGACCTCGCCGTTCGCCGTGGGCTTCCCGTGAAACTCGTCGCCGTACCACGACGCAATGCCGGTCTCGACGTAGCCGTAGTCCTCCTTCGGGTAGTACCAGGTTCCGTCGATCTGGTAGGGTTCGCCGATCTTGTAGAGCGGAGAGCGACCGCTCGGGCGTCCGACCGGTCCCGCCGCCGGTGCTGAAACCGGCTGCAGTGGTACGTCCTTGACGCCAGGCCCGTAGAGTTCGCGGTTCGTCTTCTTGATCGCATGGGTCGCAAGCTGCGTCTCGGCGCAGCCGCCAGCGGCGAGGCAGAGCATCGCCAGAATCGGCGCGCGCACCGACATCCGCCGATGCCCGGCGGGCTTTCCCAGGTCCCGCACGGCCCGTCAGCCCCCGTCCGCGATCCGATCGGCGAGCGTGCCGACCGCCGTTGCGAAGAACTGCGACCGGTTCCATTTCATGATGACGCGGTAGTTGTCGTAGACGAGGAAAGCATCCTCGCCGCCGCCCGGCCTGATGACCGAAGCGGTGATATCGCGGTCCGGCAGCTTGCCGCCGTCGGGTCTGCGTACACCGGCCGTGTTCCAGCCGCCGAGCGGCTTGGTGACCGAAAGATCGGTCAGGCCGGCATCGAAATTGGGCGGCAGCGACACGGCGCGGCCCCAGGTCTGGTCCCGGTTCCAGCCCGAACGGCTGAGATAGTTGGCGATCGAGGCGAACACGTCGGGCAGCGTGTACCAGATGTCGCGCCGCCCATCACCGTCGTAGTCGACCGCGAAGCTGAGAAAGCTCGAGGGCATGAACTGGCTCTGGCCCATCGCGCCGGCCCAGCTACCCATCATCTGGGTCGCCGCGATATGGCCGCCATCGAGGATCTTCAGCGCGTTGATCAGCTCCTTGCGGAAGAAGGCGCTGCGGCGCCCGTCATAGGCGAGCGTCGCCAGGGCGTCGATCACCGGGTAGCCGCCGGTCAGGCGGCCGAAATCGCTTTCGATGCCCCACAGGGCGACGATGAAGCGCGGTTGCACGCCGTATTCCCGGCCGATCCGGTCGAGCAGCGCGCGGTTCTCATCAAGCAGGCGCCTGCCCTTCTCCACGCGCGCGTCGTTGACGACCCTGTTGAGATAGTCGCGGAACGTCAGCGTGAATTCGGGCTGTCGCCGGTCCAGCTCGAGCACCCGACCGATGAGTTGCACGTTGCTCAGCGCCTCGTCGAGCGTGCGCGGCGAGATGCCGGTGCCGAGGGCTTCGTCGCGCAGCACCGCGAGCCAGGTCGCGAAATCCTGCTGATTGGCCGACGCAGGCAACGATGCCCAACCCGCGGCGATACACGCGGCGGCACCGGTCAGCATCGTCAGAAACTTACGGCGGAGCATGCTACGCCACGGGAAAGATAGGGAGCGGGTCATTCAAGCCCATCGTTTCTCCTACCCGTCCACCCGATTCGTATCTGCCATAGCGCGATTCGCTTGTCCACGGGTTTCCGCTGCCGATTGATCACGGGCCGGGAAACAGCGTGTTCGTGCGCCCCATGACGCGATAGGCGACCAAGCCGATCCATTCGCGCGTGGCCAGCGTGAATCGCCGCATGCCTTCCAGTCCGGCGGGGCCGATTCGCCATCCGTCATCACCGCTGCTGGCGTAGTCGACCGGCCATGGCACGACTGTCCAGCCGGCTCGCCGGAATACGCCGACCGCGCGCGGCATATGCGAGGCCGAGGTGACCAGCAGCCAGGTTTCGCTCGCGCGTGGATTCACGTTCGCTTTCGTCATCACCGCGTTCTCGGCGGTATCGCGGCTGTCGCGCTCGTAGATCACGCGGTCACGCGGGAGGCCAAGGCGCTCCATCAGACGCACCGCATAGTCGGCCTCGCGCAGGTCCGGATCGACCAGCCTGCCCGATCCGCCGGTGAAGACCAGGCGTGCTTCGGGATAGAGGCGCGCGAGCTCGACCAGCGCCAAAAGCCGCTCGCCCGACTCGTTGATCTGTGTCTGGCCTCGCGCCGCGCTGATGCGCGGCTCGATGGCGCCGCCCAGCACGATCACGCCGTCGACGCGCGCGGGCGGCGGCGCCGGCGGAAAGCGTCCCTCCAGCGGCAGCAGCAGCCAAGTGCCGAGCGGGAGGAACACAATCGCGCAATACGCCGCCCCCGCCGCTGCGGCTAGCTGCGCAGCCCCCCGCCGACACCGAGCGCACCACAGCAGGCCGGCGGCGAGGAAGGCGATGGATATCAGGTGCGCCGGTTCGGCGACGAACCAGAACACCTTGGCAAGAACGAACACCATGGGGGCGCTCATACGACGCCGGTGCCGCGCTGTCGACCGCGACCCCAAAGCGACCGCATTGATGCATTTTCCACCGCGCCGCGCTAGTGTTCCAGAAACGACGTCGATGTCGCCGGGAGCATGCTGGCCGTGGTCCAATCGCCCGCTGCCTTATCAACCGCCAAGAACGCGCCTCTCAATGGCACGCCTGTCGCGACAACGACACGCACCCAGGAGATCGGCGTCCTGCTCCTGCCGAATTTTGCCCTCATGGCCTTCGCCGCGGCGATCGAGCCATTGCGTCACGCCAACCGGCTCAGCGGACGGACGCTCTATCGCTGGCACCTGCTGTCAGTCGACGGCAAACCGGTCGTTGCGAGCAACCTGATCGCCCTGACGCCGGAAGCGGCGATCGGCGACCCCGCGCCGCACTTCGACGCCGTGTACGTGGCGGGCGGCCTGGAAAGCGAGAACATCCGCGACCGCGCGATCTTCGCCTGGCTCAACCGCATGGTCCGCCACGGCAGCCGGATCGGCGGCCTGAGTACGGGAACCTACGTGCTGGCGCGCGCCGGCCTGCTCAACGGATACCGCTCGTGCATCCACTGGGAATACCTGCAGCCGTTCCGCGAGGAGTTCCCCGACCTCGACGTGACCGACGACCTGTTCGAGATCGACCGCGACCGCGCCACCTGCTCGGGCGGCACGGCGGCGCTCGACATGATGCTGCACCTGATCCGCCTCGACCATGGCCACGACCTTGCGATGGCAGTGGCCGAGCAAGTGGTGCACACGCAGGTGCGCGAAGCCGACCACCATCAGCGCCTGTCCCCGGCGGCGCGGCTCGGCGTCACGCATCCGAAGCTGCTGAGCGTGATCGGCATGATGGAACAGAACATCGAGCAACCGCTCGACCGCGCCGAGCTGGCACAGAAGGTCGGGCTGTCGGTGCGCCAGGTGGAGCGCCTG
>CAZLBB010000007.1:0-84860 GCA_964557415.1 uncultured Rhodospirillaceae bacterium
CCCGTCCCGCGCCGGCTGGTCGATCTGCCCGGCGCGCCGCGGCCCGGCGGCGCCTCGCTCGCGGCGGCCCTGTCGAACACCGGCGTGTCCAGCGCGTCCGTGCCGGCGCCGGTCGTGCCGCAGAGCGAAAGCAAGAAGCTGATCGTGGGGCGCGAGATCAAGCTCAACGGCGAGATCACCTCCTGCGAGCACCTGGTCGTCGAGGGCAGCGTGGAAGCCATGCTGTCGGACGGCAAGATGGTCGACATCGCAGAGAGCGGCACGTTCCGCGGCTCGGTCGAGTGCGAGACGGCGCAGATCCGCGGCCGGTTCGACGGCGACCTGACCTGCAACGAGCGCCTGGTCGTCCACAGCACCGGCCGCGTCGTCGGCAAGGTGCGCTACCGCCAGCTCGAGGTCGAGCGCGGCGGCGAGATCAGCGGCGACATGCAGACGATCCCGTCCGGCGGTCAGTCGGGCGCTTCCTCCACGGCGCCATCGAGCACGGTGACGCCGATCTTCCCCGAGGACGAGCAGAGCGACCCGGGTGTCACCGCCGCGTCGGCCGATCGCTGACGCATTCATGGCGGGGCGAGCGCAGGCGGGGCGCCTGGTCCTGCTCGCGGCAGGAGCAATGATGCTGGCCGGCTGCGTCAGCAGCTCGTCCGAGAAGATGGGCGCGGTGAAGGCCACGTCCGCGGCGACGCCGGCGGCCATGGCGGCGCTGGCCGCGGACGACAATCCCTATGCCGATTCCGGCGGCGCTCCGCCGGTTCCCTCGAGGCTGCCCGAACCACCGCGCACGAGCGCCGTCAGCGATGTCAAGGTCGCCGCCTTGCCGCCGCCGCAAACCGGCATCGCCGCGCTGCCGCCGGGCGAGGGCCTCAAGCGCCTGGTCGGGCTCGACCGCGCATCGCTCGAGGCCATGCTGGGCGCGCCATGGCTGCTGCGGCGCGAGGCCGCGGCCGAACTCTGGCAGTATCGCGCGCCGAACTGCGTGCTGGACCTCTTCCTCCACGCCAAGGGCGGCGAGCTGCGCGTCGCCCACGCCGATCTGCGCGCCCGGCGCGAGAACCGGCCGGTGCCCGCGGGCTGCTTCGCAGAGCTGGTCGGCGGCGCCAGCCAGAAGGCCGAGCTGGTCAAAGGGTAGCGGCGGCCCGCGGCTCTCACGCCACCGTCTTGGCGCGGTAGCGGCACAGCTTGTTGACCACGCAGACCGGGCAGTCGGGCTTGCGCGCCTTGCACACGTAGCGCCCGTGCAGGATCAGCCAGTGATGCGCGTGGCGCTTGTACGTCTCCGGCACGCGCTTCAGGAGCTTCAACTCGACCGCCAGCGGCGTCTTGCCGGCGGCGATCCCGGTGCGGTTGCCGACGCGGAAGATGTGCGTGTCGACGGCGATGGTCGGCTCCTCGAAGGCGATGTTGAGCACCACGTTGGCGGTCTTGCGGCCGACGCCGGGCAGCTTTTCCAGCGCCTCGCGGTCGCGCGGCACCCGGCCGCCGTGCTGCTCGACCAGGATCCGGCTCAGCGCGATCACGTTCTTGGCCTTGGTGTTGTAGAGGCCGATGGTCTTGATGTAGTCGCGCAGGCGCGCTTCGCCCAGCGCGAGCATCTTCTCGGGGCTGTCGGCGACTTTGAACAGGGGCTCGGTCGCCTTGTTCACGCTGACGTCGGTCGCCTGCGCCGACAGCACGACCGCCACCAGCAGCGTGTACGGGCTGATGAACTCGAGCTCGCCCTTGGGGATCGGCGTCTTCGCCGCCAGCAGGCGGAAGAATTCCTCGATCTGCTCCGGTTTCACGACGCCGCGTTCCCCTCCACCGGCGCCGCGGGTCGCCGCGCCATGACCGTGACCTCGATCCGGCTGTTGCCATACAGCCGCCGCACCTCGACGCAGGTGCGCGCCGGATAGCGGCCCGCGCTGAAGTAGCCGCCATAGATCGGGTCGACGATCCGCATATCGCCCAGATCGACCAGATGGATGTCAACCCGCAGCACGTCGGCGAAGCGCAAGCCCTCGGCCGCCAGCGTGCGGCTGATCTGCTCCATGACCGCCCGGGTCTCGGCGGCGACGTTGCCCAGCGCCTGCCGCCCCTCGGCGCCGTCGGCCGCCACCTGGCCCGCCAGACAGACCAGGCCGCCGGACTCGGCCACGTGGCAGTAGGGCGAGCTTGGCGGGTCCAGATCCGGCATGTTGTGGTGTTGCATTTGTCTCCCCCAAGTAATTGGGTCGAATCCATCGGGCCGACCATAAATGTTCGGTGCAAGCGCGCAATTGTTCCACGGTGCGACCGGCTGCGGCACGATCCGCAAACGTTTATGGAATATTGGCCGAACGAACCACAAGATGCAGGGCGGTCGCTGATTCGTTTTCCCAACATGCCGTGGCCTGCCCGGGCATCAGCCGGCGCGGCTTTGACCGGAGCGCCCGGCATGCCCATAGTCAACGGGGAAGGGTATTGCGCGCATGAACGTCTCGGCTCCCACGGCCGACCGGCAGGCGGTGTTCGGCGCAGTGCTGCAGCCGCATCGCAGCCTGTCGCCGTTCGGCTTCCGCGTCCTGATGGCGGCGGTGTGCATTGCGTTTTGCGCCGTCGGCCTTGCGTTTCTTCTCGTTGGCGCCTGGCCGGTGCTGGGATTCTGCGGCCTCGAGGTCGTGCTGATCTACGCACTGTTCCGGCTCAACTTCCGCAGCCTCGCGCGCTACGAGACCATCCGCCTGACCGACCGCGAGCTGGAGTTGTGTCGGATCGCGCCCGACGGCGCGACCGAGCGCGTCACCTTCCAGCCCTACTGGCTGCGCGTGACGGTCGAGGAGAAGCCCGGGCGCGCCAGCCGCCTGATCCTCTCCTCGCATGGCCGCGCCGTCACGGTCGGCGCTTTCCTGGCGCCGGACGAGCGTGTGGCGCTGGCCGAGGCGTTGACCGAGGCACTCGCGCGCCAGCGCGCGGGCGGAACCGGCCCAGAGGCGGCGGGCACCAGCGTTTGAGCATCACCACGCTGCCCGCAATGCGCCGGCCGGGGCTCGGCGACGTCGCCCTGCTGTGCCTGCTGGCGGCGACCTGGGGCGGCTCGTTCCCCGCCACCAAGGTCGCGGTCACGCATCTGTCCAACACGGCGGTGGTCGCCAGCCGCGTGCTGATCGGCGCGCTGTTCATGGGCCTGCTGCTGCGCTGGGCGGGGCATCGCCTGCCGAGCGACCGCGGCACCTGGATCAAGTACGCCGGCATCGCGTTGACCGGCAACCTGCTGCCGTTCCTGCTCATCGCCTTCGGTCAGCGCCGCATCGACGCCGGGCTGGCGGCGATCCTGATGGCGGTGATGCCGCTGACGACGCTGGTGCTGGCGCACGCCTTCACGGCCGACGAACGGCTGAACGCGCGGCGCATCACGGGCGTGCTGCTCGGCCTGGCCGGGATCGTGACGCTGGTCGGCGTCGACGCGCTCGGCGGGCTCGGCTCCGACGTGATCGGCCAGCTCGCCGTCGCCGGCGCGGCGGTCTGCTACGCGGTGCAGACGATCATCGCGCGCCATCTGCGCGGCCCGGCGCCGCTCGTCACCGCGGCATGCGTGGTCGGCCTGACGGCGCTGGTGGCCCTGCCGCTGGTGCTGCTCGAAGGCGTGCCGCCGGCCCCGCCGCCGGCGGCCGCTCTCCTCGCGATCCTGTTCCTCGGCCTCGGCTCGAACGGCGTCGGCTACGCGGTGTTCTTCCGCCTCGTCGGCACGGTCGGCGCCACCTTCACCGCCAACAACAACTATCTCGTGCCGGTCGCGGGCGTGCTGTGGAGCGCGCTGATCCTGTCCGAGCGGCCGAGCGCCCGCGCGCTCGCTGCCCTCGCGCTGATCCTCGCCGGCATCGCCATCGCGCACTGGCGGCCGGGCAGACGCTAGCTCGTCAGAGCCCCAGCACGTCGCGCATCGTGTAGAGGCCGGGCTTCCGGCCGCGCGCCCACAGCGCCGCGCGCACGGCGCCGCGCGCGTAGATCTCGCGGCCCGCCGCGCGATGGGTCAGCTCGATGCGCTCGTTCTCGGCGGCGAAGATCACGCTGTGGTCGCCCACGACATTGCCGCCGCGCAAGGCGGCGAAACCGATGTCGCCCGCGCGGCGCGGCCCGGTATGGCCGTCGCGCACGCGCTGCGCCACGTCCTTCAGCGCCACGCCGCGCCCCCTGGCCGCCGCCTCGCCCAGCCCGAGCGCGGTGCCCGACGGCGCGTCGATCTTCTTGTTGTGGTGCATCTCCAAGATCTCGATGTCCCAGTCGTTGCCGAGGATCGCGGCGACCTTCTCGGTGATCGCCATCAGGAGGTTGATGCCGACGCACATGTTCGGCGCGAACACGATCGCCGTCTGCTTCGCCGCCGCCTCGATCTCGCGGGTCTGTTCCGGCGTGAAGCCGGTCGTGCCGATCACGTGGACCGCCTTGTGCTTCGCCGCCAAGGGCAGATGCGCCAGGGTCGCCGCCGGCGCGGTGAAATCTAGGACGGCGTCGGCGCGTGCGAACAAGGCGGCGGCATCGTCGCCGATCGTGGCCTCGAGCGCGCCGATCCCGGCCGCCTCGCCGGCGTCGCGCCCGACCGCGGGATTGCCCTTGGCCTCGACGCCGCCGGCGACCACGCAATCGGACCGCTCGGCGATCGCACGCACCAGCGCCTGGCCCATGCGGCCCGCCGCGCCGGCCACGCCGATGCGCATGGAATTGGTCGATGGCCCCGTCATTCCCGTCCTCCCCCGGATGGAGCGCCGGGCTTAGACCAGGGAACGGCACTATTCAAGTCGTCGCGGCAAGAAGGACCGGATCGAACGGAGGTCGGGGCCGGGGACAGCGGCAGGGGCGGGCCTACTTCTCCGTCAGATCGTCCCAGAACTCCTTGACCTTGGCGAAGAACCCCTCGGACTCCGGGCTGGTCGAGCGGCCCTTGGGGCTCGCCTCCTCGAACTCGCGCAGCAGCTCCTGCTGGCGCTTGGTCAGGTTGACGGGGGTCTCGACCGCGGCCTCGATGAACATGTCGCCGCGCGCGGCCGAGCGCAGCACGCTCATGCCCTTGCCGCGCAGGCGGAACTGCGCGCCCGACTGGGTGCCTTCCGGGATGTTGACGCGCGCGCGGCCGCCGTCGACGGTCGGAACCTCGATGTGCCCGCCCAGCGCCGCGGTGGTCATCGGGATCGGCACCTTGCAGAAGATGTTGGCGCCGTCGCGCTGGAACAGCCGGTGCGGCTTGATCGCGAGGAAGATGTAGAGGTCGCCCGGCGGTGCGCCGCGCAGGCCCGCCTCGCCCTCGCCGGCCAGCCGGATGCGCGTGCCTTCCTCGACGCCGGCCGGGATGTTGACCTGCAGCGTCTTCTCCTTGCGCACCCGGCCGGTGCCTTCGCAGGTCCGGCACGGGTTCTGGATCACCCGCCCGGCGCCGTGGCAGGCCGGGCAGGTGCGCTCGATCGTGAAGAAGCCCTGCTGCGCGCGCACCTTGCCGTGGCCGCGGCAGGTCGGGCAGGTGGCCGGCTGCGCGCCCTTCTCGCCGCCGGATCCTGCGCAAGCCTCGCACATGACCGAGGTCGGCACGCGGATGGTGGCCTGCTTGCCGCCGAACGCGTCCTCGAGGTCGATCTCCAGGTTGTAGCGCAGGTCGGCACCGCGCAGGTTGGCGCCGCCGCGGCGGCCGCCCATGAACTCGCCGAACATCTCGTCGAAGATGTCGGCGAAGCCCGCGGCGAAGCCGAAATCGCCGGGACCGCCGCGTCCGCCGCCGCCCTGCTCGAACGCGGCATGGCCGAAGCGGTCGTAGGCCGCGCGCTTCTGATCGTCCTTCAGGACGTCATAAGCCTCGTTGATGTCCTTGAACTTCTGCTCGGCCGCCTTGTCGCCCGGGTTGCGGTCCGGGTGATGCTGCATGGCCAGCTTGCGATAGGCCTTCTTCAGCTCCTCGGCGCTCGCGCCGCGCTGGACGCCCAGCAGCTCGTAATAGTCCTGCTTGGCCATGGCGGTTCAGTGATCGGGTTGTTGCGGAGAGTCGACTCGGGCCCGGAACGGGGCCCCATGCGCCCGGAGATGCGCGAGGCCCTCATGTTCCGACGCTGGCAACATGAGGGCCCCGGTTCGGTTCATGCAAGCGCGGTCTTACGACTTGTTGCGCTTGCGCTCGTCGACCTCCTCGTAGTCGGCGTCGACCACCTTGTCGTCCGGCTTGGCGCCGCCCGCGGCTCCGCCGCCGGCCGCACCGGCGTCGGGGCCCGGACCGGCCCCCGGACCGCCCTCTGCGCCCGGCTGGCCGCCGGCGGCGGCCTGGGCCTTGTACATGGCCTCGCCGATCTTCATCGAAGCCTGCGCGAGCGCGTCGGTCTTCGCCTTGATCGCCGCCGCGTCGTCACCCGACATGGCGCCGCGCAGGTCGGCGATCGCCTGCTCCACGGCCTGCTTGTCGGCCGCCGCCACCTTGTCGCCGAAATCCTTCAGCTGCTTCTCGGTGGTGTGGACCAGCGCCTCGGCGTGGTTCCTGGCCTCGACCAGCTCGCGGCGCTTCTTGTCCTCGGCGGCATGCGCCTCGGCGTCCTTCACCATCTTCTCGATGTCGGCGTCGCTCAGGCCGCCCGAGGCCTGGATGCGGATCTGCTGCTCCTTGCCCGTGGCCTTGTCCTTGGCCGACACGTTGACGATGCCGTTGGCGTCGATGTCGAACGTGACCTCGACCTGCGGCACGCCGCGCGGCGCCGGCGGGATGCCGACCAGGTCGAACTGGCCGAGCAGCTTGTTGTCCGCCGCCATCTCGCGCTCGCCCTGGAACACGCGGATGGTCACCGCGGTCTGGTTGTCCTCGGCGGTCGAGAAGACGTTGCTCTTCTTGGTCGGGATGGTCGTGTTGCGGTCGATCAGCCGCGTGAACACGCCGCCCAGCGTCTCGATGCCGAGCGACAGCGGCGTCACGTCCAGCAGCAGCACGTCCTTGACGTCGCCCTTCAGCACGCCACCCTGGATGGCGGCGCCGACGGCGACCACCTCGTCCGGGTTGACGCCCTGGTGCGGGTCGCGGCCGAAGAACTGCTTCACCGTCTCGATCACCTTCGGCATGCGGGTCATGCCGCCGACCAGCACCACCTCGTCGATCTCGCCCGCGCTGACGCCGGCGTCCTTCAACGCCTGGCGGCACGGGTCGATCGTCCTCTGGATCAGCTTGTCGACCAGCGACTCGAGCATGGCGCGGCTGAGCTTGCGCACCAGGTGCTTCGGGCCGGTCTGGTCGGCCGTGATGAACGGCAGGTTGACCTCGGTCTGCACCGCGCTCGACAGCTCGATCTTGGCCTTCTCGGCGGCTTCCTTCAGCCGCTGCAGGGCCAGCCGGTCCTTGCGCAGGTCGATTCCGGTCTCTTTCTTGAACTCCTCGGCCAGGTAGTCGAGGATCTCCTTGTCGAAGTCCTCGCCGCCCAGGAATGTGTCGCCGTTGGTGGACTTCACCTCGAACACGCCGTCGCCGATCTCCAGCACCGAGATGTCGAACGTGCCGCCGCCCAGGTCGTAGACGGCGATGGTGCCGGTCTTCTTCTTTTCCAGGCCGTAGGCGAGCGCCGCCGCGGTCGGCTCGTTGATGATGCGCAGCACCTCGAGGCCCGCGATGCGGCCGGCGTCCTTGGTCGCCTGGCGCTGCGAGTCGTTGAAGTAGGCGGGCACGGTGATGACGGCCTGCGTGACCTTCTCGCCCAGATAAGCCTCGGCCGTTTCCTTCATCTTGGTCAGCACGAAAGCGCTGATCTGCGAGGGCGAATATTTCTTGCCGTGGGCCTCGACCCAGGCGTCGCCATTGTCGCCGGGGACGATCTTGTACGGCACCAGGCCCTTGTCCTTGGTGGTGATCGGATCGTCGTAGCGCCGTCCGATCAGGCGCTTGATGGCGAAAAGCGTGTTCTCGGGGTTGGTCACGGCCTGGCGCTTGGCGGCTTGGCCGACCAGCCGTTCGCCCGACTCGGTAAAGGCCACCATCGACGGCGTGGTGCGCATGCCTTCCGCGTTCTCGATGACGCGCCAGTCCTTGCCTTCCATCACCGCGACGCAGGAATTCGTGGTGCCAAGGTCGATGCCGATGACTTTGCTCATGTGGTTCCTCGTTCTTCGACGGCAGATCCGGCCCGGCCCGCTGCGGTTGGGCGCCGGTCCGATCCCCATGGGGTTGCGGTTCGGCCAGGCCGGCCCCGCCTCGCGGCCGAGGTCGCCAAAGCCACCAAACTCGTGGGGTCATATAGGTGGGCCCGCCAGCCGGCGCAAGGCGGCGTTGGCACCGGATGCCGGCGCCGTGGCGTGCCCGACACAGCCCGTGCGACGCGCCCGGTTTGACTCGCCGGCCCGCCAGCGCCGATGCTGCACTCCATGCCTGCCGATCCCAAGCCCGGCGCCGCTCCGCCCGCGGACGACGACTCCGCGGCGCGCCGGCGCGCCAAGCCCTTCCGGATGATCCAGATCGTCTCGGTGATCGACGCCGTTGCCGGTGTGTTCCTGCACTATTCGGCGCCTCGGCTCGGGGTGCCCGGCGAGATCCTGGGCATGCCCGTCCTCGAATTCGTCGGCTTGGCGCTGATCGTCATCGGCGCCACGGGGTATGTGCTGTTCGAGGTCCTCGCCCGCGCCGCCATGCGCCGGACCGAGCCGCCGCGTCCGCTGCGCTGACGCCCGGTTTCCCGCGGCGCAGGCCGTCGTTCGACAATTGTTTCGGGTGCCTCGGCCGGGGCCCGATGTCGCGGCCAGGACGATCCGCGCCGCCCTATGCGGCAATGTCCTGGACCGCAGCGTGCGACCATCAGCCGGGCATCGGCGCCCGGATGGTCAGCTTGCGTACATGCCCGACCCGCTGAAGAACATTCCACCCGGCGTCGGCAACGCGCTCGCGATCACCTACGTGGCTCAGTTGGTCATGGCCATGCCGGTGACCGCTGCGTCGGTCCTGGCGCCGCGCGTCGCGCCCGCTTTGGGCGTGTCGCCGTCGATGCTTGGCGTCTACATGGGCGTGCTGTGGGCCGGGGCGACCGTGGCGTCGATGGCCTCGGGCGCGCTGCTCGCGCGCGTGGCGCCGGTCAGGACGCTGCAACTGTGCCTCGTGGCCGTCGCGGCCGGCGCCCTGCTGACGGCTTCGGGCGATCTCGCGCTCATGGCGGTCGGCGCGTTGCTGCTGGGCCTCGGAGCGGGGCCCGAGGTGCCGGCCAGCGTCCAGTTGCTCACGCGGGTGACGACGGCGGGCAATCGGCCTCTGGTGTTCGCGATCAAGCATACCGGCTGGACCCTCGGCTCGGCCACGGTCGGCGCGCTCGGCCCGGCGCTCGCCCTGACCCTGGGCTGGCAGGGAAGCGTCATCGTCTTCGGCGCCGCCTGCGCGCTCGCCGTCCTGGCGGTCGAGCCGGGGCGACGGCGGTTCGACCCAGGCCATGTCGCCTCCGCGCCGCCGCGCGGCGCGGTGTTCGAGTCGCTGCGTGCCATCGCGCGTTCGGGCCCGCTTCGCCGCATCACGACCGTCGCCGTCGTGCTGACCGTCGCCTTCAATGCCTATATGGCGTTCCTGGTCTCGCTGTTCGTGGTCGAGCTCGGCTATGCGCTGGCGCTGGCCGGGTCGATCTTCACGCTCGGCAATTTCGGGGTGATCGTCGGGCGCATCGGCTGCGGCTCGATCGCCGGGCGTTGGGTCGAGCCCGGCGCGCTGCTGCTGATCATCGGTTTCGGCATGGCGTTCCTTGCCGCCGTGGTCGGCATGGCGACGCCGCAATGGCCGGTCGTCGCCGTGGCGATCGCGGCGATCCTGTTCGGCATGATCGGCGGCGGCTGGTTCGGCGTGTGCCTCTCCGAGATCGCCCGGCTGGCGCCGCCGGACCAGGTCGGGCTGGTGACCGGCGGCGTGCTCGTGTTCCACTACATGACGATCATCGTCGCGCCGCTCAGCTTCGCCGCGATCGCCGCCGGCTTCGGCTACGGCTGGGGCTTCCTCGCCGTCGCCCTTGTCACGGCGCTCGGCCTGCTGCCGATGCTGGCGCCGAGGCGGCGCTGAGACGGAAGCGCGCGCGATCCGTCATCCGTCATCAATGGCGGAAATCCGCCATCGGACGGTGACGGATGGCCGTTCGGGCTACCCCTTCGCCACGCCGACCAGGGCCGGGCGCAGCAGCCTGCCGTGGATCACGAAGCCGGCCTGCAGCACCTGCACCACGGTGCCGTTCGGCTTGCCCGTGCCCGGAACCTCGAACATGGCTTGGTGGAAGTTGGGGTCGAAGGGCTGGTCCATCGGCGCGACCATGGTGATCCCGTATTTCTCCAGCATCGACTGCAGCTGGCGCTCGGTCAGCTCGACGCCCTCGATCAGGGTGGCCAGCGCCGTGTTGCCGGTGCGGGCCTCGGCGGGCACCGAGTCGATGGCGCGGCGCAGGTTGTCGGCCACGGTCAGCACGTCGCGGGCGAAGTTGGCGATGGCGTATTTCGATGCCTCCTCGCGGTCGCGCTCGGCGCGCCGGCGCGTGTTCTCGGTCTCGGCCAGCGCGCGCAGCAGCTGGTCCTTGAGCTGGTTCATCTCCGCCTGGGCGGCCGGCTCCTTGGCAGGTTCCGCCGGCGGCGGCTCGGCCGGCTCGGCGCCGGGCGGCGAGGCGGGCGGAAACTCCTCAGGCGTCGGCGCCTGGGAATAGGCGCGCGCGGCGGCCGCCGCGGCGGCGGGGCTGGACGCCGGCTCCGGCGACGGCTCGCGCCGCCCGCCGTCCAGGTCGTCGTGCTGATCGTTCTTGCGGGGATCGGTCATGGGCGGAAATCCACTGTGTTCCGGAATGGGAGCAAGTTCGTGCGAGGACGACCGCTCAGCCGAGCAGGCGCCCGATCACCTTCGCCGTATAGTCGACCATCGGGATGATCCGCGCGTAGTTCATGCGCGTGGGCCCGATCACGCCGATGGCGCCGATGATCTTCTCCTCGCGGTTGGCGTAGGGCGCGATGATCACCGAGCAGCCGGCCATGGCGAACAGCTCGTTCTGCGCGCCGATGAAGATCTGCACGCCCTCGGCCTTTTCCGAAGCGTCGATGAGGCGCACCATGGCCTCTTTCGTCTCCAGCAGGGCGAACAGGGCGCGAATGCGCTCCAGGTCGGCCATCTGCTGCACGTCGGCCAGAAGCTGGCTCTGACCGCGCACCAGCAGGTAGCCGCTGGGCGCGGACCAGGTTGCAAGCCCCGCCTCGACCACTTTCTGCGTCAGGGCATCGAGCTGGGCGCGGTGCTCCTCGAGCTCCTGTGCGATGGTGCGGCGCGCCTCGTCGAGCGTGCGCCCGACCAGGCGCTGCGCCAGGTAGTTCGAGGCCTCGACCAGGCTCGAGACCGGCATGCCCAGCGGGATGTCGATGATGCGGTTCTCGACCAGGCCGTTCTCGCTGACCAGCACGACGAGCGCGCGGCCGGGCCCGAGCTGCACGAACTCGATATGCTTCAGCGGCGCCTCGGCCTTCGGCGCCACCACCAGCCCGGCGCAGCGCGACAGACCCGAGAGCGTCTGGGTCGCTTCCTCGAGCACGCTGGCGACGCTGCGGCCCGAAGCGGCGCAGCGGCCCTCGATGCTCTCGCGCTCCTCCTTCGACAGGGCGCCGATCTCCAGCAGCCCGTCCACGAACAGGCGCAGGCCCGCCTCGGTCGGCACGCGGCCGGCCGAGGTGTGGGGGGCGTACAGCAGCCCGGCTTCCTCCAGATCCGCCATGACGTTGCGGATCGTCGCCGGCGACAACGCCATGCCCAGCCGGCGCGAGATCGTGCGCGAGCCCACCGCCTCGCCCGTCTCGACATAGGCGTCGACGATATGCCGGAAGATCTCCCGCGACCGTTCGTTCAGCGCCCCGATCATCGCCCGGCGTTCATCACCCTGTGCGTCCCTGGAAACGCTGTGCTATGTAGTCGCGCCATGCCGAGGCGTCAACCGGACCTCCGCGCGGCTCGATGCCGATCCGGCTTTGACTTCAACCCCTTGACCCGAACCACGCAGGCCCGCCCATGCGCCCTTCCGGCCGCGCCCCCGACCAGCTACGCAGCGTCGTTCTCGAACCCGGCTTCAGCAAGCATGCCGAGGGCTCGTGCATGGCGCGCTTCGGCGACACGCACGTGCTGTGCACCGCCTCGGTCGAGGACAAGGTGCCGCCGTTCCTGCGCAATTCCGGCCAGGGCTGGGTCACGGCCGAATACGGCATGCTGCCGCGCTCGACCGGCACGCGCACCGAGCGCGAGGCCTCGCGCGGCAAGCAGTCCGGCCGCACGCAGGAGATCCAGCGGCTGATCGGCCGCTCCTTGCGCGCCGTGATGGACCTCAAGGCGCTGGGCGAGCTGCAGATCAAGATCGACTGCGACGTGATCCAGGCCGACGGCGGCACGCGCACGGCCGCGATCACCGGATCGTACGTGGCGCTGCACCAGGCGGTCGGCCACCTGCGCAAGCTCGGCGCGATCAAGGCGGCGCCGCTGGTCGACCAGGTCGCCGCGGTCTCCTGCGGCCTCTACCGCGGCGTGCCCGTGCTCGACCTCGACTACGACGAGGACAGCGGCGCCGACGCCGACGCCAATTTCGTGCTGACCGGCAAGGGCGGCATCGTCGAGGTCCAGGGCACGGCGGAGAAGACGCCGTTCACCGACGAGCAGTTCGACGCCCTGATGAAGCTGGCGCGCAAGGGCATCACCGAGCTGCTGGAAGCGCAGCGCAAGGCCCTGGGGACATGAACAGGCCGCCCGACGGGCGGCTGGTCATCGCCACGCACAACCCCGGCAAGCTCAAGGAGATGGCCGAGCTCGTCGGTCCCTACGGCTTCGAGTGCGTCAGCGCCGGCGCGCTCGGCCTGCCCGAACCCGAAGAGACCGGCGATACCTTCGTTTCCAATGCCGAGCTGAAGGCCCGCGCCGCCGCCGCGGGCAGCGGGCTGATGGCGCTGGCCGACGATTCCGGCCTGGTCGTTTCGGCGCTGGGCGGCGAGCCCGGCATTCATTCCGCGCGCTGGGCCGAAGGTGCCGGCGGCCGCGATTTCCGCCGCGCCATGGAGCGGGTCGAGCGCGCGCTGGGTGACAATCCGGACCGGCGTGCCTATTTCATCAGCGTGCTGAGCCTGGCCTGGCCCGACGGCCGCGTCCGCTCGTTCGAGGGGCGCGTCTACGGCACGCTGGTCTGGCCGCCGCGCGGCGGCCGCGGCTTCGGCTACGACCCGATGTTCCGGCCCTTGGGCCACGCCGAGACCTTCGGCGAGATGGAGCCCGCCGCCAAGCACCGCATCAGCCACCGCGCCGAGGCGTTCCGCAGGCTGGTGGCGGGCATGGGGTGGACCGGGGGCTGATACACCGCGTTTCCTCGTCCTTCGACAAGCTCAGGACGAGGTGGTTCGTTGGCCTCGTCCTGAGCTTGTCGAAGGATGAAGGCGCTTGGCGCGCATGACACAGACAGACACCTGCTTCGGCGTCTACGTGCACTGGCCGTTCTGCCGGTCGAAGTGTCCGTATTGCGACTTCAACAGCCACGTGCGCGAGTCCATCGACCAGACGCGCTGGCGCCGCGCGCTGCTGGCCGAACTCGACCACTGGGCCGACCAGATTCCGGAACGGCGCGTCACCAGCCTGTTCTTCGGCGGCGGCACGCCGTCGCTGATGGAGCCCGAGACGGTGGCGGCGCTGATCGCGCGCGTGCGCCGGCGCTGGCCGGTTGCCGACGATCTCGAGATCACGCTCGAGGCCAATCCGACCTCGGTCGAGCGATCGCGCTTCGCCGCCCTGGCGGAAGCCGGGGTCAACCGCGTGTCGCTCGGCGTGCAGGCGCTCGACGATCGGGCACTCGGCTTCCTCGGCCGCCAGCACAGCGCCGGCGAGGCGCTCGAAGCGGTAGCCACGGCGCACCGGCACTTCGCCCGTGTGTCCTTCGACCTGATCTATGCGCGGCCGGGGCAGGGCGTCGCGGATTGGCGGCGCGAGCTTGGCGAAGCGCTCTCGCATGCCGGCGAGCATCTGTCGGTCTACCAGCTCACCATCGAGAGGCAAACCGCGTTCGAAGGCGCGCATCGGCGGGGCGAGTTCGCCTTGCCCGACGAGGACACGGCGACGGCGCTGTTCGAGGCCACGGGGGAGATTCTGGCCGCATCCGGCCGCGCGGCCTACGAGGTGTCGAACCATGCGCGTCCCGGCGCGGAATGCCGGCACAACCTGACCTACTGGCGCTACGGCGACTATGTCGGCATCGGCCCCGGTGCGCACGGCCGGCCGCGCGTTTCCGGCGAAAAGCTGGCGACGCGCCAGCACCGCGCGCCGGAGATCTGGCTCGATGAAGTCGAGCGTCAAGGCCACGCGACGACCGAACGCCGCGCGCTGCCGCCGGCGGAGCAAGCGCAGGAGGCGCTGATGATGGGGCTCAGGCTCAGCGAGGGCATCGACGCGGCGCGTTTCCATGCCGCGACCGGCGTGAGGCTGGAGCATGCGGTCGATCGCGCCGGGCTCGACGTGCTGGTCGAAGCCGGATTTGTGCAACGCGACGGCGCCACGATCCGCGCGACGCCGGAAGGCGTGCTGCGGCTGGACGCGGTGCTGGCGCGGCTCGCCGCCTGAGTGCGCGCTCAGTTAGTCTCGGCGAAGCTCTCCGGCGCCGGGTCGACGACCTTGACGCCGCGCGGCAGGACTTCCAGCACCGCCATGCCACGCTCGATCAGCCCGTCGGCGCGGAAGCGGAATATGCCGGCGACGCCGGCATAGCCCGAGGGCTGCTCGATCAGGTCGGCGGTGAAGCCGCGGCCGCGGCCGAGCACGGCGGCGAGCGCCGCCGCGTCGTAGGCGAGCGCGGCCAGCCGCGGCGGCCGGCGCTTGAAGGTCTGCTCGTACAGTCGCTCGAATTCCTGGCGCGGTGCCGGTGGCGGCGCGGCGAACCAAGCGCCGACCAGCGCCGGCTCGTTGCCGAGACCCGGCTCGTCCCACAGCGCCGTGCCGAGGATTTTGATCTTCGCCGGATCGATGTCGTAGTAGGGCAGGAGCGGCGCCAGGGCGCGCAGGCGCGCGCCCGACTCGGCGACCAGCAACGCGTCGAATCCCATCTCCGAGGATATCTGGTCCTGCAGCCGGCGCAGCTCGGCCTTCGACGCGGCGTCGTTCTTGCCCTGCAGCTGCTGGATCTGGGCGCGCCGCCGCCCGTCGTACTTGGCCAGCGCACGCACCGCCGGGTTGAAATCCTCGGTGCCCGGATCATAGAGCTGCACGTCGGTCAGCGTGCCGCCATAGGCGGCCAGCGCCGCCTGCAACCCGACCGTGATCGCCTCGCCGTACTCGTTGCGCGGCGCCAGCACGGCGAAGCGCTCGATCTGCCGGCTGCGCGCGAAGGCGACGACGCGCAGCACCTGCGCCTCGGGCAGGAAGCCCATGATGTGGACGCCGCCGCCGGCGACGCTGCGGTCGTTGGAGAACGCCACCGCGTTGACGCCGCTGCCGCCGATCAGCCGCCCGACCTCGCGCGCCTCGGCGGCGAAGAGCGGCCCCAGCAGCAGCTGCGCACCTTCGGCTAGCGCCTGCTGCGCGGCCTGCTGCGCCGCCTCGGGGGAGCCGGCGGTGTCGAAGGGCCTGAGCACGACGTCTTCGACGCCCATCTCGTAGGTCGCCAGCATCGCGGCGTCGAGCATGCTCTGGCCGAGGCCCGCCGCCTGGCCGCTCAGCGGCAGCAGCACGGCGATGGTCTTGTGCCCGGCGAAGACGCCCGGCACGGGCGCGGCGGACGGCGCGGGAATGATGGCGCCGGGCGGGTGCCCGAACAGCGTCGCCAGCGCACCGGGCGGCAGCGCCGCCGGCGGACCGGGCGGCGCTCCGGCCGGCGGCGGCAGGGCGCCGGGATCGACCACGACGCTTGCCTCCGTGCCGGGCGGCGGCAGCGGCTTCGCCGTCACCGGCGGCGCCGGCGGGATGAGCCGCGGTGCGCCGGGCTGTGCCGCGCCGGGCGGCGGTGCGGAAGGCTGCGGCGCGGCCGCGACGGCTTGTGGCGGCGGCGCTACCTCCTTGACCCCGGGCCGTGGTAGGCCTGCGTCCTGGAACCGCATGAACGATTCCGTCGACGGCTCTTGCGGTCCGGGCCACCTCGTCACTAACGTCTTGCAGCCCGACAGCAGCGCCGCGCCAGCGAGCAGCAATGGCAACCAACAGCCACGCCTCATCCAGCGAGCCTAGCCGTGCCGTTCCGGCAAGTAAACCGGACGCCGCCTATCCGGCGCCCGTCGGCTTGAGCATCGTCGCGACGCCGATCGGCAATGCCGGCGACATCACCTTGCGCGCGCTCGACACGCTGAAGCGCGTCGTCGCGGTGGCGTGCGAGGACACGCGCGTCACCATGAAGCTGTTCTCGATCCACGGCATCTCCACCAGGCTGATCGCCTACCACGACCACAATGCCGAGGAAATGCGGCCGAAGCTTGTCGCACGCCTGGCGGCGGGCGAGGCGCTGGCCCTGGTCTCTGACGCCGGTACGCCGCTGATCTCGGACCCCGGCTACAAGCTCGTGCGCGAGTGCCTCAACCGCGGCATCGCGGTGACGGCACTGCCGGGCCCGTCGGCGCTGATCGACGCCCTGGTGCTCTCGGGGCTCCCGAGTGACCGGTTCTTCTTCGCCGGCTTCCTGCCGCCGCGCGCGGCGGCACGCCGCGCCGCCATCGCCGGGCTCGCCGCCATCCCCGGCTCGCTCGTGCTCTACGAGGCGCCGCAGCGCCTGGTCGATTGCCTGTCCGACCTCGGCGACGTTCTCGGCGACCGCCCCGCCGCGGTGGCGCGCGAGCTGACCAAGCGCTTCGAGGAGCTTCGGCGCGACCGCCTCCCCGCGCTCGCCGGGCATTACGCGGCGGCGGGCGCGCCCAGGGGCGAAGTGGTGATCGTCGTCGGCCCGCCCGACCGCCCGGCCGGGGCGCCGGCCGTCGAGACGCGGCTCGACGCGATGCTGGGCGAGGCGATGGCGCGCGCGAGTCTGCGCGATGCGGTGGACGAGGTCGCCGCGGCCTTAGGGCTGCCGCGCCGCGTGGTCTACCGGCGCGCGCTGGCGCTCGGCCCGGCGGCGCCGCGATGAGCCAGCGCCGGGCGGCGGAGCGGCGCGGCTACAACGCCGAGACGCTGTGCTGCTGGTGGCTCAGGCTCAAGGGCTATCGCATCCTCACCCGCCGCGTGCGCACGCCGATGGGAGAGATCGACATCCTGGCGCGGCGCGGCAAGGTGCTGGCCATCGTCGAGGTGAAGGCGCGCCCAAGCCGCGACCTGGCGGCGCTGTCGCTGTCGCCGCGCCAGCGCCATCGGCTCGG
Source organism: uncultured Rhodospirillaceae bacterium (assembly GCA_964557415.1). GTDB lineage: Bacteria > Pseudomonadota > Alphaproteobacteria > JAEULC01 > JAEULC01 > JAEULC01. The sequence goes on from CAZLBB010000007.1 coordinate 17,251, forward strand.
CCGCGCGGCGCGCTGGATCCTGTCGTCGCGCCCCGACCTCGCCGGACTCGACCTGCGCTTCGACGCCATGCTGGTGTCGCCTTGGCGGCCGCTGCGCCATGTCGCCGGCGCCTGGAATCAGGATGCTTGAGAAGCTGCGCGGCGGCGCGCTCGTCTGCCTCGCGATCCTGGCGGCGGCGCAGGCCGGCTGCAGCCCGGCCGGCATGGCGGTGGGCGCGGCATCGACCGCTGGCGTGGCGGCGGTGCAGGAGCGCGGCTTCACCGGCACGCTCAACGACACGAAGATAAAGGCGGCGATCAGCGAAGCCTACTTCAAGGCCAGCGAGACGATCTTCCTCAAGGTGACGCTGCGCGTGCACGAGGGCAAGGTCATGCTGCTGGGCGGGCTTGCCGACCGGTCGCTGCGCGATCGCGCCGTTCAGCTCGCCGCGGCCCAGACCGGCGTCAGGCAGGTGATCGACGAGCTGCAGCCGGTCGAGGGCGGCGTCGGCGACTACGCCCGGGACACCTGGATCACCACGCAGGTCAACGCCAAGCTCACCTTCGACGAGTACGTGCTGGCGGTGAACTACTCGGTCGACACGGTGGGCGGCGTGGTCTACCTGATGGGGATCGCCCAGGACCAGCACGAGCTGGACCGCGTGATCGACCATGCCAACGACGTGCGCTATGTGAAGCGCGTGGTCAGCCATGTCATGCTCAAGGACGATCCGCGCCGGAAAGGCAGCTGATCCGATGAAACCGCCCCTCCCCGTTTCCGCATCCAACGACAACGCCGCCGCCGCCGAGGCGATGCTGCGTCGCTGCGGCGATCTGCCGGACGAGGCGATCGATCTTGCCGAGGCGGCGCTGGCGCTGGCGCTGCTCGACGGCGAGCACGTCGACGCCGCGCCCTATCGCCGGCATCTCGACGCGCTGGCCGCGGACCTCGTCGCCGCGGCCGGCGCAGCGGACGCAACGCTGGCCGACCGCGCGCACCTGCTGCAGGCCGTGATCCTCGGGCGCCACGGCTACGGCGGCGACACCGAGACCTATGACGACCTGCAGAACGCGAACCTGATCCGCGTCATCGATCGTCGTCGCGGCCTGCCGGTGGCGCTCGGCGTCCTCTTCATGCACGCGGCGCGCACCGCCGGCTGGACGGTGCACGGCTTGAACTTTCCCGCGCATTTCCTGCTGCGGCTCGACCGCGGGGCCGAGCGCGCCGTGATCGACCCGTTCCATGGCGGCAAGCTGCGCGAAGCGGCCGAGCTGCGCGCGATGCTGAAGCAGGTCGCGGGCGACGGCGTCGAGCTCGGCCCGGCGCATTACAGCCCGGTCGGCAACCGCGCGGTGCTACTGCGCCTGCACAACAACGTCAAGACGCGGCTCTTGCGGCTGAACCGGGTGGCCGAGGCCGCGCGCGCGGCGCAGGCCATGCTGTGGCTCGCGCCCCGCGATGCCGGGCTGTGGCGCGAGACCGGCCTGATCGAAGCGCATGTCGGCAACCTGAAGCGCGGCATCGAGGCGCTGGAGACCGCCCTCGGCCTCGGCCTGCCCGATGGCCAGCGCCGTGAAACCGAACTGGCGATCAAGCGGCTCAAAGGCAGGTTGAACTAGCGCGCGTCGACCCGCGCGCCTAGATTCGAGCCGGGGTTCGGCGGCAGACCGAGCCCGAGGCGGCTTGGGGGGACCCGGTCACGCATGGTGGGGTCGGCCGGCGATCAGTTGACGCAGCGGGAATTTCCTTGACCGAAGCGGCCGATCGCAACGGCGGGGGCACGAACGCATATGCCCGATTCCTGGGCTTCTTGAAGAGCAAGGAAATCCGGGACCTGCTCGACTATTGGCGCAGGGCGCGGAAGGGCAGGCCGATGCCGTCCAAATCCGACATACGGCCGGAGGAAATTCCGTGGGCGCTGTCGCGGGTGTTTCTTCTCGACTACGGCCCTGACAGCGGATTTCGCTATCGCCTGGCCGGCGCGGACGTGGCGCGGATGTTTCGTCGATCGAATCTGAAGGGGCTCGGTTTGACGGATATCCTGCCGGCGCCCCAGGCCGAGCTGGTAACGCGGCGCTGGATGCCGATCGTCCAGGGACCCTGTGTGCTTCATATGCGGGGCATGGTCTACTTTGCGGCGGAGCGGGTTCCGCTGGGGGAACGCCTGCTAATGCCCTTGAGCGACGACGAGAGCAGCGCCGTAACAGGAGTCCTCGGCATGACGGTGTTCGAATGGGTCAGCGGTCCCGTTGCCGACCAGGCCAAGCTCCCGGAGATCGAGTCGATCCTGGTCGGCGCGATTCCCTGACTTGCGTCGAACAGTCGCGCAAGGAGCGCCGAAATGGCTTCCGGGGAGTCCGATCGATCGTCCGCATGAATGCGGCCACCTGACGCGTTCCGCAAACGGATAGCTTGGCGTCGCGTAAGCGCGGCTTCGATCACCCGGTCGCGCGGCCGAACGCCAGGTGCCATGCCGCGCCCATGACGACGAACAGGGCGCCCGCGGTGGCCGCGGTCCGGGCGAAGCGCCAATAGGCCCAGCAGTGCGCGTCGATCACGACCCGTTCGGCCGCGTGGAGCGGCAGGCGCAGGCGCCCACCGACCGCCCGCCAGAGATCGGTGCGGCGGAAATCGCGCCGCCGGGCGTTGAGCGCGAGGATCGCCATCGTCGCGCCGAGCGCGAGGTTCAGCAACCCGCCCGCGGTCAAGGCGACGAACGGCTCGTCCATGCGCGTGACGCACAGCAGCATGATCGCCAGGCTGGCGAAGTGGAAATGGCGGCCGATCAGCGCGCCGGCGACCTGTCTGATGTCGAGGTCCATGGGCTCGGAGCAAATGCAGGATCGATATCGGGCCGGGCATACTTCGCATGCCGCGGCGCCGGTGAAAAGAGGCCGCGCAGCGGCAGGATGCGCCGGGCGGCGCCGGTCGCTATAGTCCCGCCTCCGCCCGCGCGGGCATGCAGACCGAACAGACGTCGAGGAGCGCATGAGCCTGGCCGTTGGCATCCAGATGGACCCGATCGAGTCCGTCAACATCGACGCGGACTCGACCTTCGTGCTGGCGCTCGAGGCGCAGGCGCGCGGCCATGCGCTGTTCCACTACCATCCGCGCAACCTCAGCCTGCGCCACGGCCGGCTCTATGCCGAGGCCCGGCCGCTCCAGGTACGGCGCAAGAAGGGCGATCATTGCACCCTGGGCGCGCCCGGGGCGCTCGACCTTGCCACGCTCGACATCGTGCTGATGCGCCAGGATCCGCCGTTCGACATGGCCTACATCACCGCCACGCACCTGCTCGAGCACATCCATCCCGACACGCTGGTGGTGAACGACCCGGCGCATGTGCGCAACGCGCCGGAGAAGCTGTTCGTCACGCATTTCCCCGAGCTGATGCCGCCGACGCTGATCACCAGCGACCGCGCCGAGGTGCTCGCGTTCCGCCTGGAGCACAAGGACATCATCGTCAAGCCGCTGTTCGGCAACGGCGGCGCCGGCGTGTTCCACATCGGTCCCGGCGACGAGAACCTGAACGCCCTGCTCGAGATGTTCACGCAGCTCTACCGCGAACCCATCATCGTGCAGCGCTACATTCCCCAGGTGCGCGAGGGCGACAAGCGCATCATCCTGGTGGACGGGCGCGCCGCCGGTGCCGTCAAGCGCGTACCGCCCGCGGGCGAGGCGCGCTCGAACCTGCATGTCGGCGGCCGGGCGGAGAAAGCGGCGCTCAGCGCGCGTGACCGCGAGATCTGCGAGGCGATCGGCCCGGCGCTCAAGGAGCGCGGCCTGGTGTTCGTCGGCATCGACGTGATCGGCGACTACCTGACCGAGATCAACGTGACCTCGCCCACCGGCATCCAGGAGATCAACCGGCTCGACGGCGTCACGATCGAAAAGGAGCTGTGGGACGCCATGGAAGCGCGCTACCACGCGCGGAACCGCCGGCGGCCGGCGTGAACGGGTCGTCGAGCCCGAACAGACCCGCCGGCCTGAACACAAGCACGAGCACCAGGATGGCGAACACCGCGGCGTCGCGGAAATCGCCGCCCAGATAGGCGGCCCAGAGGGACTCGATCAGGCCGATCGCGATTCCGCCGACGAGCGCGCCCGCGTACGAGCCGATGCCGCCCAGCATCGCCGCCGTCAGCGCCTTGAAGCCGAACAGCACGCCCAGCATCGCGCCGGCCTGCCCGTAGTGCAGCACGATCGCCGCGCCGGCCACCGCGGCCAGCGCGGCGCCGGCGGCATAGGTCAAGGCCACCACGCGGTTGACGTCGATGCCCAGCATGGCCGCCATCAGCGGGTCCTGGGAAGCGGCGCGATAGGCGCGGCCCTGCGGCGTCGCGGCCAGCACCCAGCCCTGCGCCAGCGACAAGGCGGACGCCAGCAGCACGATCATGATCTGCGTGTAGGTGAGGGACACGGAAAAGCCGCCCGCCGCGAACAGCTCGACCTTTCCCGGCAGCAGCGAGGGCATCCAGCGGCTGCGCGCACTCTGGCTCAGGCGCACGAACTCCTGCAGGAAGATCGACAGGCCCACGGCGGCGATCAGCGGTGCCTGCGTGCCGGCATGGTGCAGACGGCGAAAGATCGCGCGCTCGATGCTCCAGCCGTTGAGCGCCGCCAGCAGCACCACCGCCGGCAGCGCCAGGGCCAGCATCGCGGCCAGATTGCCCCAGCCCGCCATCGCCAGCAGCCCATAGGAGATCGCCGTCGTGACCGCGCCGATGGTCAGGAGCTCGCCATAGGCGAACTGGACGTGGCGCGTGATGCCGTAGACCAGCGTGTATCCGACCGCGACCAGCGCGATGACGCTGCCGACCACCAGCCCGTTCAGCACCTGCTGGACCAGATAGGCGACATGCAGGCCGAGCGGCCAGGGGCGAAGCGGTTCCGGCTCGTCCAACAGCTCCGGCGGGACCGGGTGGCGCAGCCAGCGATGCAGCAGGATCAGCTTGACGCGCGACAGCGCCGCGCCGTCCAGCTCGACGCCGACGAGCGAACGGCGGAGCTCCATCCGCGCGCTGCCGGTGAACAGACAACGCAGCCGCGCTTCGTTGCGCGTCGACGGGAAGGCGGCGCGGCGCTGGAACCGCACGACCACGCCGCCCAGCGCTTCGGGATCGTGCTCTACCGCCAGCACCTTGTACGCATCGGCGGGTCCCGCCAGCGCCTCGAGCACGTGCAGGCAGGTCTCCTCGTGCGGCAGGTCGGAGCAGGCGGCGAGCACCATCGCCACGCCGAGCGCTGCAAGCATTCGCCGAGGCTTCAATGCGGTGAGCGGCATGTCGATGGAATGATCCTGGTTCTCGACACCTTAGCACCGGGCCCCCATCGGTTCGAAGCGCGCTACCCGGAGGTGTTGGCAGGAAATCGGGCGACGGCGTAGCTTCACGTCTGGCTGTTCGGGGGACGCATGGTTGCGCGGGTTTGGACGGTGGCGTTCCAGGGCATCGACGTCCTGGACATCGACGTGCAGGTGCAGGTCGCCTCGGGCATCGTCGGCTTCACCGTGGTGGGCCTGCCCGACAAGGCGGTGGCGGAGAGCCGCGAGCGCGTGCGCTCGGCCTTCAGCGCCATCGGCCTGGCGCTGCCGGCCAAGCGCATCACCGTCAACCTCTCGCCCGCCGACGTGCAAAAGGAAGGCTCGCATTTCGACCTGCCGATCGCGCTCGGCCTCCTGGTCGCCATGGGCGTGGTCGATGCCGAGGAGGTACAGGGCTACACGGTGCTGGGGGAGCTCGCGCTCGACGGCGCGGTGGCACCCGTGGCCGGGGCGCTGCCGGCGGCGATCGGCGCCAGCGCGCAAGGCCGCGGCATCATCTGCCCCGAAGCCAATGGCGGCGAGGCGGCCTGGGCCGGCGAGATCGAGGTGCTGGCGCCGCCGTCGCTCCTGGCCCTCATCAACCACTTCAAGGGCACGCAGGTCCTGGCGCGGCCGACGCCGCGCCTCGCCGAGGACGACGGCGCCGTCCCCGACCTCAGCGACATCAAGGGTCAGGAAGCGGCCAAGCGCGCGCTCGAAGTGGCCGCGTCCGGCGGGCACAACCTGCTGATGATCGGCCCGCCCGGCTCGGGCAAGTCGATGCTGGCGCAGCGCCTGCCCGGGCTGCTTCCGCCGCTCGAGCCGGCCGAAGCGCTCGAGGTTTCGATGATCCAGTCCGTCGCCGGCCAGCTCCAGGGCGGCCGTATCACGCGAAGGCGCCCGTTCCGCGACCCGCATCATTCGGCCTCGCTGGTTTCCCTGATCGGCGGCGGGAACCGTGCGCGGCCCGGCGAATGCTCGCTGGCGCATCGCGGTGTGCTGTTCCTCGACGAGCTGCCGGAGTTCCAGCGCCCCACGCTCGAGGCGCTCCGCCAGCCCATGGAATCCGGCAAGGCCGTGGTCGCGCGCGCCAACCACCACGTCTCCTATCCCGCGCGTTTCCAGCTCGTCGCCGCGATGAATCCCTGCCGCTGCGGCCATCTCGACGACGCGTCGCTGGCCTGCGGCCGCGCGCCGAAATGCGCGCAGGAGTACCAGGCCCGCATCTCCGGCCCGCTGTTCGACCGCATCGACCTGCATGTCGACGTGCCGGCGGTCGCGGCCTCCGACCTCTCGCTGCCGCCGCCGGCCGAAGGCTCGGCCGAGGTCGCCCGGCGCGTCGCCCGCGCGCGCGCCGTGCAGGCCAGGCGCTACGAGGGCTACGGCGTCGCCTGCAACGCCGAGGCCGACGGCACGCTCCTGGAAGAGGTCGCCGGCCCCGACAAGGACGGCCGCGACCTGCTCAACACCGCCGCCGAGAAGCTGAAGCTTTCCGCGCGCGGCTACCACCGCGTCATGCGCGTCGCGCGCACGCTGGCCGATCTCGACGGCGCCTATCGCGTCGGGCGCCTGCACATCGCCGAGGCGCTCTCCTACCGCCGCATCGCGCCGGGAAGGTGAATGGTGCCGGGTTTGCGGCGTCGCCGGCGAATGCCGCCGCCGCCGCCCTTGTCTTCGACCGCAATGGCTTTCCGGCCGACGACGCCATTGCCCGGCGAACATGGACGCTGTGCAGCGTCTTGCCGCGCGGAACCGCCGTCGCGAACGGGGCGAAACGGCCAGCGCGCCGGCTCACGCCGCTCCGCCGTGCTGCGGCGCCACGCGCCCAGGCGGGGCGGTTCCTTGCGTTGCCGGCATAGACCGTCTAAGTGTTATGTGCAGATCGGCAGGGCGCATTTCGAGGCATTGCCGAGCATGGAGACGCGGGCCCTCCGCTATTTCCAGGCCGTGGCGGAATTCGGCAGCTACAGCCGCGGGTCGGAATTTCTGCGCATCTCCCAGCCCGCCGTCAGCCGCCAGATCCGCAGGCTCGAGGAAGAACTGGGCAGTGCGCTGTTCGAGCGCCATGGCCAGGGCGTCAGCCTGACCGAATCAGGCCGCATCCTGCTGGCGCGCAGCCAGACGGTGCTGCGGCAACTGGAGCAGACGAAGGCCGAGATCCGCACGGGCAAGGCCGGGCCGTCCGGCACGATTTCGTTCGCCGTACCCCCGGCGGCCGGCAATTTCCTGGTGCCCGAGCTGGTCCGGCGCTTCGGCGCCGAGTATCCCAACGTCTTCCTGCGCATCGTCGCCGGGTTCAGCGGGCATATCCACGAATGGCTGGTGCGCGGCCAGGTCGACCTGGCTTGCGCGCACGATCCGTTGCCGCAACGCGGCTTCGAGATCACGCCGCTGATCAGCGAGGAAATCTTTCTCGCCGGCAAGCCGGGGACGATGCCGCCCCGCCGGACCAACGTGAGCATAGAGGACCTGGCCGACCTGCCGCTGATTCTCCCCAGCCGGCCGAATGCTTCGCGCCGGCTGCTCGACAGTTGGGTCGCGCAGCATAAGACCTCGCTCCACGTGAAGATCGAGGTCGACGATCACTCCGTGATTCGCGCGCTGGTGCGGCAGGGCGAGGGCTTCACCTTGCTGACGCGCGCCGCGATCGACGCCGAGCTGTCGCGCGGCGAGGTGCAGGTCCTGCCGTTCCGCCCGCGCGCGACCTGGACGCTGGCGCTGATCACGTCGTCGGACGCCGCGCGCTCGGACATCGTGACGATCTTGGCGCGCACGGTGCGCAGCGTGGCGCGCGAGCTTACCGCCTCGGGCGCTTGGCCCGGCCGGTCGCTCGATCAACGCTGACGGCGCACCGCCGCCGCCCTCACTCGACGACGATGATATCCCGCGAGTGGCGCGAAATGCGCTCCGCGCCGTTCTCGGTCACCAGAACGGTGTCGGTGATGCGCGCGCCCAGGCGCTCCTCGCCGATGAAGATCGGCGGCACGACGGAGAAAACCATGCCGGCCCGCAGCGTGTACCTGCTGCCGCCGAAGATGTGGATCGGCTCGCCCCAATAGGGCGGAAAACCGGGCGCGACGCCATAGGCCGTGGTGTGGCAGCGATAGCGGTCGAAGCCGGCCTCGGCGATGACGCGCTTGGCTGCCTCGTGCGGCACCGTTGCGGCGACGCCGGGGCGCATCGCCGCGATGCAGGCGTCGCCCGCGCGGCGGACGACCTCGTGCAGCTCCAGCATCCGCGCGACCGGCTTTCCCAGGCAGAACATGCGCCCGATGGTCGCGGTATAGCGCTTGTAGGCGGCGCCGAACTCGACGTTGCCGGCCTCGCCGCGCCCGAGGCGCCGCGAGGTGGGAGAACCGTGCGAGAAGCCCAGACGGTCGCCGGTCACGAGGTTGATCGCGCTCGCCGGCAGTCCGCCGCCCGCGCTAAGCATGGCGTGATAGACCGCGCCGGCGATCTCGAGTTCGCTGCGGCCTTCCGCGATCGACCGGACGCAGGCGTCCATGCCCAGATCGGCGATGCGCCCGGCCTCGCGAACCAGCGCGATCTCGCGCGCGGACTTCACCATCTTCAGGTCGTGCACCAGGTTGTCCGGTTCGGCTACCAGCGCCGCGCCCAGCATATCCTTGATGCGTACGTAGTGCCGGGGGTGCAGGTAGTAGGCGGGAACTTCCATGCCGACGCGCCGGTGGCGCAGACCCAGCGAATCGACCAGCCGGCCGAACGCGGCCATCGGGTCATCCGGCTCCCCGCCGCCCCAGATGCGCAGGTCCTCGACCAGCGAATCCTGCAGCATCTCGTTGCGCTCGGCGTCCCGCGTGAGCATCACCAGGGGCTTCGCATCGGCGGCCACCAGCAGGCACTGGAAGGATTGGAAGCTCTTCGCGTCCGTCCCGATCAGCCAGTGCATCGACACGGGATGGAACACGAGAAGCCAGTCGAGCTTGGCGTCGGCGATGGCGCGGCGCAGCCGCGCCAGGCGCGCGGCGAATTCCTCCGCCGGAAAGTCATGCTTGGACAATCGGGCTCCCCCGTGTTCCCCCGGCGCAAAGCCTAGCACGACCGGCGCGCACAACGACGGCCCGACGAACGGGATTGCGCTGCCGAAGCGCCGCGTGAGAGCGGGAAAAAAAGAAAGGCGACGTTCTCCGGCGGACCGCGCCGCCGGAGAACGTCGCGCGCGATTCGTGCGCTATTCAGCGGCTTTCATCTGCGATTTGCCGCGCTTGGCCTGCAGCGCCCGCAATTCCTGCGCCAGGCGCAGTCCGCGCGGAGTGCCGCCTTCCTCGAAGAAGCGGATGATCTTGTCGGCATAGACGCCGGTGCGCGCCTCCTCGACGGCCGGGATCATCTCCGTGCGCAGCTTGTCGTAGGCCCACAGATCCGACCGCGACAGGTTGATGCGGATCGCGGTGCCTGCGCCGACGTCGCCCAGTCCGTCGCCGGCATAGAGCGCCACCTTCCGCTTGAACAGCGCCACGCAGATTTCCTGCGCCGTTGCCCCCGTCTTGGAAATGTCGAGGACCATGGAGAACCCGTACTTCGGCATCACCGGGATGGTCACTTCGCATCCCTTGGAGCGCCACATCTTTTCCGATTCGACCACGTGGGCGAGGTTGCGCCGCATGGCCGCCTCGGCCGATTGCAGGTACTCCTTGTCCTTGAGCGCGGCGATCGCCCCGTACTGGGCCAGCAGGTTGGTGTGGATCTTGGTGATCTCCATTTTCATCATCGCCGCCGCCTTGAGCAGGTCGGGATGGCCGGCGAGGAAGCCCAGGCGCAGCGCCGCCATGCCGTAGCCCTTCGACATGCCGGAGGTGGAGATCACGTTCGACGTGTCGATCTCCTTGTGCAGCGCGGCGATCGGATACTGGCGCGTCTTCGGATCGAGCTGGTGGGTGTTGTGGGTGATGTTGTTGAAGACGAGGAGATTGTGGTCGTTGGCGAGCTTCACGATCTCGAGCAGCTCTTGCTTGCTCTGCGTCGTCCCGTACGGGTTGATGGGATCGCAGATCACGATCATCTTCGTGCGCAGGTTGATGTGCTTCCTGATCTCCTCGGGCTTCAGCCGGTAGTCGTTCTGGGGCCCGAGGGGGATCTGGACCGGAGTCGCCCCCGCCATCAGCGCCGCCGGCGCGAAGTGGAAGTATACCGGATCCGGCATGATCACCTCGTCACCCGGATCGAGATAGGTGAGGTAGGTATAGCCGATGCCGCCCTGGGCGCCTTCGACGCCGATGACCTCGAAATCGTCGCCGCGTTCCCGGCCGAACTTGGTGACCGCTGCCAGGTCGCGCAGTTCGGAGAGCAGGTCGGGCGGATAGGGGCCGACATTCTCGGCCACGCAGCGCCGCTTCATTTCCTCGATCGCGCTCGCCGGCGGGCCGATGTAGGAGCACATCCACCCGAGATCCGACCATTCGGCGGGATCGAGGTCGATGCGGCCGCCCTTGTAGACCGCGGTGTGGTCCCAGCCGAGCACGTCGATCGCCTCGCGGTAGGTGAAGTAGTTGCCCATCCCCTGCGGGTGATAGAACAGCGGCTTTGCCCGGTGCGAGATGTGCCGCTGCATCTTCAGGCTGATGAGCTTGCCGTCGGTCTGGTAGGTACGCCCCCACGACATGATGAAGCGCGGTTTTGCCTTGGCCATTTGCTGACCTCCATGGACGGTGGTGTTGCTGGGCGGGACCGGGCGGAGCCTCGCAAGCGAGATTCGCGCCGCCTCTTTTCCTGCCCAATGCGCGAACGGTAGGAACGCGTTCAACCGCAGTCCAATGCATAATGCTGTATGATCTTTATGCCGCATCGGCATGGCGGGATCCTGCGGGCATCGCATTCGGCGCAGCTGCGGGAAGGTTCCCGCCCGCGAGCGGCCTGTTGAACAAGGCGGCGGAGAAGCTTGAGCTCAGCGCGCGCGGCGATCACCGGGTGATGCGCATGGCTTGCGCGACGGCCTGTCTCGCCGGCGCCCCCGCTTGCCGGCGCGGGCGAACGCGTTGTGCATGAAGTGGGTGCGGCAGCGCCGCCAGGACGCATGCAGCACCTTGGTCACAGCCGCATTCAGCTCCTCATGCGCGTCCGAGACGACCAGCTTCATGCAAGCAGGCGCTGTCGCGGCGGCGGCAAACGGCGGACCGGAAGGGCCGGCGCTGGCTCATTGCGGCGCGCGATACGCGGCCCGGCACAGGCGCACGGGCTGGCTGCGCCCGCGCACGGGCTGCGGCGGCAGCTCGATCCATTCCACGCCGGGCAGCTCCCCGGCCGCGTCGGCGGCCTCGCGCGAGACCAGCAGGTCCACGTCGTTCTCGCGCGTCAGCCGCTCGATTCGCTCGGCGGTGTTCACCGTGTCGCCGATGACGGTGTACTCCAGCCGCCGCGGGTGGCCGATCACGCCGGCCATGACCTGGCCGTAATGGATACCGATGCCGATGCCGATCGGCTCATCGCCGCGGGCGGCGCGCTCGCGGTTCCATTGCTCGATCTCGTGGAGCAGGCCGAACGCGGCGAGAATCGCCATGCGGGCGTCGTTGGCGCCGGTGGGAGGCGCGCCGAACACCGCCATCACGGAATCGCCCATGAACTTGTCCAGCGTGCCGCGGCGTTCGAAGACGGCGTGGGCGCAGCGCGACCGGAACTCGTTGAGGAACGCCGCGACCGCCTCCGGCTCCTTGCGCTCGGACATGGCGGTGAAGCCGCGGATGTCGGCGAACAGGACGGCCGCCGTCAGGCGCTGCGGCCGCTCGATCGCCGCCGCCCCTTCGTAGCTCAGCGACGCGACGAGGTTGGGCGGCAGGAAGGGGGCGAGGTTCGCGCGCATGCGGCTGACGACGATGTTCGACAGGCGCAACTGGTGCTTGCGCGCGACCACGAAGGCGAGCGCCGCGGCCGTGAGCGCGACGATCGCCATGCGTACCGCGACGCCGTGCGCCGGGCCGTGCAGCGGCCCGCCGCTCAGCTCGCCCGCGGCCAGATCTTCCGGCTGCAGCCAATCAAGCATGGCGAAGACCGCAAACCAGCCGCCGATGAAAAGCCCCGCCGTGTAGACGACCAGCCCGGGGTGGTAGCGGATCGCGGCATGGGCCAGGAACAGGAAGATCAGCCCGGCGATCGGCAGCGCGAGCGTCTCGGTGAACGGAACGTGCCCCGCCTGCGCGATCATGGTCAGCAGCGTGAGGAGCAGCAGCACGTCGCATGTCGCCAGCGCCCAGGCCACCCAGACGGGGGGGATATCGATCCGGCCGCGGCGCGTGACCCAGAAATCGGCCGCGGTCACGATGCCGTAGCCGACCAGGATCGGAATGCCGTGGTGCGCCGGCCCGTGGTGCTGCACGCTGAGCAGGACGACCGCCAGCCCGAGGAAGCTGAGCAGCCGGATGGTCGCCGAGGCGCGCTCGCTGCGGCGTTCCGATTCCAGGATCACGCGGCGGATATGGGTCCTCATCCCGGCCCCCGCGGAGCCAGCCGCGCCCCGGCCTTCGCCCGACAGCCCCCGACTTGCCCGCTGGTCATGCAATCGCCTCCCCGCCGACTGAGCGTATTCGTACGGCGCGCGGTCATCCAGAACCAAGTGCCTCGGGGCCCGATCATAGGGTTGGAAATCTTCAATTGATCCAAATCATTGCCGAATTCGCCACGGATGAGATGATATGTGATGCTCGAGGCGAACCCTTGGCGCGAAAAGGCGCTGAAACTGCTGGTCGTTGCCGAGACGAATTCGGACCCGGAAGAGCGCCTTCACTATCAGCTTGCCGCGGTCGCCCTGATGGACCTCGCAGAGAACGCCGAGAATCCTCAAGCGGCCGTGTGCACGGATTGCGGCTCGCCCCATGCATGCCCGATGGGCTGCGCAGGCGCAGAAATGTCGGCGGCTCTCGGGATCGCTGGTGCAGTGGTCGGCTGCATCTCGTAGCTCCGACCTGGCTGCAGCCGATTTGGTGCTGCGAGATGCCTGGCTGACCGAGGCCCGGGACAGGCTGCCCGGGCGTGGAGGTCGCCGATGACGACAATCGGACAGCTGCTCGATCGCAAGGGCCACGACGCTTACGCCATCGCGAAGGGATCGACGGTGTTCGACGCCATCAGGACGATGGCGGACCATGACGTGGGCTCGTTGCTGGTCATGGACGGCGACAAACTCATCGGCATCGTCACCGAGCGGCAATACGCGCGGAATGTCTTTCTGAAGGGGAAATCTTCGCCGACGACGCGCGTCGAAGAGATCATGCGGACACCGGTGCTCGTCGCACGGCCCGATCAGTCAGTGGAAGAAGCTATGGCGGTGATGACCAAAGGACGCGTTCGCCACCTTCCGGTTCTCGATGGCGAGAAGATCGTCGGCGTCGTTTCGATCGGCGACCTGGTGAGCAGCAAGATCGCCGACCAGGAATTCGTCATCGACCAGCTCGAGCACTACATCCGGAGCTAGCGCGGCAGACTCTCAGCGCCGGCCACCTGTGCGGCGGCGCCGTGCGGCGGCCGCTATTTTGCCACGACCTGCTTCCACGCCGCTTCCCAGTCCTTCGGCAGCTTGTGTGCGATTCCCTGGTGGCAGTCGATGCAGGTCATTCCCTTCTCGCGCGCTTCGGCGTGCCTGCGCTGCGCCGGGCGCACCTGCTTTTCCTTGTCCATGAACTCGAAAGCGTGGCAGTTGCGGCATTCGCGCGAGTCGGTCGACCTCATTGCCGTCCACACGGACTTGGCCAGCTCGGTACGGGCTGTCTCGAACTTCTCGGGCGTGCCCACGGTGCCGACGATCTTGTGGTACAGCTCGTTCGTGGCGCGAACCTTGCGCACCACCTTGTGGACCCATTCCTTCGGCACGTGACAGTCGGAGCAGACGGCGCGCACGCCGGTGCGATTGCTGAAATGCGGCGTGGTCTTTATTTCGGCGTACACGTTGTCGCGCATCTCGTGGCACGAGATGCAGAAGGCTTCGGTGTTCGACAGCTCCATCGCCCAGTTGAAGCCGCCCCAGAACACGATGCCGGCGGCGAACGACGCCAGCACGAATCCGGCCAGCAGCCATCCGCCGCGCGGTGCGCCCAGCCATTTGCAAATGCGCTTGAACATGCTGCCGGTTCCTTTTCTGGGATGTTCGCCTGCCGGACCAGATCCCCGGCAATCGAATCATCGCGGCGATGTTGATGGCGCCCGGCCGAGTGTCTAATCGGCCGGGCGCCGGCGAGGGAGGGGCTAGTTGAGGGTCACCGCCTTGATAGTGGCGTCCGCGCCGATCCCGAGGCTCAACGGGAACGAGACGAAATGGTAGCGCGTGGTGACGTTGTCGTCGTGCACCGCGATGCCGATCGTGTACACGCCGCCAACCTTCATGATCTTGTCGTCCGCCGGATTGCCGGTATCCAGCTTGCGCCGCCACAACAGCGTGTAGGCGCCGTCCTTCCACATTCCCTTCGCGTAGTCGTTGTCGGCGGCCGATCCCTTGGCGTCGGCGCGGCTGATCAGGCGGCCGGGAAGGATGTCGCCCTCCTTCCACCCCGCGTTCGGGTCGAAGGGCGCGGCGTTCTCCTCGCGCACGACCGCCGCCGGCTTGGCGGCGTTGCCGATGTCCTCGGCGCGCAACGCCTTGAAGCCCGTCTTGGCGGAATCGAACATGTATTTCGGCAGTTTGGTCTTGCCGTCGATGTTGGAAGCGAACGGATTGGCGCCGGCATCGAACAAACGGAATTCCAGCACGTAGCCGTCGTCGGCCATGCCGACGGGGTTGCTGCGCGCGGTCCGCCACTGCATGAGGTCGAGGAACTGGCCGGCGGCCTTCAGCTTGGCGATCTCCTCGGCCGATTTCGGCTTGTCCCAGCTCGCCTCCGGATCCGAGCGCGTGATGGCGAGATACTTGAGGACCTCGTCCTTCTTCATGCCGGCGTCGCCCAGGAAGGGATGCTTCTTGACGGCATCCTTGCCCGCCATCTTCGGCGCGTCGCGCATGCCGTTGTGGCAGGTCAGCCAGCAGCCCTGCTGGGCGAAGCGCTCGACCTTGCCGTCGTCGAGCATGATCGCGACGCGGTCCTCGTAGAGCGGTGGCTCGGCACCCGAGCGCACCTTCTCGTGAGAGCGATAGCTGCCGTACGACTTCCACTCCTTGCCGTCGAAGCGCACGTAGTCGTGCATGCGCCCCTCGCGGTTCATCTGGGATTTCCACTGCATGCGGAAATAGACGAACTCCTTGTCGTGCGCCGCCTGCACCGACAGCGGGAGCGTGCCGTTCTTGCCGGCGATCGGCGTCGGCTCCAGCGGGCCGCCCTTCACCAGCTTGTTGCCGATGTCCGCCTCGTCGCCCTCGTGACAGGACAGACACGCCTTGCCTTGCGCGACCTGCTTGTCGCCCTTCTTGTGGTCGGGGCTCAGCAGCCAGTCATAGGTCGATTGTCCGGGGTAGAACAGCGTGATCGACTTGGCGGGGATCTTCGACCAGTCGATGGTCGCCGGATCGGCGGCCAGCGCGGGCCCACCCATCAGCGCAACGGCGCCCAAGAGAGCAGCCGTTTTGTTCCTCATGGACCTCTCCTCTCAGTGCCAATGCCCGCGGCGCCGGCGCCATGCGATGTCGCCATTCGCCTTGCCGAGGGTCGAGGACGCCCGCACGGCCGAGAGCCGCTTCGGGTCGCGAACGAATTGATCGGTGCTCGAGCGAGAAGACTTGACGCGATGCCGAAGGCTGTCTCGCCGCGTTCGAGGAAATTGCGGTGCCGGGATGTTTGCTTGGATACCAGTAACGGCAGCAAGTGCGATTGATCATGCCGCCGGACAGCCCCGTCTAGCCTCTGCGTCGGAGGTGGAGCTGTTCCAGTGAAGCCCGCAAACAGCCACATGTCTGCAACCGGTGGCCAAGCCCGGAAGGGCGCAAGGTTGCTTGCGTCACGCATCAAGCCTGCGAAGGGTGATCGTATCGCACTCGATCGCAGGCAGTTCCCGAGTTGGCTCCGTCCCTCGTCCGCTGGTTTTCACAAAAGTCGGGCTATGTTCGTTTGCTGGCGGGATTGCCGCATTGACATAGATCATGTCCAGCGGTCTTCGCGGCGCGATTTGGCTAGTTTCGACAGGGGACGCCGGTCGAGCGGTCTGTGCCAAGCGCGTCGCGGTGTGCTGTCATCGACGCGTTGTCCGCCTGGCGGATCGTGCTTGGGCGATGGCGTCCTTCGGGCTAGATCTTGTCCCTCAATCGCTCGATCAGCGTGCGGTACAGCTCCTTGTCCGCGCCCGTCGCGGCGTCGAAGCGGTCGGTCAGCTCCTTCAGCGTCATGCCGATGTTGAGCGCGTCGCCGGGCGGGCGCGGCGAGGGCCTTGCGGTCTGTACGGTCTCGATGCCGACCTTGGGCAGGATGGCGTTGATGACGCGCTCGATCGTCTGGAACAGGAAGTCGGTGCTGTAGCCGGCCAGGAAGCCGAGCGCGGCGGCGCTGAGCTGGATCGTCTCGCCGCCCTCCGTCGTGATCTGGTTTACGAACAGCGTGATCGTGCCGCCCGCCACCGCGCCCAACAGGATGCGGTTCATGTATTCGGACTTGCGCCGCACGTCGAAGGTCCGCGCATGCAGATTGGTGTGCGCATTGCGCAGCAGGTAGACGCAGGCACCGAGACCGCCATACGAGAACGGCAGCAGCAGTTCGACAAGTTGCAGCCACGTGTTGATCCGATCGATCTCGCCATCCAGGATCGGCCCGTAGCGACGCTGCATCCAGCCGGCAAAGACGATGAACGCAGCGAAGCCGATGGTCGCCATGAACAGCCCGCGCGCGAAACGCTGCGCCGGCGCCAGGCCGTCGGAAAACCAGTCTGCGGGCGAGAACCAGCGGATCGTGATGCCGGCGGCGGCGGTCGCACGCAGCGTATCGGCGGTGACGGGATGCAGCAGTGCCGCCAGCTGATGATACGCCATCTGGAACTTGATCCAGTCCCCGGGCCCGTTCCTCAGCGCCTCGCCTGCCGGGGTCTTGTCGAGCGTGGCGGCCGTCGTCTTGATCGTCGTCATGATGTCCGAGGAAACCGTCAGGCCCTCGGCGGTCTTGAAACCGCTCTCGACGGCGTAGGTAAGCAGCTCGAGCGCGTCCTTCGCTTCCTTGCGATAGACACGCTCGGCTTCGCTTGGACTCGGCGCATCGGGCGGGAGCGGATCGCTCATAGTCCCTCCTTCGCGAACTTCTTGCAGCCCTGGTCGTAGTCGGCCGGCGCGACGGGCCAGGCCGCCGTCGCGACGCGCTTCTTCAGATTGGCGGTGTCGCCGCCGGCGTCGGTGAAGAAGCGCTGGCCCGTCAGATGCTCGATGCGCGCCACCGAGGCCAGCCAGGCCGACGGCCGGAACGGGCCCTTGCGGTAGCTCGGGTGGTCCTGCGGGTAGACGAAGGCGAGCGCGTCCCACGCGCCCGTTTCGTCCTTGCGCGCGACGATCTTGAACAGGGCGTCGGGGATGGCGACCTTGAGCGCCTTGCGTCCGGGCTCGCGCAGCCAATGCGTCGGCCGTCCTTGCAGGAAGACCGGCCCGCTGACGACCCAGATGCTGCCGTGCCGGTTCGCGAGCGCGCCGGTATAGCACTCGAGCTTGAGCCACGGCCCGCTGTTGAAGCGGCTGCGCTGCGGCACGGCGTTGCCCACGTTGTGCGTGAACTTGCCGGCGTCCGGCCCCAGCCGCTCGGCCAGGAACTTCTGCGCCATGTGGCCGCGGTCGTACCAGTTCGGATGCGCATCGCGGAAGGATTTCGAGAACTTGTAGCTGTCGTCGGTCGGCGCGATGTTGTTGCGCGCCAGGTCGGGGATCGTGTACCAGGCGCGCGGGCGCGGGCCGCCGCGCGGCTCGCGCGACTTGCGGTCGACGCGCTGGCTGACCCAGTGCGGCACGGCGAGCACGTCCGGCTTGCCGTCACCGTCGTCGTCGTCGCCCAGGTCGAAATTGACCGCGAAGGCCTGGAAGCAGACGAGCCGGTCGGTGACCGCGGCCAGGCCCGGATTGTGCTCGCCGCCCTGTTGGTCGGCGCATTCCACGATGCCGACCCGCCGCGCCTCGTCGTCGACCGGCTGCATCTCGATGGCGCCGGCGACGACCGCGCAGAACAGCGCGACCGCGCCGATCACTGCCGCGGGCCTGACAAGGCGCGCCGCACGGCCGCTCCGTCGATCGGGCGGAGAAGCGCCAGGGAATGCCGTCACGCCTCGCTCCCCCAGTTCCCGCCGGCCGCGCCCGAGCCGAGGCGGCGGCACGACGTGATGCGGCCGCAGCTTAGCACCACACCTGCCGGAGGACACGGCCGAGTTGTGCTGCAACCAAGTCGGGAATACCCTGCTCGCGTCGCTGCTGGGGAGGTTTGAGCATGGCGTTCGTCAGGCTGACGCGGCCGGGCGGCTCGGCCGTGATCATCAACACCGACCACATCGTCCAATGCGCGCCGGTGCCGGAATCGGGGCCGCTGGCCGGCACGCAGCCGACGGGCACGCGCGTCGAGTTCGCGAACCGCACGCACCAGGACGTGGTCGAGCTGGTCGACGAGGTCGAGCGCCGGCTGGAGTTGCACGCCTAGCGCGGCGGCCTCGCGGCCCAAGCGGACGGAGCGCCTATCCGGCCGCGGCAGCCGCGGTTTCGAAGGGGATGGTGCCGGCGCCGCGCGCGGGTCCGGCGATCGCTTCCTGGCGCTTGAACGCGAGCGCGAAATGGGCGCCGCCGCCGGCGACGGATTCGTAGCGGACGCTGCCGCCGAGCTGCTGGGCAAGGGCCTGCACGATCTGCATGCCGAAGCCCGCGCCGGAGCGGTCGTCCGTCCCATCCTGGTCCAAAGGCGTCCCGACGCCGTTGTCGACGACGTCCAGCCGCACCTTGCCGCCCTCGGTCGCGACCGCGATCCGCACCCGGCCGGCGCGCTGGCTGGCGAAGGCGTGCTTCAGCGCGTTGGTGATCGCCTCGTTGGCGATCAGCGCAAGCGGCACCGACTGGTCGATCGGCAGCGCCGTGTCGTCGGCCGTCACCTCGATCTCCACCGCGCCCGCGTGCGGGTCGGCCTGCCGCAGGTACTCGACCAGCTTGCGCATGTAGTTGCCGGCATTGACGCTGACGATGTTGGTGCTGCCGTACAGCGCCTGGTGCACCAGACTCATCGCATGCACGCGCGCGATGCTGCGCTCGAGGGCGTCGCGCAGCTGCGCGTCCGCGAACCGGCGCTGCTGCAGCCGCAGCATCGAGGCGACGACCTGCAGGTTGTTCTTCACGCGGTGATGCACCTCCTGCAGCAGGGCGGTGAGCTGCTGGTTGGCGCGCTCGACCTCTTCCGTGCGCTCGGCCACGCGGCGCTCCAGCTCCTCGTTCATGCGCTGCAGGACCTCGCGGCTCGGCAGGGACAGGAGCCGCGGCAGGAGCGGCCAGACCAGGATGGCCGTGCCGATCGAGGCGATGCCCGTCGCCAGCTTGACGATCGCCTCCAGCCCGTAGATCGGATGCCAGAACGAGACGATGTTCAACAGATGCGCGGCGCCGCAGAGCAGGATGAAGGTGCCGAACAGGTAGAGAGGCCAGGTGAACAGCAGGCCGCGCCGCCGGCGCGCCAGCGTGACCAGGAAGACCGGGATGGTGAAGTAGGCCAGCGCGATGGTGGCGTCGGCGACGACATGGGTCCAGACCAGGTCCGGCCGCCACAGCAGGCAGAAGCCGTGCGGCATGAGCTGGTCGGTGCTGAACAGCCACTGCGTGATGGAATCGATCATCGCTGCCCCGCCGTGAGCATGTCGGTCGCAGGTGTTCGCCGCAGGCCTTCGGCAGCGACGCGAACGCGGCGTTATTCCGGGTCGCGGCAGGCGCGCTGGATGGCGCGCTTCAGCCCGTCGATCGAGATCGGCTTCGGCACCAGGGGCGCCCGGCCGAACTTGCCGATGCGCAGCAGCGTTTCGGGATCGGTATTGCCGGTCACGAACACGATGCGCGCGCCGTGGCGCTCGCGGATCTGGCGGGCCGCGTCGATCCCATCGCCGTCCGGCAACCGGATGTCCATCAGCGCCACATCGGGCGGCTGCTGGGCGGCCGATCGCAGGGCTTCGCTGACCGAGGCGACGGGCCCGATCACCGTGCCACCGAACTGCTCCACGATCGACGCGAGGTCGAGGGCGACCAGGCCTTCATCCTCCACCACCAGGACGCGCAGCTCGCGCCCGTCGGCGCGGCTGAGCCTGTCGCTAAGCTCGGCCTTCATCGTGGATCCGCCCTGGTCGACCGGCGACGCGGCTTGCGGCATGGAGGCTCCCGCGGCCCTGGGGCTTGCCTAGCTTGAAAGTTATACCCGCTATCAACAATATTCACAGGTCGCAAGCGCTGGCAATCCAAGGCGCCCTGATTCGTCTGGCTTTGCGCAACGTCAAATGGCGCCGCCCCTGCTGCGGCACCCACGCAGGAGCAATTTTTCCAGCTGGTTCAATTACTTCGTGAAGCGATCCCACAGGCCCAGGGCGATCTCCAGCGCAATCAGGGCAATAATGTACCACTCCAGCCGGTGGCTCGTCCGGGTCGAGATCAGGTCGGTGATCGTGTCCGCGGTCTCGCGGATGACGGCCAGCCGCCGCTCGATCGCGCGGGCGCGCTGCGGCAGGTCGTATTCGTCGACCAGCTTGGCCCAGAAGCGCTCGAGCTCCGGATGGTCCCATAACAGGTCCGGCTTTTCGTCCAGGTCGACGCGTTCCGCCAAGCGCTGCTGGATATGCAGGGCTTCGCCGATCTGGCCGAGCAGCGCCGATTTCGGCCCGGGCGGCAGGCGGCGCTTGACGAGGCTCGACGCCACCGGCTCCAGGCGCTCGAAGGCGCGTGCGATGCGCCGCTCGTCATGCGCCAACGCCACGCTGACCGCCAGCGCCTCGGCCACCAGCAGCAGGCGGTTCGGATCCGCCGCCTTCAACTGGATCGCACCCGTCGGCGAGGTGATGTCGTCCTCGGCCGGCCGCACCACGATCTGCGCCGATTCGCTCTCGCGCTCGTTCAGCGGCTCGATCACGCGCGTGCCCAGGCCGCGGACCACGTCCTCCTCCTCGATCGGCGTCATGTTGACGAAGACCACTGCGCCCGACTTGAACAGTACGACCGTTCCGCCGCTGCGGGTGCGGAAGGCAAGCGGGTTGCTCGAGAACGCGTCCTCGCGCTCCAGCCCCTTCAAGTCGATGTGGTCGCCGAGCTGCAGCGCGCGGATATGCATCGCTTCGTTGGCCATGGAACCCCCGGGAGCTGGCCGCGGGACAAAGTCGTAGCATTTCCGGAGATTCCCCGCCCGCCCGCGGATATGATCGTCGCATGGTGCAGATCCAGCGCATGGAAGCCCTCGCGGCCGACATCACCGGCCTCAAGGTCGACGCCATCGTCAACGCGGCCAACAGCCGCCTGATCCGCGGCGGCGGCGTCGACGGCGCGATCCATCGCGCCGCCGGACCCGAGCTGCAGGAGGAGCTCAACGGCATCGGCGGCTGCCCGACCGGCCAGGCCGTGATCACGAAAGCCTATCGCCTGCCGGCGAAGCGCATCATCCACACGGTCGGGCCGGTCTGGCGCGGCGGCAAGTCGGGCGAGGCCGAGCAGCTGGCAAGCTGCTACCGCGCGTCCCTGGCGCTGGCGGTCGAGCACGGCGTCAAGTCGGTGGCATTCCCCGCCATCTCGACCGGCATCTACGGCTACCCGCTGGACGCGGCGACGCGGATCGCGGTCGGCACGGTGGCCGAGATCCTGGGCAGGGAGAAGCGCATCGAGCGCGTCATCTTCTGCTGCTTCGGCGACGAGGCGCTCAAGACCTATCAGCGCGCGCTCGCGGACCTGCGATAATCGGCCGGCCGCTGCCTCGTCATGTCGATCCGCAACCTCGACGCGCTGCTCCGGCCGCAATCGGTCGCGCTGATCGGCGTCAGCCGGCGCCCCGGCGCGGTAGGCACGGTGGTGGCGCGCAACCTGATGGAAGGCGGCTTCAAGGGCAAGCTGCTGCTGGTCAATCCCAAGCACAAGAGAATCGCCGGCCTGCCGGTCTATCCCGACGTCGCGGCCCTGCCGCTGGTGCCCGACCTTGCCGTCATCGCCACGCCGCCTGCGACCGTGCCGGGCCTCGTTGCCGCGGTGGCCGCGCGCGGCACGCGCGCCGCGGTGGTGATCACGGCCGGAGTCGGCGCCAAGGACGGCCTGCGCCAGGCGATGCTCGATGCGGCGCGGCCGCATCTCCTGCGCGTGCTCGGGCCGAACTGCGTCGGCATCCTGGCGCCGCAGATCGGCCTCAATGCCAGCTTCGCCCATATCGGTGCGCCGCCGGGCGACCTCGGCTTCGTCACCCAGTCGGGCGCGATCCTGGTATCCGTGCTCGATTGGGCGACGTCGCGCGGCATCGGCTTCTCGCACATGGTCTCGCTCGGCGACATGGCCGACGTGGATTTCGGCGACATGCTCGACTATCTCGGGCGCGATCCCAACGTGCGCGCCGTGCTGCTCTACATCGAGCAGGTCACGCATGCGCGCAAGTTCATGTCGGCTGCGCGCGCCACCGCGCGCATCAAGCCCGTCGTCGTGGTCAAGGCCGGTCGCGGCGAGGCCGGCGCCAGGGCCGCGGCTTCCCATACCGGCGCGCTCGCCGGCATGGACGCGGTCTACGATGCCGCCTTCCGCCGCGCCGGCATGCTGCGCGTGCGCGAGCTCGCCGACCTGTTCGCTGCCGTCGAGACGCTGGCGATGCTGCGCCCGCCTGCCGGCGACCGGCTGGCGATCGTCACCAACGGCGGCGGGCTCGGCGTCATGGCGGTGGACACGGTATCCGAGGCGGGCGCCACGCTGGCGTCCCTCTCGCCCGAGACGATGGCGCGCCTGAACGCCGTGCTGCCGGCCACCTGGTCGCACGACAATCCCGTCGACATCATCGGCGACGCGGACGGATCGCGCTATGCCGCCGCCGTCGCCGCCGTGCTCGAAGACCGCAACGTCGACGCTCTGCTGGTGCTCAACTGCCCGACCGCGATCACCTCGCCGCTCGAGGCCGCCGAGGCGGTGATCAAGGCGGTCGGCGACCGGCGGCGCTCGGTGCTGACCAGCTGGGTCGGCGGCGCGGCGGCCGAGCCGGGCCGCCGGCGCCTGGCCGAGGCGCGCATCGCCTCGTTCGACACGCCAGACCAGGCCGTGCGCGGCTTCATGCGGCTTGTCGAGTACCGGCGCAACCAGGAAGCGCTGATGCAGACGCCGCCGGTGCTCGCCAGCGAAATCCGCCCCGATGCGGCGCGTGGCCGCGCCATCGTCGAGCAGGCGCTGGCGTCCGGGTCGCAATGGCTGGGCGAGGCCGAGGCCAAGGACCTGCTCGCCGCCTATGGCGTGCCGGTGGTGCCGACGCGCATCGCCGTCACGCCCGAACAGGTCGCCGAGTTCGCGCACGGCATGATGGGTCCGGTCGCGGTCAAGATCCGCTCGCCCGATATCACGCACAAGACCGACGTGGGCGGCGTTGCGCTCGATCTCGCCACGCCGGTCGCCGCGCGCCAGGCGGCGGCGCGCATGCTCGACGTGGTGCGCGCGCGCCGTCCCGACGCGCGGCTCGAGGGCTTCACCGTGCAGCCCATGGCCAGCCGCCCGCGCGCGCACGAGCTGATCGTCGGCATCGTCGAGGACCGGCAGTTCGGACCGGTCGTGCTGATAGGCCAAGGCGGCACGGCGGTCGAGCTGGCGGACGACAAGGCGCTGGCCTTGCCGCCGCTCAACCTCGTACTCGCGCGCGAGGCGCTCTCGCGCACGCGCATCTGGCGCCTGCTGCAGCCGCATCGCGGCCGGCCCGGCGCCGATCTCGACGCCATCGCGCTCGCCATGATCCGCGCCGCGCAGATCGCCATCGACCTGCCCGAGGTCGTCGAGCTCGACATCAACCCGCTCTTGGCCGACGCCGACGGCGTGGTGGCGCTGGACGCGCGTGTGCGCGTGCGCCCGGTCCAGACGGTCGACGGCAGGCGCCCGACGACCGATCGCCTGGCGATCCGCCCCTACCCGCAGGAGCTGGAGGAGATCGTCGCCGACCATGATGGGCGCCGCTACCGCCTCAGGCCCATCCGGCCCGAGGACGAGCCGGCGCTGCGCCATGCCTTCACCAAGCTGAGCCCGCATGCCGTGCGCATGCGCTTCTTCGCGCCGCTGCGCGCGCTCGACCACGCCATGGCGGCACGGCTGACGCAGATCGACTACGATCGCGAGATAGCCTTCGTGCTGGCGGCGCCGCTCGAGAGCGGCGCGGAGGAGCTCTACGGCGTCGGCCGCCTCAGCGCTGACCCGGACAACGCCCGTGCCGAGTTCGCCGTCATCGTGCGCACCGACGTGACGGGCAAAGGCCTCGGGCATCTGCTGATGCAGCGCATCCTTTCCTATGCCCGCGCCCGCGGCATCGGCGAGGTCCACGGCGACGTGCTGGCCGAGAACACCAGCATGCTCGAGCTCTGCCGCCAGCTCGGCTTTTCCATCCAGGCCTCGCCCGACGACGGCGCCGTGATGCAGGTGAGCGTCAGGCCGTAAGGGTCGCGCTCAGTTGCCTGCCGCCGCCTTGCGCTGCGCCAGGGTCGCTTCCTTCTTCGGATCGACCCACCACGCGTCGAACTGCGCCCCCTGCTTTGGCGTCACCGCAGGCCGCCCGAACTTGTCCCAGTAGGCCAGCCGGTCGACGTTGGTGTGGAAATTGGGGATGACCCAGAAGCCCCATTGCAGCACGCGGTCGAGCGCGCGTGTGCGCGCCACCAGTGCCTGGCGGTCGGGCGCGGCGATCAGCTTCTCGATCAGCTCGTCGATCGCTTTGCTCTTGATGCCGACCGAGTTGCGGCTGCCCTTCTGGTCGGCGGCGGCGGTGCTCCAGAAGTCGCGCTGCTCGTTGCCCGGCGATTCCGACTGGCCCCAGACCTCGACCGTCATGTCGAAATCGAACTCGTCCGAACGGCGCTGGTATTGCGCCGTGTCGACCGTGCGCACCGACGCCTCGATGCCCAGCCGCTCCAGGTTTTTCACGAACGGCAGCACGATGCGCTCGAATTGCGGGTTGTTGAGCAGAATCTCGAAGCGCATCGGCTCCCCGGTCCTGTCGTTGACCAGCTTGCCGCCCTTGATCGACCAGCCCGCCTCCTTCAAGAGCTGCGCGCCCTTCATCAGATTGCCGCGGATGTTGCCCGACCCGTCGGTGCGCGGCGGGTTGTATTCCTGCGCGAACGCTTCGTCCGGGATCTGGCCGCGCAGCGGTTCCAGCAGCTTCAGCTCCTCCGGCCCGGGCAGGCCCTTGGCCTCGAGCTCGGAATTGCCGAAATAGCTGCGCGTGCGCGTATACTGCTCGTAGAACAGGGTCCTGTTCGACCATTCGAAATCGAAGGCGAAGCCGAGCGCCTCGCGCACCTTGCGGTCCTGAAAGATCGGGCGCCGCACGTTGAAGGCGAAGCCCTGCATGCCCTGCGTGCGGCTGTTCTTCAGCGCCTCCTTGACGATCACGCCGGCCTTGACCGCCGGCACGTCGTAGCCGGTGGCCCATTCCTTGGCCGAGTTCTCGACCCGGAAGTCGAACGCGCCGGCCTTGAACGCCTCCAGCGCGACCGTGGCGTCGCGGTAGTAGTCGTAGCGGATCGCGTCGAAGTTCTCGCGCCCGATGTTCACCGCCAGGTCCTTGCCCCAGTAGTCGGGCACGCGGCGATAGGTGATCGCACGACCCGGATCGATGCTGTCTATCTTGTAGGCGGCGCTGCCGAGCGGCGGCTCGAGCGTCGTCTTCTCGAAGTCGCGCGTCTCCCAGTAATGCTTGGGCAGCACTGGCAGCTGGCCGAGGATCAGCGGCAATTCGTGGTTCTCGCCCGGCTTGAAGCCGAATTTCACCGTGCGCTCGCCCGTCTTCGCCACCTGGTCGACATGCTGGTAGTAGAGCCGGTAGAAGGGCGCGCCCTTCTCGCGCAGGATGTTGAAGGTGAAGATCACGTCGTCGACCGTGATCGGCTTGCCGTCGTGCCAGCGGGCGTTCGGCCGCAGCGTGAAGGCGACCCAGGACCGGTCGGCCGGCGTCTCGATCTTCTCCGCCAGCAGGCCGTACTGGCTGAACGGCTCGTCGGCCGAGCCCGCCATCAGCGAATCGTAGATCTGCCCCAGGCCGGCAGCGGCGCGGCCCTTGATGACGAAGCCGTTCAGCGTGTCGAAGCCGCCGATCGCCGCCAGCTTGACCTCGCCGCCCTTGGGTGCGTTCGGGCTGACGTAGTCGAAGTGCTTGAAGTCGTCCTTGTATTTCGGCGTGCCGTGCATGGCGATGCCCAGCCCGTTGACCGGCTGATCGGCCAGCGCGCCCGCCGCGGGCGCGCCCGCGAGCAGCGCGGACGCAAGCAGGCGGAAGAGATGGGGCCGCATTCCCTGGCGCATGGCGGATTCCTTGGCTATGCGAGGACCGCCCCGACTCTGGCCGATGCACGCCGGACCATCAACCCGCGAGCGTGCGCACCACGTCCTTGTGAAGCTGCCGGTCGCCGCAGGCGACCACGCGCCCGTCGGACCTGAGGCCGAGCGCCGTTCCGTTCCAGTCGGTCAGCGCGCCGCCGGCGCCTTCGATGATCGGCACCTGGGCCAGGTAGTCGTACGGCTTGAGGCTGGCCTCGACCACGATGTCGATATGGCCGATCGCGACCAGGCCGTAGGCGTAGCAATCGCTGCCGTAGCGCGGCAGCTTCACCGCCTTACGCAGCCGCTCGTAGGCGGGCCAGTTGTCGCCCTTGAACATTTCGGGCGACGTGGAGAACAGCGACGCCTCGGCCAGGCTCGCGCAGGGGCGCGTCCGCGCGATCTGGCCGCAGAACAGGGTCGGCCGCCCCTCGACGCCGATCCAGCGCTCGCGTGAAATGGGCTGGTCGATCACGCCCAGGATCGGCCGGCCGCGATGCAGCAGCGCGATCAGCGTGCCGAACAGCGGCACGCCCGAGATGAAGGACTTCGTGCCGTCGATCGGATCGAGTACCCAGACGAACTCGGCGTCGAGGCGCTCGGGCCCGAATTCCTCGCCCAGGATGCCATGGCCGGGGCACTCGCGCGCGATGATCGCGCGCATCGCCGCCTCCGCCTCGCGGTCGGCGACGGTCACGGGCGAGGCGTCGTCCTTGCCGATGACATCGAGCCGCGTGCGGAAATACGGACGGATGATGGCGCCGGCGGCGTCGGCGAGCCGGTCGGCGAGGGCGATCAACGCTTCCGGGCGGCCCGTGCCGATGCGCCCGGCCGTCAGCGTCAAGGCAGCGGCTTCGGCTGATCGCTGAGCGAGCGCAGATAGGCGATCACGTCGGCCCGCTCCTTGGCGCTCGAGATGCCGGCGAACGCCATCTTGGTGCCGGGCACGACGCCCTTGGGATTGGCCAGGAACTGGTTCAGATCCTCGTAGTCCCAGTTCTTGTCCTTCATGCCCGCCAAGCCCTGCGAATAGGCGAAGCTGGCGGAATGGGCGCGATGGCCGCCCACGACGTTCCACAGGTTGGGGCCGACGCGGTCCGGCCCGCCCTTGGTGAAGGTGTGGCAGGCCGCGCACTTCTTCGCCGCCGCCTCGCCCGCCTCGGGCTTGGCACTGGCCAGGAGCGGCCCGATCGGCTCGATCGCCTTGGGCGCGCCGGCCGCCGCCGTCGCCGCCTCGGGTACCGCCACGACGTAGACGTTCTCCTTCAGCTTCTTCGGGTGCACCAGCAGCTCCGCGATGAAGCCGGTCGTCATGGCGATCAGGCCGGCGAACAGGATCGCCCCCACCACCTTGTTCCAGAACAACGGATCGGATTGCTTGGTTGTCGCCATGAACCTGATTTTCCCTCAAAGCGGCCTGGACCGGCCGCCCACCCCTCGAAGCGGGCGGAATGTAGCCTCCCGCAACGCACAAAGGCAATACGCCAAACGTCGGGGTCGCAACGCCTTCGCCGGCCCCGCCGGCTTCAGGATCGTGGCTCGCCGCGGCCGCTTCCCGCCCGGGGCGCGCTTCGCTATGGTCGCCGCCGATGATCGCGCCCAGGCTCAACCCGATCGTCGCCATTCCGGCGCGCCTTGCGGCGACGCGGCTGCCGAACAAGCCGCTGGCCGATATCGGCGGCGTGCCGATGATCGTGCAGGTCTGGCGCCGCGCGACGGAGGCCGGCGTCGGCCCGGTGCTGGTCGCCTGCGCCGATGCGGAGATCGCGCGCGAAGTGGAGCGTGCGGGCGGCCGGGCCGTGCTGACCGACCCCGGCCACCAGACCGGGTCCGACCGCATCGCCGAGGCCGTGGCCAAGGTCGATCCGGAGCGTCGCCATGACGTGGTGGTCAACGTCCAGGGCGATCTGCCGACCGTCGATCCCCAGGCGATCCGCGCCTCGCTGCTGCCGCTGATGGACCCCGCGGTCGACATCGCCACGCTGGTCGCCGAGATCAGGATCGAGGAGGAACGCAGCAATCCCAACGTGGTGAAATGCGTGGTTGGCTTCGCGCCGGGCAAGCGCATCGCGCGCGCACTCTATTTCTCGCGCGCCACCGTGCCGGCGCGCGAGGGGCCGCACTATCACCATATCGGGCTCTATGCCTATCGCCGCGCCGCGCTCGAGCGCTTCGTCAAGCTGCCGCCCGGCGTGCTGCAGCTGCGCGAGAGCCTGGAGCAGCTGCGCGCGCTGGAGAACGGCATGCGCATCGACGCCGTATTGGTTGACACGGTTCCGCTCGGTGTCGATACTCAGGCCGACCTGGAGCGCGCGCGTCAATTGCTGGCCGCGCGCTGATTTTTTCCGTGCAGAGCCGCCCATGACCACGATCAAGAGCGCCCCCAAGGCCGCGCCCGCCGTCGTCGCCGACACCTCGCCGGACAACACGATCGCTTTCCAGGGCGAGCACGGCGCCTATTCCGACCTCGCCTGCCGCACCGTGTTCCCGACGATGAACACGCTGCCCTGCCGCGACTTCGCCGAAACGTTCGCCTCGGTCCAGGAAGGCCGCGCGCGCCTGGCGATGATCGCGGTCGAGAACTCGGTCGCCGGACGCGTCGCCGACGTCTATCACCTGCTGCCGGAATCGCGCCTGCACATCATCGCCGAGCACTTCCAGCGCGTGGAGCATCACCTGCTGGCGCCCCAAGGCGCGACGACCGAAGGCGTCAGGACCATCCTCAGCCACGTGCACGCGCTCGGCCAGTGTCGCAAGCTGATCCGCGAGCTGGACGCCAAGGCGATGGTCTGGGCCGATACGGCCGGTGCCGCGGCCGAGGTGGCGCGGCGCGGCGACAAGACCATGGCGGCGATCGCCTCGTCGCTCGCCGGCCGGCTGCACGGACTCCAGTCGCTGCGCGCCAACATCGAGGACGCCGAGCACAACACCACGCGCTTCCTGGTGATGGCGCGCGAGCCGATCAACCCCGACGCCGGCAGCGACGTCATGACGACATTCGTGTTCCGCGTGCGCAACGTGCCGGCGGCGCTCTACAAGGCGATGGGCGGATTCGCCACCAATGGCGTCAACATGACCAAGCTCGAGAGCTACATGCTCGGCGGCAGCTTCTTCGCCACGCAGTTCTACGCCGACATCGAGGGCCACCCCGAGCACACGCCGGTCAGGCTCGCGCTCGAGGAACTCAGCTTCTTCTCGCGCGAGGTGCGGATCCTCGGCGTCTATCCCGCGCATCCCGCGCGCCGGAAAGGCGCGGTCGACGACTGATCATCGGCGGCTGCCCGCTGGTCCCGGCCGTCATCCTTCCTTCATCCACTCCTCGACCAGGCGGCGCGCGATCGAATCGGCGCGCGGCAGGCGGAAGACGTCGTTCATCGGGCAGTTCCGCACTTCCTCGCGCGTGAACCAGCGCGCCGACTCCAGTTCGTCCGTGTTGACGTCGGGCTCGACCGGGTCGCTGACGGCGGTGAAGCCCAGCATGATCGAGGCGGGAAACGGCCAGGGCTGCGACGAGCGGTAGCGGATGTCGCGCACCTTCAAGCCGACCTCCTCCTCGACCTCGCGCGCGACCGCGTCCTCCAGGCTCTCGCCGGGCTCGACGAAGCCGGCCAGCACCGAATGCTGTCCCGGCGGCCAGATGCGCTGGCGGCCGAGCAGCAGGCGCTCGCCGTCGGTCACCAGCATGATCACGGCCGGGTCGGTGCGGGGGAAATGCGACGCGTTGCAGTCGGGATTGGTGCAGCGCCGGACATGGCCGCCTTCGGCAGGCCGCGTCGGCGAGCCGCAGACGCCGCAGAACTTGTTCCGGTCGTGCCAGTGCATCAGCCCGCGCGCATAGGCGAGCAGCGCGCCTTCGCGGCGCTCCATCAGCGGCCCGACCGCGCGCAGGTCGACGAACCTGGCCCCGCTCGCGGAAACCAGGTCGGCGACGCAGGCCTGGGCCCGCTCCTCTTCCAGGGCCGACACGTCGACGGCGAAATGCGCCGCCTCGTCGAGGAAGCCGAGCAAGGTCGCGCCGGCTTCGGGATCGAGCGCGATGCTGTCGAAGCGGCGCACGAACTCCGCCACCGACAGCAGGGCAGCGCCGGGCGCCGACCCTTCGACCACCAGGCTGCGCGCGCGCCAGACCGGCACGATGCGCGTGGTGGGCAGCGCCAGCGCCTGGCGCAGCGCCTCGACGTCGGCGCGCAGGCGATGCGCGCGCTCGATTCCGCCCGAGGCGTAGAAGTTCGCGCGATGGCGATGGTGGAAGACGATCATGGTCCTGCAAGCGATCGGAACGCGGGCCGGGAAACTCGCACGGCGCGGCCCGCGAGCGCAACCCGTGCGCCGCCTAAGGCTCCGCGGGGGCCTTTTCCATGAATATGCTCAGCGGGTCGGGCCGGTACGCGCCGAAGGGCCCGCGCGTGCGGAAGCCGAAGCGGCGGCAGAGCGCGAGGGCGGCGACGTTCCCGGGGCCGGTTTCCAGCGGGATCACCTGCACCCGCTCGCGCCGCGCCGCCTCATCGATGGCGCCGAGGAGCGCGCGGCCGACGCCCATCCCGCGCGCGGCCGCCGTCACGATCATGCGCTTGACCTCGGCATCGCCGGCTCGGCCCCGCAGCAACCCGGCACAGCCGGCCACGCACCCATCAGCCGCGCGACAAAGAAGCGGGTCCCGGGCCGGTCAAGCGCGTCGACGCCGATCAGATGGTTGCTCCACGGCGGGTAGAGCCCCATGGAGAATGCGTCGGATTCCCGCAGCAGGGATTCGATCTCGGCCTGCCGCGGCGGCTCTTCGGCAATCATCACCATCGGGCTAGACTGGCATTGGGTCAGGCCCTCGCGCAATCCAGAGCCGCATATCGCGTCTCGCCGTCCTGTGCGCCCCCGGTGCGCGGCTGGCGCTGTTCGTCCCGGCGCTGCGCCATCTCGGCACGGCGCGCACGGGCGCCTATTTCTCGACCTCGCCCTTCCTCGGCGCGGCCCTCTCCACCCCGCTTCTGGGCGAACAGCCGACGGTGCGGCTCGCCCATGCGCGGCTGTGCCATGCGCACCCGCACGCGCCGGACATGCATCACCAGCACCGGCACTGACGCCGGTCAGGCGCGCCTGCCGCGGAAGGAGCGATAGAGCGCCTCGAACAGCTCGGCGCCGCGCTTGATGCGCTCCGTGTCGTCGGCTGCGCTCTCGCAGATGCCGGCGACGAGCTGCAGCACGCCGGCCGCCTCGGGCCGCGCGTACTTGCCGTCCTTCAGGTCGATGTCGTGCACGATCTCGGCGAGCTGGTGCAGGCCTGGATCGTTCGCGACAAAGCGCTGCTGCAACACCTCGAACGTGCAGCGGTCGCCTTCGTGCGTGAACTCGGCATCGAACATGTCGAAGCGCAGCTCGCCGGCGCGCGGGCTGTAGTCCTTCTCGGAGACGAACTTGAAGCGCGCCCGGGGATCGATGAAGCGCTTGATCAGCCAGGCGGTGGCGATGCGGTCGACGAACACCTGCGACCGGGTCACCCAGACCCGGCCGCTCGGCCGTGCCCTCTCCGCGCGCGCTTCGGCCTGGTGCTGCGACGCGGGCTTGAGCCGCGCCTCCAGGCCCGACAGCGCCCCTTCGGCCGGCTCGCGGCCGGCCGCGCCGAAGAAATCAAGCGCCGCCACCTGATCGAAGCGACGCCTGAGCCGCCGCGTCGCCGCCTCCATCTCGGACGGCTGCTCGGCCAGCTCGTCGAGAATCCGGCGCGCTTCCTCGGTCACGCCGGCGTAGTCGGCATCGCGCGCGGCATCGAACAGGCCGCGCAGACCCGCGTCGTCCAGGCCGTGCACGAAGCGCGCCTCGCACAGCACCGCCTCGCCGCCGCCCTGCTCGATCTCGCGACAGACCCAGCGCAGGTCCTCGTGCGCCTGGTCCGACCGCGGCAGAACGTAGGCCGCGTTCTTGACCGCTACGGCGCCCAGCGCCTGCAGCCGGCGCCAGATCTTGACCCGCAGGTAGGCCGGCTTCGGCGGGATGTTGTGCAGCAGCATCAGCCAGGACATCGGCGCGGGCGCGGCCATAGCGTCTCCTTGCGGCCAATATAACAACTGCTAGCAACAAAGCCATTAAGAAAGAAACAGTTGCAACATCGATTGTCCAGGTATATAGAGCAGATGTATCATTGAATGCAACAGTGATGATCATGAAGCCATCGAGGGCCGCACATGCCCGGCAAGCTCATGGAGTTGCTCGTCATTCTTCACCGCGTTCTGGCGCGCCGCCGGCATCGGCGGGCCCTCGCCGGGCTGTCGAGGCTGGGCGAGCGCACGCTGCGCGACCTGGGCATCGATCCCGATGCGCTGCGCGCAGAAATGTCGAAGCCGTCATGGCGACCCTGACCATGTCGAAGACGCAAGCACGGGAGATTCGATCATGCTGATGGACGTTCTCTATGCCACGTTTGCGCGCTGCGCCGCCCGCAACCGCGCAGCGCGATCGGGCGGCCTGGCCGGCGTGCTGCTGTGCTGGACCGAGCGGGCGCGTCAGCGCAACGCGTTGGCGACGCTGGACGCCGACGGGCGGCGCGATATCGGCCTCGCCGCGGGGGCGATCGACCGCGAGGTCGCCAAGCCGTTCTGGCGCCCATAGGGGACGGCCATGAGCTACCGCGTCGCACCGCTCGACGTCACCCCGGCCTCGCTCGACGGCCTGTCCGAGCGGCTGATCGTCAGCCACTACGAGAACAACTACGGCGGCGCCGTGCGCCGATTGAACGCGATCGCCGCCGAACTCGCGCGGCTGGACCCGCAGGCGGCGCCCGGCTTCCAACTCAACGGGCTCAAGCGCGAGGAGCTGATCGCCGCCAACTCGATGCTCCTGCACGAGCTCTACTTCGCGAGCCTGGGCGGCGGCAGCGGCGATCCGCCGGCGGCGCTGGCGGCGGCGCTTGAGCGCGACTTCGGCAGCGTCGCGCGCTGGCGCGCGGAATTCAGCGCGATGGGCAAGGCGCTGGGCGGTGGCTCGGGCTGGGTGCTGCTCGCGTGGTCGTCGCGCGACCGGCGCCTGGTGAACCAATGGGCCGCCGACCACACGCACACGCTGGCGGGCGCCCGGCCGGTCCTCGCGCTCGACATGTACGAGCATGCCTATCACCTCGATTTCGGCGCCCGCGCCGGCGCCTATGTCGACGCGTTCATTCGCAATATCGACTGGGCTTCGGTCGAGCGGCGCGTTCAGGCCGCGGCCGGCATCGCCGACGAGCCGCGACGCCATGACGCGGAATCGATCGCACCCGAGGATCTCAGTGCGTCGCTGGCCGCCGGCCGGGCGCCGCTCATCCTCGACGTGCGCCGGCGCCGGGCCTTCGATGCCGGCGCCGACATGATCCAGGGCGCCGCTTGGCGCCAGCCGGAGATCGTGGCCGACTGGGCCGACACGCTGCCGCGCGGCCGCGAGGTCGTCGTCTACTGCGTCTACGGCCACAACGTCAGCCACGACACGGTGACGGCCCTGCGTGCCAAAGGCATCGATGCCCGCGCGCTCCGCGGCGGTATCGCGGCCTGGCATGCGATCGGCGGGCCGGTAGGCGGCAAAACCGCGTGATCGGCCGCGCGACAGCCAATATGGTCCTTGACGGGGGAACGCCATGAAATGGATCACGCGCGAGCGGCCGAAGATCGATCGCATCGCTTGTCCCTGGCTGGTCGCGCGCTTCATCGACCGCGCGCCGGAATTCCTCTACGTGCCCGCGGGCGCGGTGATGCGCGAGGCAACGGCGCAGAGCGCCATTCCCTACGACGTACCCGAGGTCGAGCTCAGCCATGTCGGCGAGAGATGCAGCTTCGACGCGTTCCTGTCGAAATACGGTCTCGACGAGCCGGCGCTGCGTCAGCTCGCGACGATCGTGCGCGGCGCCGATACCGGGCGGCCCGATCTCACCGCGCAGTCGGCCGGGCTGCTCGCGGTTTCGCTCGGCCTCTCGCGAGTCTTCAGGGACGATCACCAGATGCTGGCGCACGGCATGGTGCTCTACGACGCGCTCTATGCCTGGTGCCGCGAGGCGCAGGGCGAGACGCATGGCTGGCCGCCGGCCGATTGGCCGAGAGCCGTCCTCGATGACGCGGAGCCGCCACGCGTATGACGCATGCCGCCGCACCGGTCCCCTTTCGCGATGCGCTGCGCACCTGGGCCAAGATCGGGCTCCTGAGCTTCGGCGGGCCGGCGGGACAGATCGCCACCATGCACCGCATCCTGGTCGAGGAGAAGCGCTGGATCGGCGAAGCGCGGTTCCTGCACGCGCTCAACTACTGCATGCTGCTGCCGGGGCCCGAGGCGACGCAACTCGCCGCCTATATCGGCTGGCTGCTGCACCGCACGCTCGGCGGCATCGTCGCCGGCGTGCTGTTCGTGCTGCCGGGCGCCTTGGTGATGGTGGCGTTGAGCGCGCTTTACGCCGGCTATCGCGATCTGTCCGCGGTCGACGCCGTGTTCTTCGGCATCAAGGCGGCGGTGCTGGCGGTGGTGGTCGAGGCTGTCCTCCGCATAGGCCGGCGCGCGCTCGGCAATCCCGCGCGCGTGGCGCTCGCGGCGCTGGCGTTCGTCGGCATCTTCCTGTTCGCCGTGCCGTTCCCGCTGATCGTGCTGGCGGCGGGGATGGCCGGCCTGGTCGGCGCGCGGGTCCGGCCGGACTGGTTCGCCAACGGCGTCGGACATGGTTCCGCCAAGGGCAAGCCCGTGCTCGACGCGCTGATCGACGAGAGGCTGCTGACCCATGTCGATCCCACGCCGGGCCGCGCGCTCGGCGTGCTGCTGGCCTGGGGGGCCATCTGGGCCGCTCCGGTCGCGGTTGCGGGCCTCGTGCTCGGATCGAGCCACGTGCTGGTGGCCGAGGGCCTGTTCTTCTCCAAGGTCGCGGTGGTCACCTTCGGCGGCGCCTACGCGGTGCTCGCCTACGTCGCGCAGCAGGCGGTCGAGCACTATGCCTGGATCGGAGCCGGCGAGATGCTGGACGGTCTCGGCATGGCCGAGACCACGCCCGGGCCGCTGATCCTGGTGCTGACCTTCATCGGCTACTTGGCCGCCTACCGGCTCGGCGCGCCGCTCGATCCGGCTCTGGCCGGCTTGCTGGGAGCGGCCCTGACCACCTGGGTGACGTTCGTTCCCAGCTTCCTGTTCATCTTCCTCGGCGCGCCTTATGTCGAGCGGCTGCGCGGCAACCCGGCCGCGGCGGGGGCGCTGTCGGCGATCACGGCCGCCGTGGTCGGCGTGATCCTCAACCTCGCCGTCTGGTTCGCCCTGCACGTGGTGTTCCGCGACCACGTGCCCTGGCGCTTCGCCGGGATGCAGGTCGACCTCCCGGTCGCGTCCTCGCTCGACCTGCCGGCCCTGGTGCTCGCAGGCGGCGCGATGCTGGCCATGCTGCGTTTCAAGCTCGGCATGATCCCGGTCCTGGCCGGGGCGGCGGCACTCGGTCTCGGCTGGCGCTATGTCACAGGGACTTGAAGATATCCGAAAGGCGGATCGCGATTCCCCCTTAACTCGCGCGACCGTTTTGTGCCATTGTGAAATAAAAAATGCCACGGTGATGTAAAGAACGATCCCGGGCCGGGTGCGCCGGCCGGGCGCGAGAGGGCAACCCGAGGAGGAAACATGAGCGAGATTTCGAAGAAACCCGACGTGCAGGTCGACAAGGCCGCGACCCGCCGCAAGTTCCTGGTCGGTGCCGGCGCCGGCGCGGCCGCCGTCGCCACGCTCGCGACACCCAGCGTGTCGCGCGCGCAGACGACGACCCTGAAGATGCAGACCTCGTGGCCGGCGTCGGACATCTTCCAGGAAATGGCCGCCGACTACTGCGACCGCGTGAACGCGATGGCGGGCGGCAGGCTCAAGGTCGACCTGCTGACCGGCGGCGCCGTGGTGCATCCGTTCAGCGTGCAGGACGCGGTCCATACCGGCGCGCTCGACGCAGCCCATACCGTCACCGTCTACTGGTACGGCAAGCACAAGGCCGCGTCGCTGTTCGGCACCGGGCCGGTGTTCGGCTTCAACGCCGAGCAGGGTCTGGGCTGGATCCACAAGGGCGGCGGGCAGGAGCTGTTCCAGGAGCTGCTCGACAACATCCTCAAGATCAACATCGTCAGCTTCTTCGCCATGCCGATGCCGACCCAGCCGCTCGGCTGGTTCAAGAAGCCGATCAAGACGTCTGCTGAGCTGAAGGGCCTGAAGTACCGCACCGTGGGCTTGGCGGCCGACCTGTTCCAGGCGATGGGTGCGGCCGTGGCGCAGCTCCCCGGCGGCGAGATCGTGCCGGCGATGGAGCGCGGCGTCATCGACGCGTTCGAGTTCAACAACCC
Organism: uncultured Rhodospirillaceae bacterium; assembly: GCA_964557415.1. Lineage (GTDB taxonomy): Bacteria > Pseudomonadota > Alphaproteobacteria > JAEULC01 > JAEULC01 > JAEULC01. The sequence goes on from CAZLBB010000007.1 coordinate 54,204, forward strand.
GACCTCGGATCGCCGCTTCGGGGCGCAGAACGTGGCCAAGAACTACATGCTGGGCTCGTACCATCAGGCAACCGAGTATTTCGAGCTGATGTTCAACAAGACCAAGTTCAACGCGCTGCCCAAGGAACACCAGGCGATCCTGCGCTACGGCGCGGAGGCCGCCTCCTCGGCCAACTACTGGAAGGCCATGGACGTCTACTCCAAGGACCTGCAGGAGCTGCGCGAGAAGGAGAAGGTCACGGTCATCCGCACGCCGAAGGAGGTGTTCGAGGCGCAGATCAAGGCCTGGGACGGCCTGATCGACAAGCTCGGCGCCGATCCCTTCATGAAGAAGGTGATGGAGTCGCAGAAGGCCTGGACCAAGCGCGTCGTGTACTACGAAATGCTCAACGCGGCCGACTATCAGACCGCGTATGAGCATCACTTCGGCAAGCTCGGTCTGTAGCGCATCGTCGGCGGTCTGGCGGGGCGGCGCCTGACGGCGCCGCCCTTGCCGCGCTTCCGGGGGTGAAATTCGGGGGAGCAAAGCGGCGCAGGCCGGCCGCGATCACGCCATGAACAAGGTCCTGCTTTTCATCGACCAGATCAGCGCCTGGGTCGGCAAGTGCTTCGGCTGGCTGATCCTGGTCCTGACGCTGGGCGTCAGCTACGAGGTGTTCGTGCGCTATGCGCTGCGCGCGCCGACCACCTGGGCGTTCGATTTCAGCTACATCATGTACGGGGCGCTGCTGCTGATGGCCGGCCCCTACACCCTTTCGCGGAACGGGCACGTGCGCGGCGACGTGCTTTATCGCCTGTGGCCGCACCGCGTGCAGGCGTCGGTCGAGCTGACGCTGTACATCATCTTCTTTCTGCCCGCGGTGCTGGCGTTGATCTATTCCGGCTGGACCTTCGCCAGCATGTCGATCCGCTTCAAGGAGGTCAGCATCTTCAGTCCCGCCGGCGTGCCGGTCTTTCCGTTGAAGACCTTGATTCCCGTGGCCGGCTGCCTGTTGCTGTTGCAGGGCATCGCCGAGATCATCCGCTGCGTCGTGTGCCTGCGCAGCGGGCGCTGGCCGCAGCGGCTGCATGACGTCGAAGAGCTGGAAACGGCGATCCTGGCCCAGGCCCAGGCGCATGGCGGGCAGTCGGCATCCGCTGCCGGCACAAGCGGAGCGTCTCGATGACCAACCCCGAAGTCGGCATCCTGATGCTGGCGCTGTTCATCCTCATCGTCATGCTCGGATTCCCCATCGCCTTCACGCTGATCGCGATGGGCGTCATCTTCGGCTATTACGCCTATGCCGGTCCGACCCAGCTCGACAACATCTTCGACAATCGGATCTTCGGCCTGCTGGTGCAGAAGACGTTCGAGGTGACGACCAGCGACGTGCTGACCGCCGTTCCGCTGTTCCTCTTCATGGGATACATCGTCGAACGCAGCAACATTCTCGATCGCCTGTTCCACAGCATCCAGCTGGCCGCGCGCCACGTGCCTGGCTCGCTGGCGGTTGCGACGCTCGTCACCTGCGCGCTGTTTGCGACCGCGACCGGGATCGTCGGCGCCGTCGTCACGCTGATGGGGCTGCTCGCCTATCCCGCGATGCTCAAGGCCGGCTACGACACCAAGCTCGCCTCCGGCGTCGTCTGCGCGGGGGGATGCCTCGGCATTCTCATCCCGCCGAGCATCCTCCTGATCGTCTATGCCGCGACAGCCGGCATCTCGGCGGTCAAGCTCTACGCCGCCGCCTTCTTCCCCGGCTTCCTCCTGGCCGGGCTCTACGTCGTCTACGTCATCATCTTCGCGCTGATCTTCCCGAAGGCCGCGCCGAAGCTGCCGAAGTCCGAGACCGACGTGCCGTTCGGCACGCTGCTCTGGGCGCTGGCGACGTCGTTCTTCCCGCTCGCCGTGCTGATCCTGGCCGTTCTCGGCGCCATCCTGTTCGGTCTCGCCACCCCGTCGGAGGCGGCAGCGGTCGGTGCTCTCGGCAGCATGGTCCTGGCGGCCTGCTACCGGGCCCTGAACTTCGAGCGCGTGCGCGAGGCGGTGTTCCTCACCGCCCGCACCACGGCGATGGTCTGCTACCTGTTCATCGGCTCTTGGACGTTCTCCTCGGTGTTCTCGTATCTCGGCGGCCATTCCGTGGTCGAGGAGTTCGTCAAGTCGCTGAACATGTCGCCGACGCAGTTCCTGATCATGACCCAGGCCATCATCTTCCTGCTCGGCTGGCCGCTGGAGTGGAGCGAGATCATCATCATCTTCGTTCCGATCTTCCTGCCGCTGCTCAAGGCCTTCGACATCGATCCGATCTTCTTCGGCATCCTGGTGGCGCTGAACATCCAGACCTCGTTCAACACGCCACCGATGGCAATGGCCGCCTATTATCTCAAGGGCGTCGCGCCGCCGCACGTGCGCCTGACGCAGATCTTCGCCGGGGCGCTGCCCTTCGTGTCGATGGTGTTCCTCAGCATGGTGCTCGTGTACACCTATCCGCAGATCGTGCTGTGGCTGCCCGACTACCTGTACACGCCGCGATGAGCCTGCACGAGCTGTCGCTGGCGCAAGCCGCCCTCGAGATTCGCGAGGGCAGGGTCAAGTCCGTCGAGCTGGTGCGTGCCTGCCTCGATCGCATCAAGGCGATCGACGCCGACATCCGTGCCTGGACCTTCCTGGATCCGGATCACGCGATCCGGCAGGCCGAGGCGCTGGACCGGCACCGCAGCCAGGGCAAGGCCGTCGGCCGGCTGCACGGCGTTCCCGTCGGCATCAAGGACGTGTTCGACACGGGCGACATGCCGACCGAGCTCGGCTCGCCGCTCTATGCCGGTCGCACGCCCAGGCGGGACGCCGCCTGCGTGTCCCGGCTGCGCAGCGCCGGCGCGGTCATCATGGGCAAGACGGTCACGACCGAGTTCGCCTACTTCACGCCGGGCAAGACGGCGAACCCGCACGACCCGAAACGCACGCCCGGCGGCTCGTCCTCCGGCTCCGCCGCCGCCGTCGCGGCGATGATGGTACCCGGCGCCATCGGTTCGCAGACCGCGGGATCGACGATCCGGCCGGCCGCATTCTGCGGCGTGGTGGGCTTCAAGCCGACGCACGGACTGATCCCGCGCAGCGGCGCTCTGCTTCTGTCGCGTACGCTCGACCATGTCGGCGTGTTCGCGCGCACCATCGAGGACGCCGCGCTCCTGGCCGAGATCATGGCGGGGCACGACAAGGACGATCCCGACACGCGGCCGATTGCGACACCGCCGCTCGCCGCGGTCGCGTCGGAAGAGCCACCGCTGCCGCCGCGCTTCGCCTTCGTCAGGACGCCCATGTGGGAGCAGGCGGAGAAGAGTACCCAGGAGGCCTTCGCCGGGTTCGCGAAGCTGCTCGGCGAGCATACCGGCGATGTCGAGCTGCCTTCGTCCGCCGGCGAAGTCATGGCGCTGCACGGCACCGTGATGGATGTCGAGATGGCGGGCAACCTGCATCGCGAATACGAGGACGGGTCGGAGAAGATGAGCCTCCGGCTGCGCCAGCTGATCGAGCGCGGCCGCGGGCACCTGGCCGTGGCATACCGTCGCGCAGTCGACCTGGTGGAGCCGCTCAACGCTTCCATCGACGCCATCTTCGACGAATACGACGCGATCCTGACGCCGACGGCGCCGGGCGAGGCGCCACTCGGGCTCGATGCCACGGGCACCCCGGTGTTCTGCTCGATGTGGACCTATCTCGGCACGCCCGCCGTCACGCTGCCGCTGATGCAAGGGCCGGCCGGCATGCCGCTCGGCGTGCAATTGGTAGGGCGGCGCGGCAACGATGCGCGGCTGCTGCGCACGGCGCGGTGGCTCGCGCGCCATGTGGCCGGCGGGCCCTCAAGGGGCGGGCGGAGCAAGGCCGCCAGGCGCGGCAAGCGCTAGATCAGCGGAAGCGGGGACGGACATGGTGAGCACGTTGATCGCAGGAGTGATCGGGATAGCGATGGTGTGCGGGTTCCTTGCCATCCTCCTGATCTGGGTTCCTGCACTTCCGATCGTCATCATCATCCTCATGGTGATCGCCATGATGGTCTACGACTTCTGGCTCTCGCTCCGCGGCAACGGCAGCACACCCTATCGGCGCTGACGTCCGTCGCAGTCCCGCCGCCATTGCGACACGGAATCCGGCCGGGACCAAAGATCGGGCTTGCGCATCTTGCCTCGCCGGCGCGCGCGCCCACGCGGACATCGCCTGGTGCCGCTCCGGGTGTGGATGGGCAGCAAAGGCGTCCTGGCGAAGATCGAAGAAGCGATGGGCCGGCGTCACGCCTTCGCCGTATCGCGCGACAGCAGCGCCGCGCCGGTTCCGATCGCCAGAATCAGCGGCAACACGGCGAAGGCGCGGTAATAGGCCGCGGCAGAATAGACGCGCGCGCCGGCCGACATCGTGCCGTCCCATTGCAGGTCCAGCAGCGCGCCGATCAGCGGCTGCAGCAGGGCGCCGCTGCCGACCACGAAGGTGTTGACCACGCCCAGCACCGTGCCGCTGACCTGCGGCGGGGTGGTTTCGCGCGCCAGCGCCACGCCCACCACCATGGTCGAGGCGCAGAGCCCCTGCATGGTCATCAAGCCGGCGATGGCCCAGGCCGGCGCGCCGTCGACCAGCGGCAGGGCCGCGAGCAACAGCGTGGTGAGCGCGCCGCTCGCCAGCATCGGCGCGCGGCGCCGGCCGAGCCGGTCGGACAGCCAGCCGACCAGCGGGGCGCCGATGCCCCAGCCGATGAACATGATCGAGGTGAGCGCCGCAGCCTCGGCGCGCGTCATGCCTTGCGTCTGGGTCAGATAGGGCACGGCCCAGAGGCCGCCGAAGGCGACCATGGGCGACACCATCGCCATGCCGAAGATGCCCGACAGCCAGGTCTGGCGCCGGGCCAGCACGATGCGCAGTCCCGCGCCCAGGCCCACCGAGACGTGCGTTGCCGCCGGCCGGTCGCGCGCCACGGCCCAGATCGCGGCGGCCAGCGCCAATCCCAGCGCCGCCAGCACCATCATCGCGCCGCGCCAGCCCCAGTCCGCGACCAGCGCGGCGATCGGCGCCTGGCCGAACACGGCGCCCGCCATGCCGAAAGCCTGGGTGCCGCCGGCGAGCCCGGCGAAGCGCCGCGGCGGAAACCACTGCAGCGCCACCGTCAGCGCGCCGACCCAGCTGAAGGCGGAGCCCGCGCCGATCAGGAGGCGGCCGGCGTAGGCGAACAGGATCGACTCGCCCGCGGTGAACACCAGGCTGCCGATGCCGGCCAGCAGCAGCCCGCCGGTCATCAGCCGCCGCGGCCCCAGCCGGTCGAGCATGAAGCCGATCGGGATCTGCAGGCTGGCATAAGCATAGAAATAGAAGGCGGTCAGATTGCCGAGGATCGCCGCGCCGACGGCGAAGTCGCGCATCAGCTCCTCGACCATCACCGAGGGCGCCACGCGCTGGGCGAAGGCGTAGAAGAAGAACAGCGAGGCGAGCAGCCATGCCGCCCAGGCGCGCACCGTGACGACGCTGGACGCGGGTTCGCCTGCCGTTCCGGCGGTCAAGGCGCGGGCAGCGTCCCTACCTGACCGCCTGGTACGCCGCCAGCACGGCGGCCTGCACCACGTCGGACACGGTGGCGCGCAGGTGCACGATCTGCACCGGCTTCTCCAGCCCGATCAGGATCGGGCCGATCATCGTGGCGCCGCCCAGCTGGTGCATCAGGCGGGTCGACACGTCGGCCGTGTGCAGCGCCGGCATCACCAGGACGTTCGCCTGGCCCTTGAGGCGGCAGAACGGGAAGAAGCGCTCGCGCAGCTCGGGCTCCAGCGCCATGTCGGCGTTCATCTCGCCGTCGTACATGAAGTCGACCTTGCGCCGGTCGAGCACGGCGACCGCATCGCGCACGCGCTGCGCCTTCTCGCGCCAGGGGTTGCCGAAATTGGAGAAGGACAGCAGCGCCACGCGCGGCTCGTGTCCCATCTGGCGCGCGACCGCCGCGCTCTGCACGGCGATATCGGCCAGCATCTCGGGCTCGGGCAGCGAATGCACGTTCGTGTCGGCGATGAACAGGGTGCGGCCGCGCGCGACGACGATCATCATGCCGAAGGCGCGCTCGCCCGGCTTATGGTCGATCACGCGGCTGATGTCCTCGTAGCAGACCATCCAGCTGCGCGTCAGGCCCGTGACCATCGCGTCCGCGTCGCCGCAGGCGACCATGCAGGCGGCGAACACGTTGCGGTCCTGGTTCACCATGCGCTGGCAGTCGCGGTACAGCGCGCCTCTGCGCTGCAGCCGCGAATAGAGGAAGTCGGTGTACTTCTTGTTGTTGCTCGACAGCCGCGCGTTGTGGACCTCGAGGTCGGCGGTACCTTGCAGCCCCGCCGCCTTGATCGTGTCGGCCATGCGGTGCTCGCGCCCGATCAGGACCGGCGTGCCGTACCCTTGGGCACGGAAGGCGAGCGCGGCGCGGATCGCCTTTTCCTCCTCGCCCTCGGTGAACACGACGCGGCGCGGGTTGGCGCGCACCGTCTCGGTGATGCGCGTCAGGCTCGAGGCGGTCGGGTCGAGGCGTGAGCGCAGCGTGGCGCGATAGGCCTTGACGTCGACGATCGGCCGCCGCGCCACGCCGGAATCCATCGCCGCGCGCGCGACCGCCTCCGGCACCGCCTCGATCAGGCGCGGATCGAACGGGACCGGGATGATGTATTCCGGCCCGTAGCGCAGGCGTCTTCCGCCATAGGCGGCGTCGACCTCGTCCGGCACGTCCTCGCGCGCGAGCGCGGCGAGCGCGCGGGCGGCGGCGATCTTCATCGCGTCGTTGATGGTCGAGGCGCGCACGTCGAGCGCGCCGCGGAAGATGTAGGGGAAGCCCAGCACGTTGTTGATCTGGTTCGGGTAGTCCGAGCGGCCGGTGGCGATGATGGCGTCGTTGCGGACCGCCTTGACGTCCTCGGGCGTGATCTCCGGGTCGGGATTGGCCATGGCGAAGATGATCGGCCTCGCCGCCATCGACTTGACCATCTTCTGGTCGACCGCGTCCTTGACCGACAGGCCGAAGAAGACGTCGGCGCCTTCCATCGCCTCCGTCAGCGTGCGCGCTTTCGTCTCGACCGCGTGCGCCGACTTCCACTGGTTCATGCCCTTGGGGCGGCCGCGGTAGATCACGCCCTGGCTGTCGCATAGGATCGCGTTCTCGGGCGGCAGGCCCAGCGTCTTGATCAGCTCGACGCAGGCGATCGACGCCGCGCCCGCGCCGTTGATCACCAGCTTTATGCTCCTGAGGTCGCGTCCGGTCAGGTCGAGCGCGTTCAAGAGGCCGGCCGTGGCGATGATCGCCGTGCCGTGCTGGTCGTCGTGGAAGACCGGGATGTCCATCAGCTCGCGCAGGCGCTGCTCGATGATGAAGCACTCCGGCGCCTTGATGTCCTCGAGGTTGATGCCGCCCCAGGTCTTGCCGAGGAAGCGCACGCAGTTGACGAACTCGTCGACGTCGTGCGTATCGACCTCGAGGTCGATGCCGTCGATGTCGGCGAAGCGCTTGAACAGCACCGACTTGCCTTCCATCACCGGCTTGGCCGCCAGCGCGCCGAGGTCGCCGAGGCCCAGCACCGCCGTGCCGTTCGAGATCACGGCGACGATGTTGCCCTTGGCCGTGTAGTCGTAGGCGCTGTCGGGATCCTTCTGGATGCGCAGGCACGGCACCGCCACGCCCGGCGAATAGGCGAGGCTCAGGTCGCGCTGCGTCGTCAGCGGCTTGGTCGGCGCGATCGACAGCTTGCCCGGCCGGCCGCTCGAGTGCAGCAGCAGGGCTTCCTCGTCGCTGATGCGGATGCGGCGATCTTCGATCACGGCGGCGTTTCCTTATCCCCGAAGCTCCTGGACTCGTTGCCCGAGATAATCCCAGGTTTGTCGCTTCCCTGTCCAGCAATCCGGGAGGAAACGCTATCCCTTGATCGCGCCGGCGCCCCAGCCGGAGACGAGATAGCGCTGCACCGCAACAAAGAACACCAGCGCCGGGATCGTGATCATCACGCCGGCCGCCATCACCATGCCCCAGTCGGTGACGGTCGACTCGTAGAGGTCCTGGATGCCGACCGGCAGGGTCTTGAGCTGGTCGGCGCCGATCAGCACGCGCGCGAACAGGTAGTCGTTCCACGCCACGATGAAGGTGAAGATCGACACGGCGATGACGCCGGGCAGCGCCAGCGGCACGATGATCAGCGCGACGGCGCGCGGGCGCGAGGCGCCGTCGATCATCGCCGCTTCCTCCAGCTCGAGCGGGATCGACTGGAAGAACGAGCGCAGCATCCACATGCTGAACGGCAGCGAGAAGGTCGTGTAGGACAGGATCAGCCCCAGATGCGAGTTCACCAGACCGGCGCTGCGCATCAGGATGTAGAACGGCACCACGATCATGATCGGCGCGAACATGTAGGTGAACAGCATGGTGCCCGCGACTGCCTCGCGGCCGCGGAAGCGGAAGCGCGTGATCGCATAGGCCGCCAGTACCGCGACCAGGATCGTCAGCAGCGTCGCCGCGCCCGCCACGGTGATGCTGTTGACGAAATAGGTGAGGAAGCGCGTCTGCGTGAACAGGCGCTGATAGGCGTCGAGATGCGCCTGCCAGGTCAGGAACGTCGGCACCGCCTGGATGATCTCGGCATCGGGCTTCACCGAGGTCAGCACCATCCAGTAGAGCGGGAAGCCGCACGTCAGGCAGATCACGCCCGCCGCCAGGTAGACCGCCGTGCGCTGCGCGATCTGGGCGACCATGGCCTAGAGGTGCTCGTCGCGCTTGAACAGGCGGAAATACAGCGCCACGAACGCTGCCAGCATCAGGAACATGATCGTCGAGAGGGCCGCGCCCATGCCGACCTGCAGCTCGCCGAAGCTCTTGACGAAGGTGTAGATGGGCAAGGTGCGCACGTAGGAGCCAAGTCCGCCGGCGCCGGCGAACAGCCAGATGACGTCGAACTTCGTGAACATGAACATGAAGCGCAGCAGCACGACGACGAACAGGACGTTGCGGATCTGCGGCAGCGTCACGTGCCAGAAGCGCCGCAGGATGCCGGCGCCGTCCACCTTGGCGGCGGCGTAGAGCTCGGGGTCGATCGTCTGCAGGCGCGCCAGCGTACCGATCACGACGAAGGGGAAGAAGGTCCAGGTGCTGATCAGGATCATCGTCACCATGATCGTCTCGGGCGCGAACCACACGATGGCCCTGGTCACGATGGTCGATTCGAGCAGGTACTTGACGACGCCGATGCTGTCGTTGAACAGCCACCGCATCAGGATGACGACGACGATGGTCGGCAGCATGTAGGGGAACAGCGCAAGCCCGCGCACGAAACCGCGGCCGATGAAGGTCTCGTTCAGGACCAGCGCCGCCGCGACGCCGACCACGATCTGCAGCGTCACCGTCCCGAAGGCGTAGATCGTGCCCAGCCACAGCGAGCGCCAGAACCCGTCGTAGTCGGTCAGGAAGAAGATGTAGTTGTCCAGCCCGACCCATGTCTGGATCGGCATGTAGGCGTGCTTGGCATGGAAGCTGATCCAGATGGAATAGGCGACGGGATAGAGGATGATGCCGATCACCAGCGCGACCGCCGGCGTCAGCAGGACGTAGCCCCACCAATGTTCGGGGATGCGCCGCGGCTTGAGCGCCGGCAGCGCCTTGCGTTCGGCATAGGCGACGGTCGTGGTCATCGACATGTCAATCCGGAGAGCTCCCCGCGCCGGCCTCGGCCGGCGCGGGGCATCATCTCAAGCGGTGCGTCCGCGGGCTACCACTTCTTGTAGCCGAGCTGCGTGATGAGCTGCTCGGCGCGCTGCTGCGCCTTGGTGGCCGCTTCCATCGGCGTCCTGCCGTTCTTGGTCACGTCGGTGACCATGTCGACCAGAATGGTCGAGCCGGCGATCTCGGCGACGTAGGGCAGCTCCAGGTCGCTCCACTGCGTGATCAGCAGCGGCCGCGGGTCGTGCTTCGCGATCACCTCATGCTGGGCGTCGACCCAGAACTTCCACTTCTGGAACTCGGGCGTCGCCTTGTACGCCGCGTCCTCGCGCAGCGACTTGGTGATCGGGAAGAAGTGCACCGGCACGGTCTGGATGTACTTCAGGTAGTTGTCCTTGCGGTGGAAGAACTTCAGGAACTTCGCCGCCTCCTCGGGATTCTTCGAATTCTTGAACACCATCCACGGCTCGCAGTCGAACTGCGTGACGAAGGACTGCCCGGGCTTGGCCGACGGGCCCAGCGGCTTCGAGGCATAGACGCCGATGTCGCCCTTGGCGACGACGTCGGGCGCGTACTGCTCGAAATAGCCGTTGCCGCGGCCCCAGCCCAGGATCTGCGCCGCCTTGCCGGTGGCGAGGTCGGCGAAGGTGTCGAGATACTGCCGGCTCAGCCAGTCCGGCGCGAGGCAGCAGTCGTTGAGCTGCTTCCAGAACTCCAGTACCTCGAGCACCGGCTTCTCGGTGAAGGCCGGCTTGCCCTTCTCGTCGAACAGCCGCCCGCCGTTCGAGCCGACCCACATGTAGAGGTCCTCGTTGATGAAGAAGCCGGGACCGGCCAGGCTGAGGCCGTAGCGGTCGGGCTTGCCGTCGCCGTTGGTATCGACCGTCAGCTTCTTCAGCTGCTCCAGCCACTCCTTGAACGTTGTCGGCGGCTTCTCGGCGTCGAGCCCGGCCTGCCGCATGAAGTCCTTGCGATAGACGATCAGGTCGGTCCCAACCGCATGGGCCAGCCCGTAGTACTTCTTGTCCTTCGGGTTGTAGTCGAGCTTGCGCACGACCTCAAAAATGTCGTTCTCGCCGATCGACTCGATCACGTCGTTGAGCGGCCTGAGGAAGCCCTTGGCCGACAGCGAGCGCTCGACATAGGTCTGGCCGTGCGCGATCTCGGGGAACGCCCCCGAGGCCAGCGCTGCCTGCATCTTCTTGTCCAGGTCGCCCCAGGCGACCGCCTCCTGCTCCACCTTGACGCCCGGGTTCTCCTTCTCGAACGCCTTGATGATCTCGTCGATGGCGGCCTTCGTCTTCGGGTTGGGCTCGGTGTGCCAGACGTTGACGACCTTCTGCGCCGCCGCCGGCAAGGGCAGGGCGAGCGAGAGCGCGATCCCGGCCGCGAGCCCGAGTCGCCACAGGTCCGATTTCCACTGCATGGCGTGATTCCCCCTTGTTCCCCGGCGCCTGTTTCGGCCGACGACGCCCGGACGCGATGCCCGGTGTATGCGCTTACGTCGCCGCCCGCGCCGGCACGCCGCGGATTTGACCAGCGCCGAAGGGCAGGCGTCAAGGCGACTGCCGCCGCAAGGCGCGCGTGATATCGTGCCGGCCCCATGGCTTCCGCGCGCTCGCACCCGCCCAGGGAAGGCGTCACGGCTCCGGCCGCCGCCGCGCCGGTTTCGGCCGCGCTGCGCACCGACGGCGCCTCGCCGGTGATGGCGCAGTATCTCGAGCTCAAGCGGCAGTACCCGGACTCGCTGCTGTTCTACCGCATGGGCGATTTCTACGAGCTGTTCTTCGACGACGCCGCGCGCGCGGCAAAGGCGCTCGACATCGCGCTGACCAAGCGCGGCCAGCACGCCGGGCAGGACATCCCGATGTGCGGCGTGCCGGTGCACAGCGCCGAGTCCTATCTGCTGAGGCTGATTCGCCAGGGCTTCAAGGTCGCGGTCTGCGAGCAGCTCGAGGATCCGGCCGAGGCAAGGAAGCGCGGCAGCAAGGCCGTCGTGCGCCGCGACGTGGTGCGGCTGGTCACGCCCGGCACGATCACCGAGGAGGCGCTGCTCGACGCGCGCCGGCACAACTATCTCGCCGCCCTGGCCGAGGCCGAGCGGCGCCTGGCGCTCGCCTGGCTCGACATGAGCACGGGCGGCTTCACCGTGCAGCACGTGCCGGTGGCGGCGCTGGCCGCCGCGCTGGAGCGGGTGCAGCCGGGCGAGCTTCTGCTGTCCGACCGGCTGCTGCAGCGTCCCGAGCTGTTCGAAGTCCTGGGCCAGTGGAAAGAGCGGCTGACGCCGTTGCCGGCGCCGCGCTTCGACAGCGACAACGCGCGCCGCCGGCTGCAGGCGGTCTACCAGGTCGAGGCGCTGGATGCGTTCGGCGCGTTCGGCCGCGCCGAGCTCGCCGCCGCCGGCGCGCTGGTCGACTATGTCGAGCTGACGCAGAAGGGCCGCCTGCCGCGGCTCGAGCAGCCGCGCCTGCTCGGCGACGGCGCGATCATGGAGATCGACGCGGCGACGCGCCGTTCGCTCGAGATCGACCGCTCGATCACGACCGGCGACCGGCGCGGCAGCCTGATCGGCGCGATCGACCGCACCGTCACCGGCGCGGGCGCGCGGCTGCTGCTGGCGCGCCTGTCGGCGCCGCTGACCGATCCGCGCGCGATCGCGAGCCGCCTCGACGTGATCGGCTGGTTCGTCGACGACGCCGAGGCGCGCGCGGCGGCGCGCACGGCGCTCGGCGGTGCGCCCGACATCGAGCGCGCGCAGACCAGGCTCCTGCTCGGCCGCGGCGGCCCGCGCGATCTCGCCGCTATCCGCGACGGGCTCGCCGCCGCCGGCGCGCTCAAGGCCGCGCTCGAGGCGCGCCAGGCCGACCCGCTGGCCCGGACGCCGGAAGAGCTCGCGGCGGCGCTCGCCGATCTCGGCCACCACGAGGTGCTGGTCGAGCGCCTGCGGCGCGCGCTGGCGCCGGACCTGCCGCTAATCGCGCGCGATGGCGGCTTCGTCGCCGAGGCCTACCTGCCCGAGCTGGACGAGCAGCGCGCGCTGCGCGACGAAAGCCGGCGCCTGATCGCCGAGCTGCAGCAGCGCTATGCGGCCGAGACCGGCATCGCGTCGCTCAAGATCCGCCACAACAACGTGCTCGGCTACTACATCGAGGCCTCGGCCGCGCAGGCCGACAAGCTGACCAAGGGCGAGCATGCCCGGCGCTTCATCCATCGCCAGACCATGGCCGGCGCGATGCGCTTCTCCACGGTCGAGCTGGGCGAGCTCGAGCACCGCATCGCCGCGGCCGCCGACAAGGCGCTGGCGCTGGAGCTGCGCCTGTTCGACGACCTCGTCGGCGAGATCCGCGCGCGGGCCGACGCCATCGCGCGCGCCGCCGCGGGGCTTGCGGCGCTCGACGTCGCCGCGTCGCTCGCCGAGCTCGCGGTCGAACGGCGCTATTGCCGGCCCGTGGTCGACGACAGCGCCGTCTTCGCCGTGCGCGGCGGGCGCCACGCCGTGGTCGAGCAGTCGCTGCCCGGGGGCGAACGCTTCATCGCCAACGAATGCGACCTGTCGCCCGGCCGGCGCCTGTGGCTGGTGACCGGCCCGAACATGGCGGGCAAGAGCACCTTCCTGCGGCAGAACGCGCTGATCGCGATCCTGGCGCAGGCCGGCTCCTACGTGCCGGCCGAGGAATGCCGGATCGGCGTGGTCGACCGCCTGTTCAGCCGTGTCGGCGCCTCGGACGACCTCGCGCGCGGCCGCTCGACCTTCATGGTCGAGATGGTCGAGACCGCGGCGATCCTCAACCTCGCCGGCCCGCGCGCGCTGGTGATCCTCGACGAGATCGGGCGCGGCACGGCGACCTTCGACGGGCTGTCGATCGCCTGGGCCTGCGTCGAGCACCTGCACGAGGTCAACAAGTGCCGCGCGCTGTTCGCGACGCACTACCACGAGCTGGTGGCGCTGACCGGCCGCCTGCCCGACCTCGCTTCCTACACGATGCGGGTCAAGGAATGGCAGGGCGACGTGGTGTTCCTGCACGAGGTTGCGCCGGGCGCGGCCGACCGCTCCTACGGCATCCATGTCGCGCGCCTCGCCGGCCTGCCGGCCGCCGCGGTCAAGCGCGCGGAGGAAGTGCTGGCGCGGCTCGAGGCCGGCGAGCAGAGCGGCGTGGTGACCGAGCTTGCGACCGACCTGCCCCTGTTCGCCGCCGTCGCCAGGCGCACCGGCCCAAACGGATCGAAGGGGGCGAACGAGGAGCGCGGCGCCGGCCCGTCGCCGCTCGAAACCGCGCTCGCGGCGCTCAACCCCGACGAGCTCGCCCCGCGCGAGGCGCTCGACGCGCTCTATCGCCTGCGCGCCCTGCTGCCGCCGGAAAAGGGGTGATGCGCGCGCGTCTTCTGGTTGCCTGCGTCGTCTGGTTCGCCGCCGCCGCCGCCGTGGCCGAGCCGGTCCGGCTCCACGCCGTGCCGGTCGAGCTCGTGCCCGGCCGGTCCGACCTGCGGCAGGTCGGCCGGCTCCAATGGCGCGGCGGCCTGCACCTGACGAGTCCGGACCGCCGCTTCGGCGGCTACTCGGGGCTGGAGCGCCTGCCCGACGGGCGGCTCGTCGCGGTGTCCGATCTCGGGCATTGGCTGGTGTTCCGCCCCGTCTTCGACATGGACGGGCTTCTGGTCGCCGCCATCGACGGCGAGATCGAGCCGCTGAAGGACGAGGCCGGGCGCCCGTTCCGGCGCAAGCTCCAGGCCGATGCCGAAAGCCTGCGCCGCGACCGCGACGGCGCCTTCCTGATCGGCTTCGAGCGCGACCATCGCCTGCTGCGCTACGCCGCGCCCGGCGCGCCCGGCAAGCGGGTGGACACGCCGGCCGAGCTTGCCTCGCAGCCTGGCAACGGCGGCATCGAGTCGATCGCGGTATGGCCCGACGGGCGCGTCCTCCTGATCAGCGAGTTGGCGCGCACCGATGACGGCGACCTCAAGGCCTGGCTGCGCGCGCGCGGCCAATGGCACGATCTCGCCTACGCCATCTCGGGCGAGCACCAGCCGACCGACGCCGTGGTGCTGCCGTCGGGCGATCTGCTGGTGCTCGAACGCCGCTACGGCCTGTTCGCCTCGCAGGGCGCGCGCGTCATCCGCGTTCCCGCCCAGCGCGTCGTCCCCGGCGGCCGGCTCTACGGCGAGGTGCTGGCCGACTGGGACGCATCGATGACCGTCGACAACATGGAAGCGATGGCGATCGGCCGCGGTCCGCGCGACAGCCCCGACGCAGGCGCCGTGCTGCTGTGGCTGATGTCCGACGACAACAAGAATCCCCTGCAGCGCACGCTCCTGATGCTGTTCCGTGTCGAATAGGGCGGGTAAGGCGCCGGACGCCACAGCGTTCGCGTCCGGAAGAGCGCCCGGGCAGCGCTCTGGTGCGCTGAACGGCCCCGGAACCGCCGCGCGATCCGGCCGCTTGAGCCGGCCGTTGTGCTCAAGTGCCGGCTCGCGCCAGGGCGTCGATTGCGGCCGCGCCGGCGGCGGTCAGGATCACGACGAGCCAGGGCGGCCATTTCCACAACGCGAGGAGCGCGAACGCGGTGAGCGCCAGGGCGAAGTCGGCCGGCGCCTTGATCGCGCTGGTCCACACCGGATTGTAGAGCGCCGCGAGCAGCAGCCCGACTACGGCCGCGTTGACGCCCATCAGGGCCGAGCGTACCGGACGCACGCGGCGCAGATCGTCCCAGAACGGCAGCGCGCCGAGGGTCAAGAGGAAGGACGGCAGGAAGATCGCCGCCAGGCACAGGACCGCGCCCGCCCAGCCGTTGGGCGGCGGTGTCATCACGGTCCCGAGATAGCCCGCAAAGGTGAAAAGGGGACCGGGCACGGCCTGGGCGGCGCCGTAGCCGGCAAGGAACGTGTCGTTCGTGACCCAGCCCGGCTGCACGACCTCGGATTGCAGCAGCGGCAGCACCACGTGTCCGCCGCCGAACACGAGCGAGCCGGTGCGGTAGAAACTGTCGAGCAGCGCCAGCGACTGGCTCGGGAAGGCTGCCGCGAGAGCCGGCAGGCCGAGCAGCAGAGCGAAGAACAGGAACAGTGCCACCGCACCGGTCGTCCGCGAGACGCCGGCATGCATCGGCTCATGCGCTCCCTCGCGCGTGTCCTTGAGGAACAGCAGGCCGAAGAGCCCGCCGCCGGCGATCGCGCCGATCTGGCCGAGCGAGGTCGGCCAAAGCGAGAAGGCCCAGGCCGCCGCAACGGCGACGCTCGCGCGGGTCGCGTCGGGACAGAGGTTGCGGGCCATGCCCCACACCGCAAGGGCGACGACGGCGACCGCCACCACCTTCAAGCCGTGCAGGAGGCCCGCATCGAGCAAGTCGTGATAGGCGCCGACGCCATAGGCGAACAGGACGAGCGCCAGCGCCGAGGGCAGCGTGAAGGCAAGCCACGAGGCGATGCCGCCCGGCAGCCCGCCCATCATGAGGCCGATGCCGATTCCGACCTTGCTGCTGGCGGCGCCAGGCGTGAACTGGCACAGCGCCACCAGGTCGGCGTAGCTTTGGTCGTCGAGCCACTTGCGGCGGTTGACGATCTCGTCGCGGAAATATCCCAGGTGCGCGATCGGCCCACCGAAGGAGGTCAGTCCAAGGCGCAGGAATACCAGGAAGATCTCGCCGATGGAGCGGTGCCGAGCGTGACGCGCATGCGGTTGCGCCGTCGCGCCGACCTTGTGTGGGCGCTGATCCATCGTTGTCACCGGTCAGGATGACGTTTCCAATCGGCTATCGATATCGATTTACGATATACTGTGCAACAGCTATCGGCTGAGTGGTTCCACGCACCTTGGAAGGCGGCGCAGATGGAGTACGCCGTTATTGCCGCGACGGCCCTGC
Organism: uncultured Rhodospirillaceae bacterium; assembly: GCA_964557415.1. Taxonomy (GTDB): domain Bacteria; phylum Pseudomonadota; class Alphaproteobacteria; order JAEULC01; family JAEULC01; genus JAEULC01. The sequence goes on from CAZLBB010000007.1 coordinate 70,759, forward strand.
TGGTATCGGGCGTGACGCTGTTTTCCGGCTTCGGGCTCGGCACGGTGCTGATGCCGGCCTTTGCGTTGTTCTTCCCCGTGCCGGTCGCGATCGCGGCGACGGCGGTGGTGCATCTCGCCAACAACCTGTTCAAGGTCGGCCTCGTCGGCCGCCATGCGGATTGGCGCGTCGTGCTGCGCTTTGGCCTGCCGGCGGCCTGTGCGGCGATTGTTGGCGCGCGGCTCCTGGCGGCATTTGCCGGCCTGCCACCGCTGACCACCTTTCAGCTGGCGGGCGCCGAGCGCGAAATCTCGCCACTGAAGCTGACCGTCGGATTGCTGATCGTCGCCTTCGCATGGCTGGAGCTCTCGTCGCGCCTGGAACAGCTCGCCATCCCGCCGCGCCTGCTGGTCCTGGGCGGGCTGATCTCGGGCTTTTTCGGCGGGCTGACCGGCAACCAGGGCGCCTTTCGCACGGCCTTCCTGGTCAAGGCAGGTCTCTCGAAGGACGCGTTCGTAGGAACCGGGGTCGTATCGTCGGTCATCGTCGATACGGTGAGGCTCACGGTCTACGGCCTCTCCTTCTATACGGCGCAATTCGCCGTGCTCGACCGGGACGTGATAGCGGCGGTCGCGGTTGCCACGGTGGCTGCCTTCGCAGGTGCGTGGCTCGGGGCGCGCTTGCTGCGGAAGGTGACGTTGCGCTCGGTGCAGATCATCGTGGCCGCGATGATGATCGCGTTCGGCTTCGCGCTGGCGGCGGGCATCGCGTAGCTTCAGTCGTCCTCGAACAGCTCCCCGAACAGCTCGCGGACCTTCTCCTTGGCCTCTGCCAGCGCGCGCCTTCCGGCCGGAGTTGCGCGGTAGAGCCGCCGCGCGCTGCGCCCCTGGCGTTCATGGCGCGAGCGCAGATAGCCGCGCGTCTCCAGGCCGTGCAGCAGCGGGTAGAGCGTACCCGCGCTGAGCCTGTAGCCGTGCCGCGCCAGCTCTTCCATGATTCCGGTGCCAAAGATCGGCTCGCGCGCGGCGTGATGCAGGATGTGCAGGCGGATGAGCCCCGAATAGAGCTGGTTGTGGCTGGCGCCCTTCCGGCCGGAATCGATGCGGTTGCGCATGGGCTTGAAATCGACGAAACGATCGCGAAACGCCGATCATGTCACAGGTCGGGGCGCGTCCACCAGCCTCGGGCGCGGACTCGGCGGCTGTCGCTTACCCTGTCCCCGCGTGACAGGCGGCCGGCGGTCGCGTAATCCTCTGCGCCCCGCTTTCCGCCGGAGCCCGCGACCATGACCGCATCCGCCAAGTCCCGCCCGCGCATCACCGCCATCACCGCCTGGCGCGTCGAGCTGCCGCTGCACGAGGGCAGCTACAAATGGTCGGGCGGCAACCAGGTGACGGTGTTCGACAGCACCGTGGTCGCTGTCGAAACCGACGCGGGCGTGACCGGCTATGGCGAGATCTGCCCGCTCGGTCCCGCCTACCTGCCGGCCTATGCCGCGGGCGCGCGGGCCGGCATCAAGGAGCTGGCGCCGGCGCTGATCGGCCAGGACCCGACCGGATTGGGCGCGCTCAACCGCCGCATGGACCAGGCGATGCGCGGCCATCCCTACGTCAAGTCGGCGCTCGACATGGCGTGCTGGGACATCACCGGCAAGCTCGCCGGCCTGCCGGTCGCTACCCTGCTCGGCGGTGCAAACGGCGACTCGTTCCGGCTCTATCGCGCCATCTCGCAGGAAAGCCCGAAGCAGATGGCAAGCCGCGTCGGCGACTACCGCAAGGAGGGCTACTCGAAGTTCCAGCTCAAGGTCGGCGGCGACCCGGACACCGATATCGAGCGCATCAAGGCCTGCGCGGAGAATCTGAAAGCCGGCGACGTGCTGGTCGCCGACGCCAATACGGGCTGGCTGATGCACCAGGCGACGCGCGTGGTCGACGCGGTCAAGGACGTCGACGTCTATATCGAGCAGCCCTGTCCCTCTTACGAGGAATGCCGCGCGATCCGCGAGCGCACGCAACGCCCGTTCATCCTCGACGAGGTGATCGACGGCGTGGGGATGGTGCTGCGCGCTGCGCAGGACCGCGCCGCCGACGTCGTCAACCTGAAGATCTCCAAGGTCGGCGGCCTCACCAAGGCGCGACAGATCCGCGACCTCTGCCAGTCGCTCGGCCTCGCCATGATCATCGAGGACACCTGGGGCGGCGACATCGTCACGGCGGCGATCGCGCATCTGGCGCATTCGACGGCGCCGGAATTCCTGTTCGCGGCGACCGACTTCAACAGCTACGTCACCAAGCCGATCGCCATCGGCGCGCCCAAGCGGCGCGAAGGCACGCTCGCCGCCTCGGCCGCGCCCGGGCTCGGCGTCACGCCGCTGATGGACGCGCTGGGCGAGCCCGTGCTGCGCGTCGCCTGACGCAATCCACAGGCCCGGCGCTTGACGGGAGCCGCGCGCGCGGCGTTTTCTCGGATCGCCATGGACAAGCTGCCGCCGCTGCTGCGCGCCGTGCTGCTCGCGGCCATCCTGGCCGTGCCGGGCTGGGCGGCCCTGGCGGCGCTGTGGCTGGCGGGCGCGCTGGCGCCGGAAGCGGCCTTGTCCGGGGCGGCGCTGTCCGCCGCGGCCGGCGCCGCGCTCGGCGCCCTCGCGACCGCCGAGACCTTGCGCTTCCTCAGGGCCCTGCGTGCTTCGGGCGCGGACGAGCCGGGCGCGGTGCCCGGCCACGGCGTGCTCGCCCGCCTGCTCGGCGCGGCGGGCGCGATCGACCGCGCGGCGGAGAGCCTGCGCGCCGGCGACACCGGGCGGCGCGTCGCGCAGTCGATCCTCGACGGGCTGCCGGTGCCGCTGCTGCTGCTCGACGCCGAGCGGCGCGTGGTACGGGTCAACCGGGCCGCGGCGCAGATCGTCGGCAAGGCCGGCGTCGGGCGCGACCTGACCGCCTCGATCCGCCATCCCCTCCTGCTGCAGGCGGTCGACGCCGTGCTCGGCGGCGAAACCGCGCGCGAGGTGGAATTCTCGCTCGCCGTACCGGTCGAGCGGCATTTCGCCGCCCATGTCGGGCAGGTCGCGCTCGACCTGCCCGACGTCGCGGCGGTCGTGACGCTGAACGACATGACGGTGATCCGGCGCGGCGAGCAGATGCGCGCCGATTTCGTCGCCAACGCCAGCCACGAGCTGCGCACGCCGCTGGCGACCCTGCTCGGCTTCGTCGAGACGCTGCGCGGCCCGGCCAGGGACGACGAATCGGCGCGCGAACGCTTCCTCGGCATCATGCACGACCAGGCGCAGCGCATGACGCGGCTGGTCAACGACCTTCTGTCGCTGTCGCGCATCGAGCTGTTCGAGCACACGCCGCCGACCGCGATCGCCGATGTCGGCGAGACGCTGCGCGGCGTGCTCGACGCCCTCCGGCCCCAGGCGGCCGAGCGCAGGATGACGCTCGAGCTCGAGGTATCGCCCAATCTGCCGCCGGCCATCGGCGACGACGACCAGCTGGCCCAGGTCTTCCAGAACCTCGTGGTCAACGCAATCAAGTACGCTCGCGCCGGCACCGCGGTGACCGTGCGCGCCTGGCACGCCGCCGTGGCGCCGAGCCTCGTCGGCGGCCAGCTCGGCGCGGTGGCCGTGGCGGTGATCGACCGCGGCGACGGCATCGAGCGGCGCCATCTGTCGCGCCTGACCGAGCGCTTCTACCGCGTCGACGCGGCGCGCTCGCGCCAGCTCGGCGGCACCGGCCTGGGCCTTGCCATCGTGAAGCACATCGTCAGCCGCCACCGCGGGGCGCTGACCATCGAAAGCGAGGTCGGCGAGGGCAGCACCTTCACGGTGTACGTGCCGGTCTCGCGCCGTACGCCGCTGCCGACGGAAGCCGACGGTGGCAAGGCCGTCGCCCTGCCCGGGGCGTAATCGGCCGCCCGCGCGCAAGCTGATCCAAGTCAACGCGCCCGTGATCGGCGGATGGCATGCTTGCCAAGCGGGCTGGAAAACCACACGGATTAAGGAAAGTGGCAATCTTACCAATAGCTTGCAGTTGTCACGGATCTGCAACTCAAGTGTAGCAATACCGTTTCCGCCCCGCCCTAAGGTCCGCCGGCGAAACAACAAGATCACCGCCACACGGAACGCGAGGAGCAACGGAATGCGCTGGACCACAGGCTTGATGGCAGCCGCCGCCCTGACCCTGGGCACGGCTGTTGCCGCGAACGCGCAGCAGATCGACCCCAAGCTGCCGGACTACAAGCCGGTGAGCGGCGTGTCGGGCAGCGTGAAGTCGATCGGCTCGGACACCCTCAACAATTTGATGACGCTGTGGGCCGAAGGCTTCAAGTCCATGTACCCCAACGTCAAGATCGAGATCGAGGGCAAGGGGTCATCGACCGCGCCGCCCGCGCTGGTCGCCGGCACCGCGCAATTCGGCCCGATGTCGCGCCCGATGAAGGGCGCCGAAATCGACGCCTTCGAGAAGAAGTTCGGCTACAAGCCCTCGGCCATCCGCAGCGCCGTCGACGCGCTCGCCGTGTTCGTGCACAAGGACAACCCGATCCAGTGCATGACCATTCAGCAGGTCGACGCCGTGTTCTCGAAGACGCGCAAGGGCGGCGCCAACAAGGACATCGCGACCTGGGGCGATCTCGGCCTGACCGGCGAATGGGCGTCGAAGCCGATCTCGCTCTACGGCCGCAACTCGGCATCGGGCACCTACGGCTACTTCAAGGAAGTCGCGCTGTTCAACGGCGACTACAAGGACAGCGTGAAGGAGCAGCCCGGCTCGTCGACCGTGGTCCAGGGCGTCGCCTCCGACAAGTTTGCGATCGGCTACTCCGGCATCGGCTACAAGACAGCCGACGTGCGCGTCGTGCCGCTGGCGGCGAAGCCGGGGGACAAGTGCTTCGACGGCAGTGCCGAGAATGCCTATTCGGGCGACTACCCACTGGCGCGCTTCCTCTACATCTACGTAAACGTGAACCCGAACGAGAAGCTCGACCCGGTGCGCGGCGAGTTCGTGAAGTTCATCTACTCCAAGCAGGGCCAGCAGGCCGTGGTGAAGGACGGCTACTTCCCGGTGCCGAACACCATCGCCGAGCAGGACCTCAAGGCCAAGAAGCTGATCAACTAGACTGACCCCTCGACTGGGGCGCCCGCATCGGCCGCGCGTCGGCCCGGATCGGGCGCCCGCTTCTTTCCGTGTCCGTCGCTGCCGGCATGACATGACATCGACCGTCGCCCCGTCGTCCCCGCCCGCGCCTGCGCGCAAGCGCAGCTACCAGACGCGCCGATCCGTCGTCATCGCCGACAAGGTCGCCGACTGGGGCATCCGCATCGGTGGCATCGGCGTGATCGTGGCGGTGTTCGGCATCATGGCCTTCCTCGCCGAGGTGACGGTGCCTCTGTTCACCGGCGGCTCCGTCACCGCCGTGCGCACGGTGGAGCGCCCGGCGACGCAGGGCCGCGTCCTGCTCGACCGCGTCGACGAGTACAAGACGCTCTCCGTCGCCGTCACCGACCGCGGCGAGGTGCAGGCGATCCATGTCGACACCGGCACGCCGCTCGGCGTGAAAAGTTTCGACCTGGAAGGGCGCAAGCCGACCGCCTTCGGCAGCACGCGCGCGGGCGACCACATTGTCTTTGGGCTCGATGACGGGTCGATCCGCTTCGCGCAGGTGCGGATCGTGACCGAGGTCCTGCCGGGTGGTGCCCTCCCGGCTCAGGCGAGGCAACTGCCGGGTTCGCCGGATCGCACCGACGGCGCGGCGATCTATGCCCCCATCCCCGGCGGCCAGGTCCGCCGCCTGAGCGTCGAGACGCGGCTCGAGCCGGCGGAAAGGGTGGGCAACCCCGGCGCCGCCGTCGTCGCGGTGGACTACCGCGTCGGCGGCACGGTGGAACGGCCGACCAAGGCGGTGGCGACGGTCGACGCTAAGGGTGTCGCCCGGCTGACCCTGGGCGAAACCAAGGTCAACCTCATGACGGGACAGCCGCGCACGACCGTCAGCAGCGCCGAACTGCCGGCGCTGCCGGCCGGGTTTCGCGTCGCCGCGCTCATCACCAACGACCAGGCCGACCAGGTCTACGTGGCAGACCGCGGCGGGATGGTCGCGCGCTACGACACGCGCGATTTCGCGAAGCCCGTGCTGGCGGAAACCGTCGATCTGGTGCCGGGCGACGGCGAGTTGACGGCGCTCGGTTTCCTGATCGGGGACCAGTCCCTCGTGCTCGGCGCTTCGGACGGGCGGGTCGACATCTATTTCAAGCTGCCGCGGCCCGGCGCCCGGTCGACCGACGGTGCGACGCTGGTGCGCGCGCACGCGCTGGAGCCGCACACGGCGCCGGTCGTCGCTGTCGCGCCCAGCCAGCGCAGCAAGCTTTTCGCCACCGCCGACGCATCCGGCAACGTCTTCCTGCGCCACGCCACCAGCGAGCAGACGGTGGTGAAGGTCCGACCCGACGGCGCCCAGGCGCGCTACGCGGCGCTGGCGCTGGCGCCGCGCGACGACGCCATCGTCGCGATGGAAGAGGGCACGCGCGTGCGCGCCTGGGGCGTCCACGCGCCGCATCCCGAGACGACATTCAAGGCGATCTTCGGCAAGATCTGGTACGAGGGCTATCCCGAGCCTGGCTTCACCTGGCAGTCGTCCTCCGGGACCGACAGCTTCGAGCCCAAGCTGTCGCTGGTCCCGCTGATCTTCGGCACGATCAAGGCGGCGTTCTACTCGCTGCTGTTCGCGGTGCCGGTGGCGCTGGGCGCCGCCATCTACACGTCGGAGTTCGTGCACCCGCGCGTGCGCGGCGTCGTCAAGCCGACCATGGAGATGATGGCCTCTCTGCCCTCGGTCGTGCTCGGCTTCATCGCCGCTTTGATCCTGGCGCCGATCGTCGAGACGTGGATCGCCGCCGTGCTGTTGGCCTTCGTCGCCGTGCCGCTGGGTCTCTTTGCCGGCGCGCATCTCTGGCAGATGCTGCCGACGCCGCTGTCGATCCGCTACGGCAACTTGCCGAAGTTCGCGTTGATCTTCTTCGGTTTGGCCGCATCCTTCGTCTTTTGCTACTACGCCGGCGGCGCCTTCGAGACGGCGCTGTTCGGCGGCGACTTCAAGGCCTGGGTCAACGCCCGCAGCGGATCGGGCGCGCCGTTCCTGTTCCTGCTGCTGTGGCCGCTCGCCTTCTTCCTCGCGCTGCACCTGTTCGACCGCTACCTCGACCCGCGCCACGCGCAGCGCCTGCGCGCCATGCCGCGGGCGCAGGCCGGCCTCGTCGACATGGCGCGCTGGATCGCGGTGCTGGCGGCCTCGGCGCTCCTCGCCTACGCGGCGGCCGCGTTGATCGACGCGCTGGGCGGCGATCCGCGTGGCGCGATCGTGGACACCTATGTCCAGCGCAACACGCTGGTGGTGGGCTTCGCCATGGCCTTCGCGGTGATCCCGCTGATCTACACCATCGCCGAGGACGCGCTGAACGCGGTGCCCGAGCATCTGCGCGGCGCCAGCCTCGCCTGCGGCGCGACGCCCTGGCAGACGGCGATCCGCGTGATCCTGCCGACGGCGGCGAGCGGCGTGTTCGCCGCCGTCATGATCGGCATGGGCCGCGCGGTCGGGGAGACCATGATCGTGGTCATGGCCGCCGGCAACACGCCGGTGCTCGACTGGAACATCTTCAGCGGGCTGCGCGCGCTGTCCGCGAACATCGCGGTCGAGCTGCCCGAGGCGGTCAAGGACGGCACGCTCTACCGCATGCTGTTCCTGGCGGCGCTCGTGCTGTTCGCCATGACCTTCGTCATCAACACGCTGGCCGAGGTCGTGCGCTTGCGCTTCCGCAAACGCTCGGCCCAGCTCTAGCCGCGGGCGGAAAACCATGGTAGCGCCAGTGGCCGTGCAGTCCGTCAAGCTGGAGTCCGAGGGCCTGCGGGCGGGCAGTCGCGCGCGGGCGGCCGATCTCGGCGCGCTGGGCGAGCCCTATCTCTGGGCGCTTGGCGGCGCGCTCGCGTTCGGCTGCCTGATGATCGCGGGCTTCCTGATGCTGGTGGCCTGGAACGGGATCGTGACCTTCTGGCCCAAGCCGATCGCGGTCGTCACCCTGGCCGACGGGGCGAAGGTCGCCGGCGAGCCGTTCCGCGACGAGCTGTTCCGCCCCGGTCCCGAGGTGCTGGCCAGGCTGACGCCGCCCCAGCGCTCCGCGATCGCCGCCAACGACGGGTTCGCGCCGCGCACGCTCTATCGCGTGGCGAACTACGATCTTTATGGCGACGACTTCCTCTGGGCCGCGTCGTTCCAGGTCGGGTCGGTCGAGCATCCGTCCGGCATGATGCTGTTCGAGCGGCTGGAATGGGGTCCGTTCATCGGCACGGTCAAGTCGCTGACGGTCGACGGCCAGCCCCGATCGCCCGATCTCCTCGGCCCCGGCGAGCTGGCGCGGCTGCACGGCGAGGCGCGCGCCCGCTGGCAGCGCATCCGCGACATCGAGCGCGGCGACATCGGCGCGGTCAACCACGCGCTCGAGCAGGAGCGCCTCGGCCTGCGTCGGGTGGCGATCGACCAGGGCGAGGCGAGCCCGGCCTACGCCGAGGCCAGGGCCCGGCTCGAGCGGCGCCAGGCGGAGCTCGGCCAGCGCTACGAGACGCTCGCGGCCGAGGCCAAGGCGCTGAAGGACCGCGACGCCCGCGACAGCGTCGTGCTGGCCGACATCGCCGGCAAGGAGAAGCAGATTCCGCTCTCCGCCATCGTGCGCTACTACGCGCCGAACGCGATGGACTGGAGCGACAAGCTCGGCGTCTACCTGTCGCGCTGGTGGGAGTTCGTGTCGGAGGAGCCGCGCGAGGCCAACACCGAAGGCGGCATCCTGCCGGCCATCTTCGGCACCGCCGCCCTGACCATCCTGCTGGTGATCGCCGTCGCGCCCTTCGGCGTCGTCACGGCGCTCTACCTGCGCGAATATGCGCGCCAGGGCCGGATGGTCGCGATCGTGCGCATCGCGGTCAACAACCTCGCCGGCGTGCCCTCGATCGTCTACGGCGTGTTCGGGCTCGGCTTCTTCGCCTATTTCCTCGGCGGCACGATCGACCAGCTGTTCTATCCCGAGCGCCTGCCCAGCCCGACCTTCGGCACCGGCGGCCTGTTGTGGTCGGCGCTGACGCTGGCGCTGCTGACCGTGCCGGTGGTGATCGTGGCGACCGAGGAGGCGCTGGCGGCCGTGCCGCGCTCGATGCGCGAGGGCTCGCTCGCCTGCGGCGCGTCGAAATGGCAGACCATCCGCCGCATCGTGCTGCCGCGCGCCATGCCCGGCATCCTGACCGGCATCATCCTCGCCATGGCGCGCGGCGCCGGCGAGGTGGCGCCGCTGATGCTGGTAGGCGTGGTGAAGCTCGCGCCCGAGCTGCCGATCGACGGGTATTTCCCGTTCCTGCACCTCGAGCGCAGCTTCATGCATCTGGGATTCCACATCTACGACGTCGGCTTCCAGTCGCGCAATTCCGAGGCCGGCAAGCCGATGGTCTTCGTCACCACGCTGTTGCTCGTCGCGCTGATTTTCGTCATGAACATCGGCGCGATCATGATCCGCAACCGGCTGAAGCGGCGGTTTGCCGGCGGCCAGTTCTAGCGGCAAGGAGGATTTCGCATGGTCGCGGCGCTGAAAGCCGTCGAACAGCAAGGCACCGTCTACCACGTCAAGCCCGGCGGCGGCGGCCAAGCCCTGGCGATCGAGGATTTCTGCCTGTGGTACGGCGCCAAGCAGGCGCTGTTCGACGTCACCATGGCGGTCGAGAAGGGCCTGGTCACGGCGCTGATCGGGCCGTCCGGCTGCGGCAAGTCGACCTTGTTGCGCTCGCTCAACCGGATGAACGACCTGATCGACAACCTGCGCATCGACGGCCGGGTCCGCTTCGGCGGTTCCGACATCTACGCGCCGGCATGCGATGTGATCGCGCTCCGGAAGCGCATGGGGATGGTGTTCCAGAAGCCGAACCCGTTCCCGATGTCGATCTACGAGAACGTGATCTACCCGCTTCGGGTCGATGGCATCAGCGACCGCCGCACGCTTTCCGAGACGGTCGAGCGCGCGCTGCGCAGCGCGGCGCTGTGGGACGAGGTCAAGGATCGCCTCGGCGACAGCGCGCTGGGCCTGTCGGGCGGCCAGCAGCAGCGCCTGTGCATCGCCCGCGCCATCGCCGGCGACCCCGAAGTGCTGCTGATGGACGAGCCCTGCTCGGCGCTCGACCCGATCGCCACCTCGAAGATCGAGGAGCTGATCGAGGAATTGGCCGGGCGGTACACGATCATCATCGTCACGCACAACATGCAGCAGGCCGCGCGGGTATCCGACAACACCGCCTTCATGTACCTGGGCAAGCTGGTCGAGTATGGAGCGACCGAGACCATCTTCACCGCGCCGAAGCTCGAGAAGACCCAGGAATACGTGACCGGCCGGTTCGGTTGAGGCCGGCGCAACGGGGAGCAACGATGACCGCGCACCATATCGTCCGGTCCTACGATGAGGAGTTGAAGCGCCTGACCAACGCCATCGTCGAGATGGGTGGGTCGGCCGAATCGCAGCTCGACCAGGCGATCCAGGCCGTCGCGCGGCGCGACAGCGAGCTGGCCGGCCGAGTCGTGCGCAACGACAGCGCCATCGACCAGCTCGAGGAGGTGGTGCAGAGCCAGACCGTGCGGCTGCTGGCGCTGCGCCAGCCGGTCGCGCGCGACCTGCGCGACATCCTCGCCGCCATCAAGATCGCCAGCGACATCGAGCGCATCGGCGACCTGGCGGCCAACATCGCCAAGCGCGCGATCGCGCTCAACCAGAGCGCCCCGGTCCGGCCGGTCGCGGCCGTGCCGCGCATGGGGCGCCTGGCGCAGCAGGCGATCAAGGACGTGATCGACGCCTATGTCGAGCACGACGCGCGAAAGGCGATCGCCGTGTGGCAGCGCGACGACGACCTCGACGACCTCACCTCGAGCCTGTTCCGCGAGCTCCTGACCTACATGATGGAGGACCCGCGCAGCATCAGCCCCTGCGCGCATCTCCTGTTCATCGCCAAGAACATCGAGCGCATCGGCGACCACGCCACCAACATCGCCGAGACCGTGCACTTCCTGGTGATCGGCCAGCGCCCGGCCAGCGCCCGGCCGAAGGGCGACACCAGCAGCTACGAAGTGGTCGAGCCGCCGCCCGCTTCGGGCGGCGCGCCGGAGGGACGGGGGGATAGATGACGCTGAAACCGTCGATCCTGATCGTCGAGGACGAGGCGGCGCTGACCGAGATGCTGCGCTACAACCTCGAACGCGAGGGCTTCCGCGTCGCCGCCGCCAGCGACGGCGAGGAGGCGCTGGTTTCGGTGTCGGAAAGCAAGCCGGACCTGATCCTGCTCGACTGGATGCTGCCGCATCTCTCCGGGCTCGATCTCTGCCGCCAGCTGCGCCGGGGGCTCTCGACGCGCGACATCCCGATCATCATGATCACGGCGCGCGGCGAGGAATCCGACAAGATCCGCGGCCTCAACACCGGCGCTGACGACTACGTCACCAAGCCCTTCTCCCCGAACGAGCTGGTGGCGCGCGTGCGCGCCGTGCTGCGCCGCTCGCGCCCGGCGCTCGGCGGTGCCACCTTGCGCCACGGCGAGCTCGAAATGGACCTGGCCGCGCATCGCGTGCGGCGCGCCGGGCGCGACGTGCATCTGGGTCCGACCGAGTTCCGCCTGCTGCGCCACTTCATGGAGCATCCCAACCGCGTCTTCAGCCGCGAGCAGCTGCTCGACGCCGTCTGGGGCCGCGACGTCGAGGTCGAGCAGCGCACGGTCGACGTGCATATCCGCCGCCTGCGCCAGGCCGTCAACAACGGCCACGACACCGACGCCATCCGCACCGTCCGCTCCGCCGGCTACGCGCTGGCGGAGGAATAGGGCCTCACGCCTCCTCGCGCTCCCGCATCATCGCGGCGATGGCGCGCGCGGCCTCGTTGCCGCGGCCGAGCGCCTGGATCACGTTGCGGCGGTCGCCTTCCGGCCGGTTCTGGCTCAGCTTGAACTTGCCTTCCAGGCGCTCGATCTCGACCTCGAGCCCGACCACCGCCTTGCGCATGCCGGCGAACCATTCCTCGGTCAGCTTGGCCGAGGTCCAGGGCTCGAGCTGGCTCGCCTCGTGGATCGCCGACAGGTCGTCCAGCAGCCGGCGCACCGCGCCGTCGTCCAGCGCGCGCGCGCGGCCATAGGCGTGCACTGCAGCGTAGTTCCAGGTCGGCACCGCCGGATGCTTGTCGTACCAGCCGGGCGAGACATAGGCGTTCGGCCCCTGGAACACGAGCAGGCAGGCGGGGTCCTTCTCCAGACCGCGCCAATGCGGATTGGCGCGGGCGACGTGCATGCGCAACGTCCCCTTCGTGCCGCGCGCTGGGTCGAGCACGACCGGCAGGTGCGTGGCGAAGGGCGCGCCGTCGATGACCGAAACCAGCAGCGCGAACGAATGCGCCTGGATGAGCGCATGCATCGCCGCCTGGTCGTCCTCCTTGAAGTGGCCGGGTACGTACATCGGTTTGTCCTCGTCTCGCTGCAGCCGTCTTGGGCGAGAGATACGACGGCGCCGGTCGCGGCGCAAAACCCCCGCTTCCGTTTGACGCCGGACGCTCCTGCCCGATATAGGGTTTCGCCGATACGCGGCGAACAAGGAACGACAGGGAGGAAACCGGTCATGATCGCGCGGCGATGGTTCTGGCAGGGTGGCGCGGCGCTGGCCGCGGTGGCGGCATTCGGCGGTCCGGCGGCCGAGGCCGCCGACAAAGTCAGCGTCTCGGCGCTGACCTTCGTGTCCTCGGCGCCGCTGTTCATCGCCCAGGACAAGGGCTATTTCGCCCGCGAAGGGCTCGAGGTGGAGATCAAGTTCTTCAACGCCGCCCAGCCGGTCGCGGTCGCCGTCACCTCGGGCGACGCCGATTTCGGCCTCACCGGCCTGACCGGTGGCTTCTTCAACCTCGCGGCCAAGGGTACGCTCAAGATCATCTGCGCGCAGTCGCGCGAGGAGAAGGGCTGGGACTTCTCGGCCTATGTCGTGTCGAACAAGGCCTATGACGCCGGCTTCAAGTCGCTCGACCAGTTCCCCGGCCACAGCTTCGGCCTGACCCAGACCGGCTCGACCTTCCACTACATGATCGGCCGCCTGGCCGAGAAGCGCGGCTTCGATCTCGCCAAGGTCAACTTGACGCCGCTGCCCTCGGTGCCGGCCATGCTCGCGGCGGTCAAGAGCGGCCAGGTCGACAGCGTGATCGCGCCGGCGCAGTTCGCCAACGCGATGCAGGCCGCGGGCGAGGCCAAGATCATCGGCTGGGTGCACCAGGAGACGCCCTGGCAGCTCGGCGCCGTGTTCACCTCGCCCAAGATGATCGCTGAGCGCCGCCCGGTCGTGGAGCGCTTCGTCAAGGCCTGGGTCGCCGCGGCGGCCGACTACGACGCCGCGTTCCAGCGCCGCGACGCCCAGGGCAAGCGCGTGTTCGGGCCCAAGGCGGACGAGCTGATCCCGATCATCGAGAAGTACACCAAGGCGAAGCCCGAGGTGATCAAGCAGAGCCTGCCCTATATCGACCCGCAGGGCCGGCTGCTGGTGCGCGACCTGTACGAGCAGGTACGCTGGTATCAGCAGCAGAACCTGGTCGACAGGTTGCTCGACGCCAAGACCGTGGTCGACCTGAGCTTCGTCAAGGGCCATCTCGACGTGCCGAACTGAGCCGCCGCTTCGGGTCGGGCGCGATGGAGCTGGTCGTCGACGGCGTCGGGCATGCCTACGAGGATCTCGTCGCGCTCGACGGCATCGATCTCGAGGTCCGCGACGGCGAAGTCCTCGCGCTGATCGGCCCATCGGGCTGCGGCAAGTCGACGCTGCTCGGCATTCTGGGCGGCATGCTGCGGCCGACGCGCGGCGAGGTGAGGCTGGTCGGCGCCCTGCCGCCCGGCACGCTCAATCCCTTCACCTACGTGTTCCAGGACTTCGCGCTGCTGCCCTGGCGCACGGTCGAGGCCAACGTCGCGCTGGCGCTCGAGCATCATCCCCTGGGCGCGGCCGAGCGTCGCGCCGCAGTCGACGAGGTGCTGGCGTTGACCGGGCTTGCCGAGTTCCGCGCGGCCCTGCCCAGGCAGCTCTCGGGCGGCATG
>CAZLBB010000008.1:0-79385 GCA_964557415.1 uncultured Rhodospirillaceae bacterium
GGCGAGCCGCCGGTGCTGGCGCCCGTCGGCCCCGAGTCCGTGCGCCGCTTCCGCCGCGGGCGCCTGATCCATCGCCTGCTGCAGGTGCTGCCCGAGCTGCCGCCCGAGCGGCGCGCGAAGGCCGCGGACCGCATCCTGGCGCGGGCCGGCGACCTCGACGCGGCCGCGTGCGCGGCGATCGCGCGCGAGGCGCTCGCCGTGCTCGCGACGGACGAGCTGGCGCCGCTGTTCGGCCCCGACAGCCGCGCCGAGGCGCCGATCGTCGGGCGCCTGCCGGTGTCCGGTACGACCGCTCCCGGCGCCGCGGCGGCCGAGCGCGTGATCGCCGGCCAGATCGACCGGCTGGTGGTGCGCGATCACGAGATCCTGATCGTGGACTACAAGACGAATCGCCCGCCGCCGCGGAGCGTCGCCGACACGCCCGCGCTCTATCTGCGGCAAATGGCCGCCTACCGTGCCGTGATTTCCCGCATCTATCCGGGCCGGCGCGTGCGCTGCGCCCTCTTGTGGACCGACGGGCCGTTCGCGATGCTGCTGCCGGACGAGGCCCTCGACCGGTTCGACCCGACCCGTCCCGCGCCCGCGCCCCCGGCTTGACGCTGCCGGGGTGCGATCCCTACATATTGCTGGTTCCCCCGGCCGCCTCTTGGCGGCCTTTGCTTCTCACTCCACGGAAACCGGAACCCGCCCATGACCACCCGCAAAGTCACCGAATCCTCGTTCGAGACCGACGTGCTGAAGGCCAGCGGCGCCGTGCTGGTGGATTTCTGGGCGGAGTGGTGCGGCCCCTGCCGTGCGATCGCGCCGTCGCTCGAGGACATGGCCAAGGACATGGCCGGCAAGGTCACCGTCGCCAAGGTGAACATCGACGAGAACCCGATGATCGCCAGCAAGTACCAGATCCGCAGCATCCCCACGCTGATGCTGTTCAAGGGCGGCAAGCCGGTCGCCACCCGCATGGGCTCGCTGCCCAAGCAGGCGCTCTACCAGTGGGTCGAGCAGTCGATCGCGTAGCCTGCTTCCTCGTCCGCCGTTGCCCGAGGGGCGAAGCCGGGAAGAGCCCGCGACGGCGTCGCGCCATGCATCGCAGGGGGACGCGCGCGCATGCGCTTCCCCGTGCATGCGCCGCTTGACCGCTGCGCGGTCGAAGCGTAGCTGGAGAGCAGCGTCGCAATCCCGGGCGTGAAGCAGCCCGCGACCCGCAGCCCGCCTCGGCGGGCTTTTTGATTCGCTCGCCCAGCCGCTGGCCGGCTTGCGGGGTTGCCGGATGTTCACATCCGTGGGCGCGTGAAAACAATGCGCCGGACGCGTCACTATGCGTCACAAACGCAGCGGTCAAACCGGGTGCAAGCCGCTGCAGTTCCGGGGAAATCGGGCGATCCGCACCGGTTTCGCCGATGCGCGCTCCGCGGGCCGGGGCCGTCTCAGGAATTCTCGCCCAGCACGATGCCGGCCAGGTAGAGCGAGCCGCAGATCAGGACGCGGCCCGGCTTCGTTTCCGCCGCGACGATGGCGCCGAGCGCGCTGGCCAGGTCCGGCATCGGCTCGGCCCGGATGCCGCAGGCGCGTGCGTTGGCGGCCGATTGCTCGGCCGGCAGCGACGCCTGCGCGCCGGGGATGGCGACCGCCTTCAGCGACGTCACCAGCGGCGCGAGCGGCGCCAGGAACCCCTTCGGCTCCTTGGTGTTGAGCATGCCGTAGATCAGGTGCAGGGGCCGGTCGCGCCAGCCCCTGGCGACCTCGGCCAGGACCTCGCCGCAGCCGGCGTTGTGGCCGCCGTCGAGCCAGAGCTCCCAGCCCGGCGGCACGAGGTCGACCAGCGTGCCGCGCACGAGGCGCTGCAGGCGCGCCGGCCATTCGACATTCAGCAGGCCTTCGCGAATATGCGTCGCGTCGACCGGCAGCGCGTCGAGCATCTCGAGGCATGCGATCGCCGTGCCGGCGTTGACGATCTGGTGCGCGCCGTAGAGCGCCGGCTGTGGCAGGTCGAGGCGGAGTCGCCTGCCCTCGAATCGCATGCCGCCCGCCGTGGCCTCCGCATGCCATTCGTGCCCGGCGCGGTGCAGCGGCGCGTCCTTTGCCTCGGCCTGGGCCCCCAGCGCGGCTGCGGCCTCCGGCGGCTGCGGCGCGATCACCGCCGGCACGCCGGGCCGGAAGATTCCGGCCTTCTCGACGGCAATGGCCCCCAGCGTGTTGCCGAGATGGTCCATATGGTCGAACGAGATCGGCGTCACCGCCGTCACCGCCGGGCGGTCGATCACGTTGGTCGTGTCCAGCCGCCCGCCCATGCCGGTCTCCAGCAGCACCACGTCGGCCGGCACGCGCGAAAAGGCGAGCAGCGCCGCGGCGGTCGTGATCTCGAAGAAGGTGATGGGCTGCCCGGCATTGACGTGCTCGGCCTCTTCCAGCACCTCGACCAGCTGGTCCTCGCCGATCAGACGGCCGGCGAGGCGGATGCGCTCGTGGAAATGCACCAGGTGCGGCGAGGTGTAGACATGGCAGCGCCGGCCCGCGGCCTCCATGACCGCGCGCAGATAGGCGACGGTCGAGCCCTTGCCGTTGGTGCCGGCCACGTGCACGACCGGCGGCAGCTTCCTCTGCGGGGCGCCGAGCGCCCCGAGCAGCCGCTCGACGCGGTGCAGCGACAGGTCCATCAGCTTCGGATGCAGGGTCAGCATCCGCGCCAGCACCTGATCGCTGCGCGCGTGTCGGAGCGCGGGCGACGCGGTCATTCGGCGCCTGGGGCGGTTCCGGGCGGCCTGGCGATGTCCGCCGCCTCGGCGGCGCGCGGCAGCGTAAGCACCTCGGCGCTCGGCTCGCGCCGCAGCAGCAGCCCGAGGATGCGCGCGAGCGTGGGCTTCAGCTCCTTGCGCCGCACCACCATGTCGACCATGCCGTGGTCGAGCAGATACTCGGCGCGCTGGAAGCCTTCCGGCAAGGTCTCGCGGATCGTCTCCTCGATCACGCGCTGCCCGGCGAAGCCGATGACCGCGCCCGACTCTGCGATGGCGATGTCGGCCACCATGGCGAAGGACGCAGACACGCCGCCGGTCGTGGGATCGCTCAGCACGACAATGTAGGGCAGGCCGGCCTCGCGCAGCATGGTGGTGGCGATCACCGTGCGCGGCATCTGCATCAGCGACAGGATGCCTTCCTGCATGCGCGCGCCGCCCGAGGCCGGCACGGCGATCAGCGGCGCCTGCTGCAGCTTGGCGAGCTGCGCGGCCGCCACCAGCGCCTCGCCCACGGCGACGCCCATCGACCCGCCCATGAAGCCGAACTCGAACGCGGCGACCACCACCGGGTAGCCGCCGAGCGTGCCGTGCGCCACCACGACGGCGTCGCTCTCGCCGGTCTTCGCCTGCGCCTCCTTGAGCCGGTCGCCGTAGCGCTTCTTGTCGCGGAAGCGCAGCGGGTCGGCCGGCGTCTTGGGCAGCTCGATGCGCTGGTACTTGCCGTCGTCGAACAGCATGGCGAGGCGCTGCTTGGCGGTGATGCGCAGGTGGTGGCCGCAGCTCGCGCACACGAACAGCGCCGCCTCCAGGTCGCGGTTGACCAGCATCTGCCCGCAGCCCGGGCACTTGGTCCACAGGTTCTCGGCGGTCTCGGCGCGGCTGACCAGCGCCCGGATCTTGGGCCGGACGAAGTTGGTGAGCCAGTTCATGTTGCTTTGCGCGCGCCGCGCACGCCGCGCGCCAGCGCCGTCACCTGTTTCAGCACCGCCGCCGCCAGGCCGGGCCGCGCGCGGCCCCGCTTGTTCAGGTTCTGCGCCACGGTCTGCACCAGCATCGAGCCGACCACGGCGGCGTCGGCCACGCGCGCGACCTCGGCCGCCTGCTTCGGAGTCTTGATGCCGAAGCCGACCGCGACCGGCAGGTCGGTATGGCGCTTCAGCCGCGCGACCGCTTTGGCAACCGCCTCGGCCGTAGCCGAGCGCGTGCCGGTGATGCCGAGGATGGAGACGTAGTAGATGAAGCCGCTGGTGTTGCGCAGCACGGTCGGCAGGCGCCGGTCGTCCGTCGTCGGCGTGGCCAGGCGGATGAAGTTCAGGCCCGCCTGCATCGCCGGCAGGCAAAGCTCGTCGTCGTGCTCCGGCGGCAGGTCGACCACGATCAGCCCGTCGACGCCGGCCTTCTTGGCGTCCGCCAGGAACCGGGGCACGCCGTAGATGTAGATCGGGTTGTAGTAGCCCATCAGCACGATCGGCGTGTCAGGATCACCGCGGCGGAACGCCTTTACCATCGCCAGCGTCTTCTTCAGCGTCTGGCCGGCCTTCAGCGCGCGCAGGCTCGCGGCCTGGACCGCCGGCCCGTCGGCCATGGGATCGGAGAAGGGCATGCCCAGCTCGATCACGTCGGCGCCGGCGTCGGGCAGGCCGGACAGGATCTTCGCCGCCGTCGCCGGATCGGGATCGCCGGCGGTCACGAACGTCACCAGCCCGGCGCGGCCCTCGGCCTTGAGCCGCGCGAAGCGCCGCTCGAGGCGGCCCTCGCTGTTGTTGGCATTGCCGTTGGCGGGCGCGCTCACAGCTTGACCCCCACGGCGTCGGCGACCGTGAAGATATCCTTGTCGCCGCGGCCGCACAGGTTGACGACCAGCAGGTGGTCCTTCGGCAGCTTCGGCGCGCGGCGCATCACCTCGCAGAGCGCGTGCGCCGGCTCCAGCGCCGGGATGATGCCTTCCAGCTTCGAGCAGAGCTGGAACGCCTCCAGCGCCTCGCCGTCCGTGGCCGACACGTACTCGACACGTCCGACGTCGTGCAGCCAGGAGTGCTCGGGCCCGATGCCCGGATAATCGAGCCCGGCCGAGATCGAGTGCGCCTCCTTGATCTGGCCGTCGGCGTCCTGCAGCAGGTAGGTGCGGTTGCCGTGCAGCACGCCCGGCCTGCCGCCGCTGATCGAGGCCGCATGCTTGCCGGATCTCAACCCGTGCCCGGCCGCTTCGACGCCGACCATGGACACGCTGCGCTCGTCGAGGAAGGGATGGAACAGGCCGATCGCGTTCGATCCGCCGCCGATGCAGGCGACCAGCGTGTCGGGCAGGCGGCCCTCGGCTTCCTGGAGCTGGCTGCGCACCTCCTCGCCGATGATCGACTGGAAGTCGCGCACCATCTCCGGATAGGGATGCGGGCCAGCGGCGGTGCCGATGATGTAATAGGTGTCCTCGACGTTGGCGACCCAGTCGCGCAGGGCCTCGTTCATCGCGTCCTTGAGCGTGCCCGAGCCCGAGGTCACCGGGCGCACCTCGGCGCCGAGCAGCTTCATGCGAAACACGTTGGGCTGCTGGCGGGCGATGTCGGTCTCGCCCATGTAGACGACGCAGGGCAGGTTGAACAGCGCGCAGACCGTGGCCGTGGCGACGCCGTGCTGCCCGGCGCCGGTCTCGGCGATGATGCGGGTCTTGCCCATGCGGCGGGCCAGCAGGATCTGGCCCATGGTGTTGTTGATCTTGTGCGCGCCGGTGTGGTTCAGCTCCTCGCGCTTGAAGTAGATCTTGGCGCCGCCGAGGTGCTCGGTCATGCGCTTGGCGAAATAGAGCGGGCTCGGCCGGCCGACATAGTGCTTGTGGTACCCGGCCATCTCGGCATGGAACGCCGGGTCGCTCTTCGCCTGCTTGTAGGCGCGCTCGACCTCGAGGATGAGCGGCATCAGCGTCTCGGCGACGAACCGCCCGCCATGGATGCCGAACTGCCCGCGCTCGTCCGGCCCCGCGCGATAGGTATTGAGGGTCATTGCCGTCGTTTCCGGTTGGCCTTTGGAACGGGAGACATAGCGGGAATCCACCTACAGCACCAGCCGCCGGATTCCGTCCCGCAACACCGGCACGTTGAAGTTCAGCAGCAACCCGATCCGCAACCCGCTGAGCCTCAGATATGTCAGCACCTGGGCGTCATGTAGCGGTAGGAGGCGCTCTCCCGCCTTCAACTCGACAGTGACGGAGTTCTCGACGAGAAGGTCCAACCGGTAGCCGCAATCGAGACAAACCTCCTAATATAGGATGGGCATCGGAACTTGGCGTCCGAACTGGATGCCGTTGCTGCGAAGCTCATAGGCAAGGCATTCCTCGTATGCGGACTCGAGCAGCCCCGGTCCAAGCGCCCGATGGACATCGATCGCGAGCCCGATCACCCGTCGTGAGACAGGATCAAATCCGTGGAGGGTGTTGTCATGACCCGTCATTGCACCTGTTGTGTTGCTTGGGCAGGGCAAGAGTCAACCACGAAGGACACGAAGGTCACGAAGAGGAAAAAAGAAAGAGAGAGGTCCTGTAGCGCGGCCAAAGGCCGCGCAAATGTCTTCTCCTTTTGTCTTCCTCTTTCTTCGTGATCTTCGTGTCCTTCGTGGTTCAATTTTTCTTCGACTCTCGCGCGGCGCGGATGAAGGCGCGGATGCGGGCGGGGTCCTTGACGCCGGGACGCGACTCCACGCCGGAGGAGACGTCGACGCAAGGGGCGGCGGTGGCGCGGATGGCCTCGGCGATGTTGGCGGGGTCGAGGCCGCCGGAGAGCATCCAGGGACGGGCGAAGCGGCGGCCCCGGAGCAGGGCCCAGTCGAAGCGCGCGGCGTTGCCGCCGGGCAACGCGTTCTCCATGTCCTTGGGCGGCACGCCGTCGAACAGCAGCCAGTCGGCGACCGGCTCAAACGCGGCGGCCTGGTCCAGGTCGGCGGCCGCGGCGACTTTGATCGCCTTCATGACCGCCATGCCGAAGCGCGCGCGGATCTGGGCGACGCGCTCGGGCGTCTCGCGTCCGTGCAGCTGGATGAGATCGAGCGGGACGACCGCGAGCGTGCGTTGCAGCAACGCGTCGTCGGGATCGACGAACAGGCCGACCTTTTTGACCGAGGCCGGCACGCGCGCGGCCAGGTCGCGCGCCGCCTCCGGCGTCACGGCACGCGGCGAGCGCGGGTAGAACACGAAACCGACGAAATCGGTCCCGGCCTCTACCGCCGCGCCGAGCGCGTCGGCCGCATTGATGCCGCAGATCTTGACCCGAACCATGCCCGGCCTTCGGTGCCAGGCCTCATCCTTCGACAAGCTCAGGATGAGGCCACCATTGAACTCGATCCCCTCATCCTGAGCTTGTCGAAGGATGAGCGTGCCCCAGTGACCCGACGGGCGGCGGACGCTAGCATGGCCGTGCCCCTGGCCGGAACCCTTTGCTCCGCATGACCGATCGCAAGCCGCGCGCCGCCAGCAAGTCCTATGTCATCGCCTGCGCCGTGCCGTTCCGCGACGCGGTGACGGGGCTGGCGTCGCGCCGCAAGGCGAGCGTCGCGGACCTCGCGCGCGCGGTGCTGCTGCTGGTCGGGCCCGATTCCGTCGTCCAGCATGACGACCCCGGCGAGCCGGCGGCGGGCGAGCGCGAGAGCGTGGTCCTGAAGTCGGGCGCGCTCAAGGACCGCACGCTCAAGCGCAAGCCGCGCCTGCAGGCGCGGCTGCCGGCCGGCCTCGACCCCGCCGCCATCCGCAAGGCGCTGGCGATCGCGCTGGAGCTCGATCGCGGCGGCCTCGAGCTCAGCGTGGCGCGCGCCGGCAGTGCGGCCGAGGCGGCGCGCCGCCTGGAGCACGCGGCCGCCGAAGGCAAGCGCCTCGAGGGCTTGCTCGCGAGCCTGCGCTTCGAGCCGCTCGCCCATGGCGTGCGCTCGCGCGCCGAGGCGCTGTTCGTGCTGGGCTTCCCGCCCGGCGCCCATCCCGACGCGAAGACCCTGCGCGAGCGCTTCCGGCAGCTCGCGCGCGTGCATCATCCGGACGGGCCCTACGGCGACCATCGCCGCATGAGCCAGCTCAACCAGGCGATGGCGCTGCTGCAGAGCGGCCGCTGACCCGGATGGTCGCGGGCGCGGGCGTCAGCGGTTGACCACCAGCTCGCCGTGGCGCGTGCACGAGGGCAGCGTCAGGTCGACGACCATGCCGGCGAGCGACAGCGGGTCGGGCAGGATGTCGGGGTTCTCGCCGGGGAAGGCCTGGGCGCGCAGGCGCGAGCGGAACGGGCCGGGGTCGACCAGGTTGACCTTGATGGGCGTGTGCGCCACCTCGGCGGCATAGATGCGCGCCAGCGTCTCGAGCCCAGCCTTGGCGACGGCATAGGCGCCCCAATAGGCGGTGGCCTCGCGTCCCTGCGCCGCCGTCACGAACACGGCGCGGCCGGCGTCGCTCCGCCGGAGCAGCGGGTCGAGCGAGCGGATCAGGCGCCAATTGGCCGTCAGGTTGCCGGCGATGGTCTTGTCCCACATCTCGGGCGCGATGTGGCCGAGCGGGCTCAGGACGCCTATGGCGCCGGCGGCGGCGACCAGCACGTCCAGCCGGCCGAAGCGCTCGAACAGGGCCTGGCCCAGCCGGTCGATCTGCGGGTAGTCGGTCAGGTCGAACGGCGCCAGCACCGGCTGCTCGCCGCCGGAAGCGCGGATCTGGTCGTCGAGCTTCTCCAGCGCGCCCTGCGTGCGTGCCACCAGCACCACGCGCGCGCCCTCCGCCGCCAGCCGCGTGGCGACGGCGGCGCCGAGCCCGCGCGACGCGCCCGTCACCACCGCGATCCGGCCTTCCAGCCGGCGCGGCGCCTGCGCCGATGTGGTCAACTCAGGCCGACTCGGCGAGCAGCGACAGCTGCGGCTCCAGCGCGCCGCCGTCGCGGTCGGTCAGCGTGATCGGGTACTCGCCCGAGAAGCACGCGTCGCAGAACTGCGGCCGGCGCGGGTCGCGCCCGGGCAGGCCCATGGCGCGGTAGAGCCCGTCCATGGAGATGAAGGCGAGGCTGTCGACGCCGATCAGCTTGGCCATCTCGTCGACGCCGTGGCGCGCCGCGAGCAGCTTCTCGCGCTCCGGCGTGTCGATGCCGAAGTAGCAGGAGTCGGTGGTCGGCGGCGAGGAGATGCGCATATGCACCTGCGTCGCGCCCACGCTGCGCACCATCTCGACGATCTTGGTCGACGTGGTGCCGCGCACGATGGAGTCGTCGATTAGCACCACGCGCTTGCCGGCGATGCGCGCGCGGTTGGCGTTGTGCTTGAGCTTCACGCCCAGGTGGCGGATGTGGTCGGTCGGTTCGATGAAGGTGCGGCCGACATAGTGGTTGCGGATGATGCCGAGCTCGAACGGCACCTTGGCCTCGGCGGCGTAGCCGATCGCGGCCGGCACGCCCGAGTCGGGCACCGGGATCACCACGTCCGCGGGCACGTGGCTCTCGCGCGCGAGCTCGCGCCCGATTCGCGTGCGCGCGTCGTAGACCGACATGCCTTCGATGATGCTGTCGGGCCGCGCGAAGTAGATGTACTCGAAGATGCAGAAGCGGCGCGGCGCCGGCGGGAACGGGCGCAGGCTGCGCAGTCCCTGGGCGTCGAGCACGACCACCTCGCCCGGCTCGACGTCGCGCACGAACTCGGCGCCGATGATGTCGAGCGCGCAGGTCTCGGAGGTCAGGATATGCACGTCGCCGATCCGCCCGATCAGGAGCGGCCGGACGCCGAGCGGATCGCGCACGCCGATCACGCTGCGCTCGGTCAGCGCCACCAGCGAATAGGCGCCCTCGACCTGGTGCAGCGCGTCGACCAGGCGGTCGACCACGTCCTGCTGCTTGCTGATCGCCATCAGGCCGATGATCACCTCGGTGTCGGTGGTCGACTGGAACAGGCAGCCCTGGCGCACCAGCTGCCGGCGCAGCGCGCGGCCGTTGGTCAGGTTGCCGTTGTGCGCGACGGCGAAGCCGCCGCAGCCGAGTTCGGCGAACAGCGGCTGGATGTTGCGCTTGATCGTCTCGCCCGTGGTCGAGTAGCGCACATGGCCGATGGCGCTGGCGCCCTTGAGGCGCTTGATCACTTCCGGATCGCCGAAGATGTCGCCGACCAGGCCGAGCTCGCGCTCGTTGTGGAAGCGCGTGCCGTCGTGGGTGACGATGCCGGCGGCTTCCTGGCCGCGATGCTGGAGCGCGTGCAGGCCCAGCGCGGTGTGCGCGGCGGCGTCGGGACTGTCGAAGATGCCGAACAGCCCGCATTCCTCGCGCGGCCGATCGTCATCCCAGCACAAGTCGTCGTCGAAGCGGTCGGTCATTGCGTCGTTCCCTTGGGCGCCGCGTCCTTGGTGCCCTGGATCAGGCGCTCCATGTCGCGGCGTTCGTTCGGGTTGTAGCCCTGGCTCTCGCGCGGGGGCGGCGCCTTGGGTTGCGGCGCCACCAGCGTCTCCATCGCCTTGGCCGCGTTGCGCCGGGCCTCGGCCTCGGCGTTGCGGCGCATGTCCTCGGCACGCTTGCCGTCCTGGCGCCAGCTGTCGGGCACGAGGCCGGTCAGCAGGTTCACACCCATCTGGATGAAGGGCAGGGTGCGCGCCTCGCGCAGCGAGCGCGGGTGATCGGGCTCCGGCAGGGCCCAGGCGATCACCATGTAGGCGAGGCAGACCAGCACCATGCCGCGCACCACGCCGAACACGAATCCGAGCGAGCGGTCCAGGGCGCTCAGCTGGCTGTCCTTGACCTGTCTTGCAATGCCGTAGCTGGCCAACGACAGCGCGATCAGCGTGATCACGAAGATCGCCACGCCGGTGATGACGTTGACGATGAACTCGTCCTGGTTCACCAGCGCCGCCACGTACGGCTTCACGTACGGGATGCCGAACAGCGTGATGATCGCGGCGCCGACCCAGCCGACGATCGACAGCACCTCGCGCACCAGCCCGCGCGCGAGCGCGAGCAGGCCGGAGACGACGATGACGGCGATCACCACCAGATCGGCGGGGTTGATCGGCAGGTTTTCCATGGGCGTGCGCGCGCCCCGGCCTCATGGCCTGCCCGGCGCGCCGCCGCGCCGGACCGGCAGGAACTGGCCGCTACGCACCTGGTCCTGGAACGCGATCACGAGGTCGCGTACATGCTCGAGCTCGCGCACCTTGAGGCCGAGCTCGCCGGCGGACTTGGCCTGGCTTCGCCCGGAGGCGCGCGACCGCGGCACCCAGGCTTCGGCGAATCCCAACTTCGCGGCCTCCTTCAGGCGTGTTGCCACATGTCCGACCGGGCGGATTTCGCCCGAGAGCCCGATTTCGCCGAACACGACGGTCGCTTGCGGCATGGGGCGCTCGGTCAACGAGGACACCAGGGCTGCGGCAACCGCCAGATCGGCCGCCGGCTCGGCGATGCGCAGGCCGCCCGCGACGTTCAGGTATACCTCATTGCCAGCGAAGGCAAGTCCACCCCGGGCCTCCAGCACGGCCAGCACCTGGGCCAGGCGCGCCGCGTCCCAGCCGACCACGGCGCGCCGCGGCGTGCCGAGGGGCGACGGGGCCACCAGCGCCTGGATTTCGACCAGGAGCGGCCGGGTGCCCTCGATCCCGGCGAAGACCGCGGCGCCCGCGACCTCGGTCGAGTGCTCGCCGAGGAACAGCGCGGACGGGTTCGCGACCTCGGCCAGGCCCGATTCGCCCATCTCGAACACGCCGATCTCGTCGGTGGGCCCGAACCGGTTCTTGACCGCGCGCAGGATGCGGAACTGGTGCCCACGCTCGCCTTCGAAGTAGAGCACCGTGTCGACCATGTGCTCGAGCACGCGCGGGCCCGCGATCAGCCCTTCCTTGGTGACGTGGCCGACCAGGATCACGGCCAGCCCGCGCCGCTTGGCGAGCCTGATCAGCTCCTGCGCGCTCGCGCGCACCTGCGCCACGGTGCCGGGCGCCGAATCGAGCGTGTCGACATACATGGTCTGGATCGAATCGATGATGGCGACGGCCGGCCCCGACCCGCCTGATTGGCCGCCGCTGTCGAGCGAGGCGATGATGTCGCGCACCGAGGTGGCGGACGCCAGCTGCACCGGGGCGTCGGCCACGCCCAGGCGCTCGGCGCGCATGCGCACCTGGTCGATCGCTTCCTCGCCCGAGATGTAGACGCAGTGTGCCTGGCGCGCGATGCGCGCCGCCGCCTGCAGGAGGAGGGTCGACTTGCCGATGCCCGGGTCGCCGCCGAGCAGCAGCGCCGAGCCCGCCACCAGCCCGCCGCCGCACACGCGGTCGAACTCGGCCATGCCGGTCACGAGCCGCGGCGGTCCGCCCGCCTCGCCGCTCAGGCCGACGAACTCGAGCTTGCGCCCGCCCGCCTTGGCTGCGCCGCCCAGGCCCTTGGGCGCCGTCTCGCGCGGCGCCTCCTCGATGATCGCGTTCCAGGCGCCGCAGGCATCGCAGCGCCCGCTCCATTTGGGGAAGGCGGCGCCGCAGCTCTGACAGACATAGCGCGCGGCGGCGCGGGCCATCGCGGTGTCTAGCCGGCCCGACCGGCCTGGGCCGGTCCGAATTTCGGGACGCGCGGCGTCACAGCGCGCGCACCTGCAATTGGATCGGGCCCTCGGGTCGGCCATGGATGAACTGGTCGAGGTATTCGTTGCCCGAGCGGTCGATCTGGTCGACGGGGCCGGCCCAGATGATCTTGCCCTCGTACAGCATGGCGACGCGGTTGGCGATCTTGCGCGCGCTCGCCATGTCGTGCGTGATGGTCAGTGCGCTGCAGCCGACGTCCTGCACCACGTGCACGATCAGCTCGTTGATCACGTCGGCCATGATCGGGTCGAGGCCCGTGGTCGGCTCGTCGAAGAAGACGATCTCCGGGTCGGCGGCGATGGCGCGCGCCAGGCCCGCGCGCTTCTGCATGCCGACCGACATCTCGGCCGGATACAGGTCGGCGACGTGTTTGCCGAGGCCGACCATGCCCATCTTCTCGATCGCGACCTTCTTCGCCTGGGCGCGGCCCATGCCGCGGCCCTGGATCAGGCCGAAGGCGACGTTCTCCCAGATGGAAAGGCTGTCGAACAGCGCCGCGCCCTGGAACAGCATGCCGAACTTGGCGTTGACGCGGTCGCGCGCATGGCCGGTCAGGCCGACCACTTCCTCGCCGTCGACCTTGATGCTGCCCTTGTCCGGCTCGAGCAATCCCAGGATGCATTTCAGCGTCACCGACTTGCCGGTGCCCGAGCCGCCGATGATCACGACCGACTCGCGCTCGCCGACGTCGAGATCGATCCCCTGCAGGACCTTCTTCGGGCCGAACGCCTTGTGCACGTCGCGCATCTGGATCACCGGATGCTTTTCCGGCCCGTTGCCCGACCCGTTGCCGCGCGCGTTCATTTCGAGAAGAACAGCTCGGTGATGATGTAGTTGAAGATCAGGATCAGGATCGACGACGCGACCACGGCGTTGGTCGTGGCGGCGCCGACGCCCTGCGCGCCGCGCTTGGAATTGTAGCCCTGGTAGCAGCCCATCAGCGTCACCAGGAAGCCGAACACCGAGGCCTTGACCAGGCCCGACACCACGTCGATGACCTCGAGGAACTCCCAGCTGCGCTTGAGGTAGTTGGGCGCGTTGAACTCGAGCTTGTAGACGCTGACGACGTAGCCGCCGAAGATGCCGATGATGTCGGCCACCAGCACCAGGATCGGCAGCATGGTGATGCCGGCGAACAGCCGGGGCGCCACGAGGTACTTGAACGGGTTGGTGGCGAGCGTCGTCAGCGCGTCGATCTGCTCGGTCACGCGCATCGTGCCGATCTCGGCGGCGATGGACGCGCCGATGCGTCCGGCGACCATGAGGCCGGCGAGCACCGGTCCCAGTTCGCGCGTCATCGACAGCACCACGACCGTTGCGACGGCGCCCTCGGCCGAGAAGCGGGCGAAGCCGGTGTAGCTCTGCAGCGCCAGCACCATGCCGGCGAACAGGCCGGTCAAGCCCACGACCGGCAGCGAGTAGTAGCCGATGTCCACCATCTGCCGCCAGATCAGGCGGTAGTAGTAGGGCGGGCGGAAGATGTGCGAGACGCCGGCCAGGGCGAACAGCACCAGGCGGCCGGCCGTGGCCAGGAAGCCGAGGAACGCCCGGCCGATCAACGCGACGAAATTCATTCGCTGGATGCGGCTCCGCCCGTGTAACGGCGCTCGTAGCGGGGCCCGAGCGCGGTGAGAATTTCGTAGGGAATGGTGCCGGCCTCGGCGGCGACGTCGTCGATCCCGCGGCTGGGCCCGATCAGCTCGACCATCGCGCCGGGCCGCGCCAGCTCCGGCGCGGCGGCGCTGACGTCGAGTGTGAGCAGGTCCATGGAAACGCGTCCCACGATCGGCGCCGTCACGCCCCCTATTGCGGCGCTGCCGCGGTTGCTCAAGGATCGCAGAAACCCGTCGGCATACCCGACGCCCACCGTGGCGATGCGGCAAGGCCGGGTCAAACGATGGGTTGCACCATATCCAACGGTCTCCCCCCTGTCAACGTCACGCACCTGCAGGATTTTCCCTTGCAGCTGAACGACTTGCTCCATCGGATTGGGTGCGTTCGGGGTCGGGTTTCCACCGTACAAGGCGACGCCTGCGCGCACCGTGTTGAACAGGAATTCGCGTCCGAGGAACATGCCGGACGAGGCCGCGAGGCTGGCGCGGCAATGCGGCAGGCGGTCGAGCGCGGCGCGAAACCGGCCAAGCTGGCGGCGGTTCATCGGGTGGTCCGCCTCGTCGGAGCAGGCGAGGTGGCTGAAGACCAGGCAGAGATCGACCCCGACCAGCCGCTTCGGCTCGCCGGCCAACCGGTTGAGATCCGCCGGCGGGAATCCAAGCCGGTTCATGCCGGTGTCGATCTGCAGCGCGCAGGCCAGCGCCTGGCCGCGCGCGCGGCAGAACGTGGCCCAGCTCTCGAGCTGGCCGAGATCGTTGAGGCAGGGGACAAGGTCGTGCGCCTCGTACAGCGCGCGCTCGTTCTCCATCAGGCCGTTCAGCACGTAGATGGTGGCGCTGCTCTTGGCCCGGCGCAGGATCTTGCGCAGCCCGACGCCCTCGCCCAGCTGCGCCACGAAGAAGCTGCGGCATTCCGCGCGCGCCAGCGCCGCCGCGACCTCGGCCATGCCGAGCCCGTAGGCGTCGGCCTTGACCACCGCGGCGCAGTCGACCGGAAGCACACGCTCGGCCAGCAGGCGGAAGTTGCGGACGATGGCGTCGAGGTCGATCGTCAGGACGCCGGCTGGCGGGGCTTCGCTCATGGCGCTAGGTTCTAGCGCGCGTTGATCCGCGCGCCAAATGCTTGAGTCTGGCGGCCGGATCAGCGGCCGCCGGGCGCGCGTTGATCCGCGCGCCAAATATTTGAATCTGACGGCTGGGTCAGCGGCCGCCGGCCGACCAGGGGAGGGAATTGAAATGGAGTATCGAGGCCTGGGCCGTAGCGGGCTCAAAGTGTCGCCGCTGTGCCTCGGCACCATGCTGTTCGGCGGGCGCACCGCTCGACATGGCCGACCGCGCGCGCGATGCCGGGATCAACTTCATCGACACGGCCGACCAGTACGTCAACGGCAAGTCCGAGGAGATCGTCGGCCGCGCCATCGCCAAGCAGCGCCACTGGTGGGTGCTGGCGACCAAGCTGGCCAACAAGGTGGGCGAGGGGCCGAACGAAGGCGGTCTGTCGCGCAAATGGGTGCTGTACGAGGCCGACCGGTCGCTCAAGCGGCTCGGCGCCGACTTCATCGACATCCTCTATCTGCACAAGGAGGACCACTCGACACCGCTCGAGGAAACAGTGTCGGCCATGGGCGACGTGATCCGTCAGGGCAAGGTGCGCTACTTCGGGCTCAGCAACTATCGTTCGTGGCGCGTGGCCGAGATCGTGCGCATCTGCGAGCGGCTGGGCATGGACCGGCCGGTAGTGAGCCAGCCCTACTACAACGCCATGAACCGCATGCCCGAGGTCGAGCACCTGCCGGCCTGTGCCTACTACGGCCTCGGCATCGTGCCCTACAGCCCGGTGGCGCGCGGCATCCTCAGCGGCAAGTACGCGCCCGACCAGCAGCCGCCGGCCGACTCGCGCGCCGCCACCAACGACGTGCGCATCCGCCAGACCGAATGGCGGCCGGAATCGATCGCCATGGCGCAGCAGATCAAGGCACACGCCGAGAAGCGCGGCATGACCGCGACGCAGTTCGCCCTGCTCTGGGTCTTGAACAACCGCCTGGTCACCGGCGCCGTGATCGGCCCGCGCACGCCGGAGCAGCTCGAGGACTATCTCGGCGCGCTGAAGCACCAGTTCAACAAGGACGACGAGGCGCTGATCGACCGGCTGGTCCCGGCCGGCCATCCCTCGACGCCGGGCTTCAACGATCCCGCCTACCCGATCGAGGGCCGTCCGACGCGGACGTGAGGGCTACTGCAGCCGGCGCCGCAGCTCGCGCCGCCACGCGGCGCCGGGGCGAAACTCGAGATCGGCCTTGGCGGCTTTGGCAGCGGCCCTCTTGTTTCCGCCATCGAGAATGAAGGCCAGCGTCGATTTCAGCGTCGGCTTGTCGTCGTCGAAGTCGCCGTGGCGGCGCGCGGTCGACCCGCGCATGCTCTCCGCCGGCTCGCGGTTCGGCGCCAGCACCCAGTGGCCCTTGACGGCGTCCCGCACGTCCTTGTGGCGCGGCTCGTCGATGAACCGCTGCATGCCAAGAAGCGGCGTGCCATGCTCGCTCTTCGGATCGCGCGCCGCCGTCTCGAGCGCGCGCGCGACGAGGTAGAGCAGCGACTTGTTGTAGATGCCGCCGGTGTCGTCGTCCTGCTCCATCGCGTCGTCGAGCGTGAACAGGGCGAAGCGCTCGATGGCGCCGGACTTCAGCCCGGGCAGGTAGTACCGCCGGAACAGGTCGATGGTGCAGGCCGGCGCCCACATGGTGCAGGACGCGACCGTCCGTCCGGCAGCGATCCAGCGTTCGATCAACGGCGCCATGAAGATCGATCCCGCGCTGTGCCCGACGACATGGACCTCGAGTCCCTTGGTGTCGGCGGCGAGCTTGGCCAGCTCGTCGACGGCCAGCCGGGCGGCTCCCTCGGCATCCTCGGTCGCGAGCAGCGCGTTCTCCTTCATCTCGTCCCACAGCGACTTGCCGCCGAAGCGGCGCACGATCGGCTCCAGCGTGTCGTCGATGCGGTCGAGCATGAAGTCCTTCGCGGCATCGAGGGCGCCCTCGGGCCTGCGCCGCCGCATCGAATCCTTGAGGATGTTGGTGATCGTCGTCCAGGCGTCGGTCTTCCAGATGAAGGACAGCGGGTAAACCCCTGCCTCGAGCAGCGGCTTGCGGTAGTCGGCGACGCGCTGGATCGCTCCGTCCTCGTCGACCAGTCCGCCATGGGCATAGAGCAGCACCCGCTTGGCCTTCATGCCGGCGAGGCGACCGCGCAGGTCCTTGCCGATGATCGTTCGGATGTCTTCGGCGCGCGTGCCGTACGCGCCGCCGGGGCGCGGCTTGCCGTCGTTGCCGACGCTGATGACGTGGGGCCTCAGGTCCGCGAAGGCGTGGGTCTCGCGCGTGACTCCGGCGCCGGCGCGGACCCGGGCTGCCTCCCGCTTCAGTTCCACGCCGACGCCGAGGCGGGCGACCCACACGTCGTCGCCGTTGGCGAGCCAGTCGTCGTAGGAGAGGTGGGCGAACCCTTCCCGGCCCCAGCGCGGACCCCAGGAGTTCTGCAGCCAGAAGCCGCCCTCGTCGTAGGCCACCAGCGCGAAGGCGTGGCCGCCGATGATCTTGTCGCTGAGGGGAATCACGCCGTCCGGGCCGACCTCGTCCCATCCCTGATGGACCTGCGCCGTCACGAACAGCACGCCGACCTCGGCGATGGCGGCATGCATGGCGACGAGGTCCTTCGGGTCGACGCGGAAATAGGCGCCGAGCGGCCGCCGGCGCGCGTCGCGCGCCCGGGCATCGTCCAGCGCTCCGGCGTCGTCGGCGCGGTAGGGCCAGGCCTCGGCGCTGCAGACCCCGTGCTTGTGCCAGCCTTTCATGGCGCCCCGCGCGCTCGAGCCGCTGTATCGCTCGCCCGGCCATTCGTCGTAGCGCCGCGCCATCTCGTACAGCATGCGCGGGCTGACCCTTTCGCCGCTCGGTACGACTTTGCGCGACCGCAGCAGGTAGTTCGCCATGCAGGCGAGGCCGAAGCCGGTGCAGGCGCCTTCCCGGCCCTGGTCGAGTATGTGGTCGGTCGAGCGGCCGAACACGCGCTTGTAGTCCGCAAGCGGGCGGTGCGAGGGCACCTCGACCAGGGTCGGCACGTACATGCGGTCGCGGAAATCGACCGTGTCGCGCCGTGCGTCGAGGGTGCGGTCGGCAAGCTTCGGGCGCTCGCCGGAAGCGGGCTTTGCCATGGCGTTCTCCCCCTTTCGCCCGGTCGACGGGCGAACCTGTCGGCAGCCTCCGTCCTAGCCGATGGCGCCGCTTCCATGTGTGAACTGCATCGCAGAAGGAATCCCGGCCCTTGGTTAATGTGCGGGTCGGATCGAACCGCTATCGATCGCATTGACCGACCGGACCCGCCCGCGGTCGAGGGGAGGTCACGATGAAGTCCTTCCTGCAGAACCTGGCCCTGAGCGCGATCTTCGGCGCCGGCATGGCAATGACCGCGGTTGCGGCCGCCTGCCTGGGGCTCTGGCTTCTCGGCCTGACCGGCGGCAACAGGGCGCCCACGGCCGGCATCGGGCCGGAAACCTACACGACGAGTGCGATGCGCTGAGCGCGCGTGGCGCCGGGAGCGCCGTCGCGTCAATGCTGCTCGGGGAGGTGCGAGCCTTCGGCCAGATCGCCGAACTTGGTGAAGTTGCCGTCGAAGAACAGGCTGACCGTGCCGGTGGGGCCGTGGCGCTGCTTGCCGATGATGACCTCGGCCTTGTTGTGCACGTCCTCGGCGCGCTGCTGCCAGCGCTCCATGCGGTCATTGAACTTGTCGCCCGGCTCGTCCGGGCGCTGCGTCGGCACGGCGCGCTGGTGGTAGTACTCCTCGCGGTAGATGAACATCACCACGTCGGCGTCCTGCTCGATCGAGCCCGACTCGCGCAGGTCCGCCAGCTGCGGCCGCTTGTCCTCGCGCTGCTCGACCGCGCGCGACAGCTGCGACAGCGCCAGCACCGGCACGTGCAGCTCCTTGGCCAAGGTCTTCAGGCCGCGCGTGATCTCCGAGATCTCCTGCACGCGGTTGTCGCTGCGCGATCCCTTGGTCGGCTGCAGCAGCTGCAGGTAGTCGACCACGATCATGCCGAGCTTGTGCTGGCGCTGCAGCCGCCGCGCGCGGGTCCTCAGCGCGCCCACGCTCAAGGCCGGCGTGTCGTCGATGTGGAGCGGCAGGCGGCTGAGCTCGTGGCTGGCCTCGACGATGCGGCCGAAGTCCTCGTGGCGGATGTCACCGCGCCGGATGCGGTCGGACGCGATCTCGGCGCGCTCCGACAGAAGGCGGGTGGCCAGCTGCTCGGCCGACATCTCGAGCGAGAAGAAGCCGACGACGGCGCCTTCGTCCTGGCCGCGCTCCAGGCGCGCGCGCGCCGCGTTGTAGGCGATGTTGGTGGCGAGCGCCGTCTTGCCCATGGCGGGCCGGCCGGCCAGCACGATCAGGTCCGAGGGATGCAGGCCGCCGAGCTTGGCGTCGAGGTCGCGGAAGCCCGTGGTCACGCCGACCACATGGCCGGCGCGCTTGAACGCCGACTCGGCCTGCTGGATCGCGGCGTGCACCGCCAGGCCCAGCGGCCTGAACCCGCCTTCGGTCTGACCCGTGTTCGCCAGCTCGAACAGCTGCTGCTCCGCCTGCTCGATCTGGTCGGCGGCCGAGAGTTCCAGGTCGGCGCCGTGCGCCTTGTTGACCAGCTGCTCGCCCAGGTCGATCAGCTGCCGCCTGAGATGCGCGTCGTGGATGGTATGGCCGTAGTCCTCGGCATTGATGATGGTGATGGCCGATCCGGCCAGCCGCGCCAGGTAGGCGAGCCCGCCGACCGCGCTCAAGGCCTCGTCGCGCTCGCAGAACGGCTTCAGCGTCACCACGTCGGCGATCTGCTGGCGCTCGATCAGCGTCGCCATGGCCTCGTAGATGCGGCCGTTGACCGGATCGCTGAAATGCTCGGGCCGCAGGAACTCGGACACGCGCTCGTAGGCGCGGTTGTTCATCAGGATCGCGCCGAGCAGCGCCTGCTCGGCTTCCAGGTTGCGCGGCGGCTGCCGCGGCGGGATTCCCCCGTCGATGCCACGCAGCTGCGTGACATTCGTTTCGGTGCGCGAGACTTCCATCATCTGAATTGAGCTGCCGTGTCGCTTGCCTGCGCCAACTGACGCCTACCGCCGCACCATCCGGGCGCAGCGCGAAATCGCGACGCTATCGACTACAGGGAAGCGATTCTACCCTCATGCGCGGGTGCAAAGAAAGGATATTGGGGACAATTCGATGACAGCGGCTCTTGCGCGTGCATCCACTTCCGGCGCAGGACCGCAAGTGGCCAGCTGATTCGCCGGCCGGCGCCCGTGCGGCAAAGCGCCGCTGGCCCCGGCGTCTAGGAGGCGGCGCGGTCGGGCACCAGCCGGGGCCGCGGCGGCTGCAGCTTGCGCTCGTTCTCGATGATGTAGTCGCGCGTCGGCGGCACGACGAACGGATCGCGCGTCAGCTGCATCTGGAACACCATGTGGTTCAGGCGGCGGAACGCGACCTCGGCGCAGACCAGGTAGTACTCCCACATCCGGCAG
The DNA here is from genome assembly GCA_964557415.1 of uncultured Rhodospirillaceae bacterium. Classification (GTDB taxonomy): domain Bacteria; phylum Pseudomonadota; class Alphaproteobacteria; order JAEULC01; family JAEULC01; genus JAEULC01. The sequence goes on from CAZLBB010000008.1 coordinate 20,462, forward strand.
AAGCGCTCGTCGTACAGCTCGGCCGCGCGGGCGCGATTGGCCATGAAACGCGTGCGCCAGGCCCTGAGCGTGTCGGCGTAGTGGGGGTAAAGGAGCTCGATGTCCGTGGCGTACAGCCCGCTGCGCTCGACCCCTGGCAGCACCTCGGACAGGCCGGGGATGTAGCCGCCGGGGAAGATGTACTTGTCGATCCACGGGTCGATCACATGCGGGCCGGACATGCAGCCGATCGAGTGCAGCAAGGCCACGCCGTCGTCCTTCAGCAGCACGCGCACCTTGTCGAAGAAGGCGCGGTAGTGCGGCACGCCGACATGCTCGAACATGCCGACCGAGACGATGCGGTCGAAGCGGCCTTCGACCTCGCGGTAGTCGGTCAGCGCGAAGCGCACGCGGCCTTCCAGCCCCTTGGCCGCGGCGCGCCGCTGTGCCTTGGCGAACTGGTGCTCGGAGAGCGTGACGCCAAGCACCTCGACGTCGCACCGCTCGGCCAGGAACAGGGCGAGGCCGCCCCAGCCGCAGCCGATGTCGAGCACCTTCATGCCGGGCTTCAGCAGCAGCTTGGCAGCGATGTGGCGCTTCTTGTTCTCCTGCGCCTGGTCCAGGCCTTCGTCCGGCTGCGTGAAATAGGCGCAGGAGTATTGCAGGTCGTTGTCGAGGAACAGCGCGTAGAGCTCGTCCGACAAGTCGTAGTGATGGGCCACGTTGCGCCGGGCGCGGGGCACGGGATTGAACTGCAGGAGCGGCCGCACCAGCCAGGCCAGCGCGTGTGTCGCCTTGACCAGGGGATGGTCGGCATAACCCGCATAGTTCAGCGCGCACAGATCGATGAAATCGTAGAGGTCGCTGTGCTCGATCGTCAGCGCGCCGTCCATGTAGGCCTCGCCCGCGGCGAGCCGCGGGATCAGCCCGAGGCGATAGTGCAGCTTCGGATCGTGCAGCCGGATCCCGACCTTGGGCCCGGCCGCGCCGGAAAAGCGATGCGCGCGCCCGCGCGCGTCGATCACGTCCAGCGTGCCAAAGCGCACCATGCGGCGCAGCAGATGCGACAACATCCGCACGGGTCACCCTCCCCCCTGCATCGGCCCTTGCGATTGCGGGCGGTGCCGTCCGCCGCGCTGCAACGCCCGATAGCGTTCGCCGGTTCCCGTCGGATGGGAATTATTCTAAAGAGATGGCGCCTTTGGCAAGGGGCCTGTCGTGCGCTGCGGCATCGCCTGCGCAAGCGGCGGGTGATAGAAGGGACGTCCCCCTCTGGCGCCGCTTGGTCGATGCTCTTCTCCAGCCAGGTCTTTCTGCTGCTGTTCCTGCCGGCGGTCGTGGCCGTGTACTACGCCGTCGCGCGCCACCAGGCGCTGCGGCTGTGGTGGCTGCTGGCGGCTTCGCTGTTGTTCTACGGCTACTGGGACCCGCGGCTCCTGCCGCTGCTGGCCGGCTCGATCCTGGTGAACTGGCTGGCAGCGCACGCCTATCGCCGCAGCCTGCGCGGCGCGTGGATCGTCTTCGGCGTCGTCTTCAACCTCGGCCTGCTCGGCGTCTTCAAGTATGCCGACTTCGTGGCCGGGATCGCAGTCGGGCTCGCCGGCGGCACGCACAGCCCTTGGAACATCATCCTGCCGCTCGGCATCAGTTTCTTCACCTTCCAGCAGCTGTCGTATCTCGTGGACCTGCGCAAGAAGTCGACGCCGCTCTATCGCCTGGGCGACTTCGCCACCTATGTGACGCTGTTTCCGCAGTTGATCGCCGGGCCGATCGTGCGCCACCACGAGCTGGTGCCGCAGTTCCCGCTCAACCCGCGGCGCGACGGGCTGGACGAGCGGATCGTGCGCGGGCTTGTGCTGTTGGCGATCGGCCTCGTGAAGAAGCTGTTCATTGCCGATCCGCTCGGCCGCATCGCCGATCCGATCTACGCGCTCGCCGCGCGCGGCGAAGCCGTTCCATTGGGCGACGGATGGGCCGCCGCGATCGCTTTCTACCTGCAGGTCTATTTCGACTTCTCGGCCTATTCCGACATGGCGATCGGGCTTGGCCTGCTGCTCGGCTTCACGCTGCCGCTCAATTTCGACTCGCCCTATCAGGCGACGTCGATTCGCGAGTTCTGGCGCCGCTGGCACATGACGCTGACACGCTTCATGCGCGACTATCTCTATGTCCCGATCGGGCTGCGGCTCAATCGGCGCTGGCCCGGGGCACGCACGTTCAACGAGGGCGTCACCACTTTCGTCACCATGACCCTGATCGGCCTGTGGCACGGTGCGGCCTGGACCTTCGTCGTGTTCGGCGCCGCGCACGGCCTCGCGCTGATCATCGACCAGGCTTGGTCCCGGCGCGGGCGTTCCTTGCCGAGCGGAATCGGCTGGGCGGCGACCGCGCTGTTCGTGTGCCTCAGCACCGTCGTGTTCCGCGCGCCGGACCTGGCCGCTGCGGGGCGGATGTTCGCGGGCATGGCCGGGATGGGTGAAATCGCGGCGCGGTCGTTCGACTGGACAGCGCCTGTGCTGCTCGTCGGCGCGGCGGCGATCGCCTTTCTGGCGCCGAACAGCCAGACCCTGGCGTTGCGGCGGATACGGCCCGGGCCTGCGATCGCGGCGGCGATCGCGGTCGCGCTGTTCCTGGCGGTGGTGGAGTCGGGCACCGAGGGCGACGTGCCCTTCGTCTACTTCCAGTTCTGACGGGCGGCGCGCCTTTCCGGCCGCCAGACGGCGGACCGCCGAACGGACGGGCAGCCCGGGCCAGCCGCGACAATCCGCGCGCGGCCGGCGGCGAGGACTGCTAGGATCATCCGTCTCCCTGTCCTCGCCGCACCCGATGCTCTTCTCCAGCCAGGTCTTTCTGCTGCTGTTCCTGCCGGTGGTCGTGGCCGTGTACTACGCCGTCGCGCGCCACCAGGCGCTGCGGCTGTGGTGGCTGCTGGCGGCCTCGCTGGTGTTCTACGGCTACTGGGACCCGCGGCTCCTGCCCTTGCTCGTGGGTTCGGTGCTTGTGAACTGGCTCGTTGCGCACGCCTATCGCGGCAGCCGGCGCAGCGGCTGGATCGTCGCGGGCGTGGCGTTCAACCTCGGCCTGCTCGGCGTGTTCAAGTACGCCGACTTCTTCGCCGCGATCGCCGTCGGGCTCGCCGGTGGCGCGCACAGCCCATGGAACATCGTGCTGCCGCTCGGCATCAGCTTCTTCACCTTCCAGCAGCTGTCGTATCTCGTCGATCTGCGCAGGAAGTCCACGCCGCTCTACGGATTGCGCGACTTCGGCGTCTACGTGACGCTGTTTCCGCAGCTGATCGCCGGGCCGATCGTGCGCCACCACGAGCTGGTGCCGCAGTTCCCGCTCGACCCGCGGCGCGAAGGGCTCGACGAACGCCTCGGCCGCGGGCTCGCGATGCTGGCGATCGGGCTGGCGAAGAAGCTGTTCATCGCCGATCCGCTGGGCCGGCTTGCGGATCCGATCTACGCGATCGCGGCGCGGGGCGAGGTGGCATCGCTCGCCGATTCGTGGATCGCCGTGCCGGCTTTCTTTCTCCAGGTCTATTTCGACTTCTCGGCCTATTCCGACATGGCGATCGGGCTCGGCCTGCTGCTCGGCTTCACGCTGCCGCTCAATTTCGACTCGCCCTATCAGGCGACGTCGATTCGCGAGTTCTGGCGCCGCTGGCACATGACGCTGACACGCTTCATGCGCGACTATCTCTATGTCCCGATCGGGCTCAGGCTCAATCGCCGTTTTCCCGAGCGGCGGGCGACGAACGAAGGTGTCACCACGCTGGTGACCATGACCCTGATCGGCCTGTGGCACGGAGCCGCCTGGACGTTCGTCGCCTTCGGCGCCGCGCACGGACTGGCGCTGATCGTGGAGCAGATCTGGGCGCGGCGGGGCCGGGCCCTGCCGGACTGGCTCACCTGGCCGGCGACCGTGCTGTTCCTGTGCCTGTCATCGGTCCTGTTCCGTGCGCCGGATCTGGCGACGGCGGGTCGCATGTTCGCGGGCCTGGGCGGCCTCGGCGCGGCGGCAGCGCAGCCATTCGACTGGTCGGCGCCGGCATTGCTCGTCGGTGCGGCGGCAATCGCCTTCCTGGCGCCGAACAGCCAGACGCTCGCCTTGCAGCGCCTGCGGCCCGACCGCAAGATCGCGGCGCTCGTCGCCGCGATACTCGTCCTCGTGGTGATCGAATCGGGCAGCGAGGTCGAAGTGCCCTTCGTCTACTTCCAGTTCTAGGCCGCGCGGCGATGACCTGGCGGCGATATTGGACGACGACTCTCATGGCTGCCGCAGCCGTACTCGCTGTCCTTTACGCAGGCATCCTGGCGATCGACCCGTTCGGAACCCTGGGGTTGACGCCCTGGATCGACCGGCAACCCATGGCGCGCGACAAGCGCTTCGCGGTGCCTGCGCTCGCACGCAACGAGCGGTTCGACAGCGCGGTGATCGGCAGCTCGACCGCCCGTCTCCTGCGTCCGGAATTCCTCGACCGCGCGTTCGGCGCCTCCTTCGTCAATCTCTCGCTCGACGGCTCGCTGCTCGCTGAGCACGCCCGCGCGCTGGCCTTCTTCCTGGCGCATCATCCGCGACCGAAGGTCGTGATCGTGGGCATGGACCCGGGAACCTGGTGCCAGGAGGAACGCCAGCCCGGGCCGCCGCAGCGCGCGCTGCCCGACCTGCTCTACGACGACAGCCATTGGAACGAGCTGCCGCATCTCATGAACTGGAGCGTCCTGCGCCAGACGGGCGAGCAGGTGCTCTACCTCGCCGGCCTGACCGGGGAGAAATGGGGCAAGGACGGCTATACGCTCGGGCCACAGGGAGGGCGCTACGACGCCGAGCGGGCGCAGCGGCTGCTTTATCCACTCGGCCGCGACGTACGGCTGCCCAACCCGATCGCACCCGGGGGCGAGCTTCCGGCGGATCGGTCGGCATGGCGCTATGGCAACCTCACGGGTTGGGGTGCCGGGATGCTGGCGTCCATACCGCGCGAGACGTTGACGGTCGTCATGTTTCCGCCGGCGCATGTCGTGGCGCTGTCGCCGCCCGGCTCGCCGGCGGACTTGCGGCTGGCCGAATGCAAGCGGCGGATCGTGCGGTTGGCGGCGTGCCATGCGAACGCGCATGTCGTCGATTTCGCGTTCGATTCCGAGATCACCCGGCGCGACGGCCACTTCTGGGATTCCACCCATGTCACGCTCGAAATCGCCGAGCGCGTGCAGGCCTTGCTGGTCGAGGCGGTGCGCCGCCGCGGCAGCCGGGACGACCTCTATCGCTACCTCGACCCGGCCGAGGTCGCGACGGGCCGATCCGCGTGCGACCGTCCGTCATGACCTGGCGAACCACCTGGCTCGTCGGCCTCGGCGCGGCCGCCGTGCTGACGACGGCGGTATACGCGGCGATCCTGGTCGTCGACCCCTACGACGCGGTCGCCTTCTCGCCCGACTTCGACCGCCAGCCGATCGCGCGCGACCAGCGCTACTCGGCGCCGGCCCTGGCGCGCAAGGCGCGCTACGACAGCGCGATCCTCGGCACGTCGACGACGAGGCTCATGCAGCCGGCGCTGCTCGACGGACAGTTCGGGGCCGCCTTCGTCAACCTGTCGGTCGACAACGCCTTGCCGTTCGAGCAGGACCGGCTGCTCGCAGTGTTCCTGCGCCACCGTGAGCGGCCGAGGATCGTGCTGATCGGCATCGATCACACGATGTGGTGCCGCGAGCAGGACCAGGAACCTGTGCCGCCCCGGCGCAAGCTACCCGACACCCTCTACGACGACAACCGCTGGAATGAACTGGTGCACCTCCTGAGCCGGCGCGCGCTGCTGCATGCCTGGGAGGAATTCGTCTACCTCGCCGGCCTGGGGCCGCAGAAGTGGGGCAAGGACGGCTACACCGCCTGGCTGCCGCCGGAGCGCTACGATCCGGAACGCGTGCGCCGGTACCTGTACGGCCCGCCCGGCGCCCCGCCCGACCCGGAGCTAAACCGCGCCGCCGACGACCTGCCGGCCGACCGGGCGCTGTGGCGCTTCGTGCACATCGACTGGCACGCGCGCATGCTGGAGCGCATTGCGCCGGAGACGCTGAAGATCATCGTCGTCATGCCCACGCACCGTATCGCGCACGGCCGCTCCGGCGGCCGCGTCGCGCTGCGCCTTGCGGAATGCAAGCGCCGCCTCTTCGCCATCGCTGCGCGCTACAAGAACGTGGCGGCGCTCGATTTCGCGTTCGATTCCGATATCACGCGCCACGACCGCAACTACTGGGACCAGGTGCACCTGACGGCCGAGGCGGCCGAGCGCTTCCAGCTTCTGATCGTCGCGGGCGTGCGCAACAGGCAGAGCGAGCGGGATCTGTTCGAGTACGTCGATCTGCGGGCCTTCGCGGGCGGCGGCTAGGGGGCGTTCAGTCCGAGATGTAGATTTCGATCCGCTCCTTGCCCTTTCCCAGGTTCCTGCGCTTCAGCATGATCGGACCGATCTCGCCGGTGCGCTTGAGATGCGTGCCGCCGCAGGGCACCGGCGCGAACTCGGCGATCTGCCAGTAGCGGCGACCATTGGCCGCGTCGCTGAAGGCGGTGGCGATCTTCTGGTCCGAGGCGACGATCGCCCGGGCCTTGTCTCCGAGCAGCGGGAAATGCTCCGCGACGCTGCGTGGCCAGGCGAAGTCGATGCGCGCCTTGTCCGCAGCGATGTGCGCGCCGATCTTCGCGATGCCCGGCAGGTGGCGATAGGCCAGCTCCAGGACGATCTCGGCGGCGAAATGCAGGCGCATCAGGCGGTAGCGTCGCTGCCAGTCGATGGCGACCGCCACCGCGTCGCCAACCGCGAGGCCATCGCCGTCCTCGAGCGTGTAGATGATCTCGTTGCCCGCCGTGCGCGCCTCGACCACGCGTCTTCCGGCGATCGTGCCGGCGTCGCTCTCCTGGCCGCCGGAAAACGCGTAGAAGACCGTCGCCTCGACGGTGACGTCGTTGCCGGCCACGCTCGTGACGCGCGTGTCGCACTGCGTGAGGTACGGGTCTTCCCAGAAGAGCCTGCGCGTCACTCGACCAGCCGGCCCCGAATACGATCAGTCGTCCTCGTCGTGCTCGTCCGCCTTGGCCTTGCCCTTGGCCTTGCGTGCCTTCGGCTTGGCTTCGCCCTCCTCGGCGGCGGCTTCCGCCTTCCTGGCCTTGGCCTTCTTCGGCTTGGCCTCGGCGCCGGCCGCTTCGGGCTTGGCCGCGGCCTCGGCGGGCGGGGCCTCGGCCGGAGCGGCCGGCGTCTCGAAGAACGCCTCGGCGGCGACCGGTTCGCCGGCGGCCTGGCGCTCGGCCTCTTCCTCCGACTTCGCCACGTTGACGGTGACGGTGACGTCGACTTCCGGATGCAGCATCACGCGCGTCTGCACCAGGCCCAGCGTCTTGATCGGGCGGTCGATCCGGACCTGGCGGTGAGAGACGGTGAAACCCGCCGCGACCACGGCGTCGGCGATGTCGCGCGCCGTCACCGAGCCGTAGAGCTGGCCGGTTTCGCCGGCTTGGCGCACCAGCACCACGCTCAGGCCTTCCATCTTCTTGGCGATTACCTCGGCTTCCTGGCGCTGCTTCAGGTTGGTCGCCTCGAGCTGCGCGCGCTGCTTCTCGAAGCGCTCGCGGTTCTCCTTGGTGGCGCGCAGGGCCTTCTTCTGCGGCAACAGGAAATTGCGCGCGTAGCCCGGCTTCACGCGCACGACGTCGCCCATCTGACCGAGCTTCTCGACGCGCTCCAGCAGGATCACTTCCATCGCACTCATCTTGACCACTCCAATCTCAGGCTTGGCGCGCCAGGCGCCGCTTCAACCCCACGAACGGCTCGGCCAGGCCGATCGCCGCCAGCACGAGCGTGGGCCAGAACAGGATCAGCGCCACCGCATAGAGCAGCACGAGCATCCACGCCTTGCCGCCGAGCTTGCGCACCGCGCAATGCGCGACGCCCAGGCCCGCCAGGAAGCCGCCGATCAGCAGCACCACGGCGAGGTTGCGCGCCAGGTAGCCGAAATCGCCCGGCAGCAGCAGCCCGGCCACGAGCGCGAGCGCGAAACCGCCGACGACATGGATCGGCAGGTCGAGCTCGGCGATGTCGACGCGCGGCCGCACGTTCCAGCCGAAACGCTGCAGCACGCCCTGGGCCAGGCTGCCGTTCACCACGGTCATGGCCAGGAGCGAGGCGATGGCGGTGCCCGGCATCAGCGCCGACATGCGGTCGACCACGCCGGCGCGGTCGGCGACCGACGGTTTCGTCGACGAGGCCGACACCATCACGTCGTAGAACTGGCCGGCGACCGCGCGCGCGAGGCTCTCGAGCCCGCCATAGAGCTCCATGAACAGCGCGCCGGCGCCCAGAAGCGCCGCGCCGATCCCCGTGAGCCACCCGGCCAGCAGGCCCGGCGGATACCATTCGATCGATCCGTCGGCGGTGGTGCGCGCCAGCAGCGCCTGACGCACCAGCAGCACGACCGGCAGCAGGAACAGCAGCGCGAAGATCGCGGCGAACTCGACGCCGCCCCGCAACAGCATCACGGCCGCCGCCACCCCGGCGGCGATGGCCGAGGCGCCGGCGCCGAGCGACAGGCCGACGAGAAACAAGGGCAGCTGCGCGACATAGGCGAACACCATCGCGCCGAGCGAGCCGATGGTCAGCGCCAGGTAGAGGACCGCGCTGAGCGCGCCGGCGGCCAGCGCGACGGTCCAGAACCGCACCTTTGGGGACATCGTGGCGTTCCGCCCGCTCGCCTGGGCCCCGCGGGCCTAGCGCAGGATGTACGGCAGCAGGCCCAGGAAGCGGGCGCGCTTGATCGCCTGGGCCAGCAGGCGCTGCTTCTTGGCCGAGACCGCGGTGATGCGGCTCGGCACGATCTTGCCGCGCTCCGAGATGAAGCGCTGCAGCAGCCTGGTGTCCTTGAAGTCGATCTTGGGCGCGTTCGGGCCCGAGAAGGGGCAGCTCTTGCGCCGGCGGAAGAACGGGCGGCGTCCGCCGCCGCCGGTGCGGGGTGCGGCCGAGGCGGTCATGCGCGGTCTCCTTCCATGGGCATCCCTTCGCCGGGCGCGCCGCCTTCACGGTCGAAGCCGCCGAAGCCGCGCCCCCGGCGCGGGCGGTCGCCGCGCGGACCGCGCTCGTCGCGCTCGTCGCGCTTCTGCATCATCGGCGACGGACCTTCCTCGAGCGCGTCGACGCGCACGGTCAGATAGCGCAGCACGTCCTCGTTGAGGCGCATGTTGCGCTCCAGCTCCTGCACGGCGGCGGGCGGCGCGTCGATGTTCATGAGCACGAAATGGCCCTTCCGGTTCTTGCGGATCCGGTAGGCCAGGCCCTTCAGGCCCCAGAATTCCTTCTTGGTGACGGCGCCGCCATTGTCCTTGATGAGCGTCTCGTAGGTCTCGGTCAGCTGCTCGACCTGGGCGCTCGCCACGTCCTGGCGCACGACGAACACGTTCTCGTAGAACGGCATCGCAAACGATCTCCTTCCGGCTGTTCCACGGCCCGGCGCCGGTCTTGTGCGGCCGCCCGGGCCTAGCCGAGGGCACCTGGTCCCCCGGCAAGGAGCTATGTAAGGCGCGGGGTTATGCCCGAACGGACGGGGCTTGTCTACCCTTCGGAATAGCTCGCGACCTCGACCAAGTTGCCGTCCGGATCGCGGCAGTAGACCGACGTCATCGGCCCCAGAGCCCCGGTCTTGGGGACCGGGCCGGCGGTGACGGCGACGCCGCAGGCCGCAAAATGCTTAACGACCGCCCCCGGGCTCGCCGTCGTGATGAAGCAGAAATCCAGCGATCCCGGAGCGTCGACCGCACCGGTTTCCCAGTTTCGGGCGCCGGTGGGGCGCAAATTCAGCTTCTGGGACCCGAATTTCAGCGCAATCCGCCGGTCCGGGCCGAATTCCTCGCGCTTCAGGCCCAGGACCCGCTCATACCAGGCCGCCATGGCCGCGACGTCGCGGCAATTGACCACCACGTGGTCGATCCGGTCGATCGACAGGCTCATGCGTCACCTCCGCCTGGCGGACCTTAGCCCGGCTTCGGCAGGCGCCGCGAGTTGCTTGACAGCCAGGGGCGCGCCGGCTTCTTTGCCGGCTTTGCCCGAGGGGAACTCCTGAACCAATGACCCGCGCCTTCGTCTTTCCCGGCCAGGGATCTCAGGCCGTCGGCATGGGCGTCGAGCTGGCCAAGGCCTTCCCGCCAGCCCGCGAGGTGCTCGAGGAGGTCGACGACGCGCTCAAGCAGCGCCTGAGCAAGCTGATGGCGGAGGGACCCGAATCGGAGCTGACCCTGACCGAGAACGCCCAGCCGGCGCTGATGGCGGTCAGCCTGGCGGCGCTGCGGGCGGTCGAGCGCGAGGGCGGCACGTCGCTGGCAAAGCTCGCGACGATGGTAGCCGGGCACTCGCTCGGCGAGTACTCGGCGCTGTGCGCCGCCGGCGCGCTGGGCCTTGCCGACACGGCGCGGCTTCTGAAGCGACGCGGCCGCGCGATGCAGACCGCCGTGCCGGTCGGCGAAGGCGCGATGGCCGCGCTGATGGGCATGGAGCTCGATGCCGCGCGCGAGGTCGCTGCGGCGGCGAGCAAGGAGACGGGCCTGGCTTGCGACGTCGCCAACGACAACGCGCCCGGCCAGGTCGTGGTCAGCGGCGCGGCCGCCGCCGTCGACAAGGCGATCGAGCTCGCGGCGGCCAAGGGCGGTCGGCGCAGCATCAAGCTGCCGGTCAGCGCGCCCTTCCATTGCCGCCTCATGCAGCCGGCTGCCGACGAGATGGAAAAGGCGCTGGCGGAGGTGGCGGTCGCGGTGCCGGTCGTGCCGGTGATCGCCAACGTGTCGGCCGCGCCGGTCGACGACCCGGACGAGATCCGCCGCAAGCTGGTGGAACAGGTCACGGCGACGGTGCGCTGGCGCGAATGCGTCGCCGCGATGAAGGGCGGTGGCGTTGCGACGCTGGTCGAATGCGGGGCCGGCCGCGTGCTGTCCGGCCTGGCACGGCGCATCGACAAGGATCTGCAGGCGGTCTCGGTCGGCACGCCTTCGGAGGTCGAGGCGTTCTTGAAGACGCTTTGAGTCGGGCTCGGCTTGAGGGAATGGGAGAAGGGGTGATGTTCGATCTGACAGGACGCTCGGCGCTGGTTACGGGTGCGTCGGGCGGCATCGGCGGCGCGATCGCGCGGGCGCTGGTGCGGGCGGGCGCAAGCGTCACCTTGAGCGGTACGCGCGAAGGCCCGCTGCAGGTCCTCAAGGCCGAGTTGGGCGACAAGGCGCATGTCGTGCTGGGCGACCTTGCCAAGCCCGAGTCGGCCGAAGCGCTGGTAAAGGCCGCCGAAGAGGCGATGGGCGCCGTCGACGTCCTCGTCAACAACGCCGGCATGAACCGCGACATGCTCACCATGCGCCTGCGTGACGAGGATTGGCAGGCGGTGCTCGACGTCGACCTGACTGCTGCATTCCGCCTGTCGCGCGCCGCTCTGCGCGGCATGGTCAAGCGCCGTTGGGGACGCATCATCGGCATCGGCTCGGTGGTCGGGCTGATCGGCAACTCCGGCCAGGCGAACTACGCCGCGGCCAAGGCGGGCCTGGTCGCGCTGATGAAATCGATCGCCGCCGAGGTGGCCACGCGCAACATCACCGCCAATGTCGTTTCGCCCGGCCTGATCCGTACGGCCATGACCGACAAATTGACCGAGGAGCAACGCGGGAAGATCCTGTTCCGCGTCCCGGTCGCGCGCTTCGGCGAGCCGGCCGAGGTCGCGAACTGCGTGGTGTTCCTCGCCAGCGAGGAGGCGGCCTACGTCACCGGGCAGACCCTGCACGTCAATGGCGGCATGGCGATGCCGTGAGGGCCAGACGGCGGGCGCGGACCTTGCACGGCAGCGGCGGAATGGCCATGATCCTCCCATCCGTCGCCCCGGAGTTGCGGCCGGGCAAGCTTCTGGTCAAGCCAGGGGAACTATGTTAGGAAACCGCGCTTTCGCCCGACGGAGCGCCCGGTGCAGCCCGCGCGCACGGTGCGTTTTCCTATGGATAAGAATAGGTTGAGGGATCATCAGCAATGAGCGATGTCGCCGAGCGCGTGAAGAAGATCGTCGTCGAGCACCTGGGCGTGGAAGAGGCCAAGGTAACCGACAACGCGAGCTTCATCGACGACCTGGGCGCCGACAGTCTGGACACGGTCGAGCTGGTCATGGCGTTCGAGGAGGAGTTCGGCCTGGAAATTCCGGACGACGCCGCCGAGAAGATCCTGACCGTCAAGGACGCGATCGCGTTCATCGAGAAGCGCGCCGCCTGAGACACGGTCGGCGATACCGGCCCTTCATCATCGCAACGTCATGACCGACCTACGGCGAGTCGTCGTCACCGGCATGGGTCTGGTGACGCCGCTGGGCGTTGGCGTCCGACACAACTGGTCGCGCCTCGTCGCCGGCGAATCCGGCATCGGCGCCATCCAGTCCTTCGACGTGTCCGACCTGCCGGCCAAGATCGCCGGCCAGGTGCCGCGCGGCGACACCGGCTCGGGCTCGTTCGACCCCAACCGGTGGGTGGCGCCGAAGGACCAGAAGAAGATGGACACCTTCATCCTCTACGCCATGGCGGCGGCGGAGATGGCGGTGGAGGACTCCGGCTGGAAGCCCGCGCATGACGAGCAGCGCGAGCGCACCGGCGTGTTGATCGGCTCGGGCATCGGCGGCCTGCCCGAGATCACCGACACGTCGATCACCCTGCATGAGAAGGGCCCCCGCCGCGTCAGCCCGTTCTTCATCCCGGCCTCGCTGATCAACCTGGCGTCCGGGCAGGTGTCGATCCGGCATGGCTTCAAGGGCCCGAACCATGCCGTGGTCACGGCCTGTTCGACCGGCGCGCACGCGATCGGCGACGCCGCGCGCATGATCGCGCTCGACGACGCCGACGTGATGGTGGCCGGCGGCGCCGAGGCTGCGATCTGCCGCATCGGGCTCGCCGGCTTCGCGGCGGCCCGCGCGCTGTCGACCGGGTTCAACGACACGCCCGAGCGCGCCTCGCGCCCGTGGGACAAGGACCGCGACGGGTTCGTGATGGGCGAGGGCTCGGGCATCGTCGTGCTGGAGGAACTCGAGCACGCGAAGAGGCGCGGCGCCACCATCTACGCCGAGGTCGTCGGCTACGGCATGTCGGGCGACGCCTATCACATCACGGCGCCGGCCGAGGACGGGAGCGGCGGCTTCCGCTCGATGCGCGCCGCGCTCAAGCGCGCCCGGCTCAACCCCGGGGACATCGACTACATCAACGCGCACGGCACCTCCACGCCGCTCGGCGACGAGATCGAACTCGGCGCGGTCAAGCGGCTGTTCGGCGACGCGGCCTACAAGCTGTCCATGTCCTCGACCAAGTCGGCGATCGGCCACCTCTTGGGCGCCGCCGGCAGCGTCGAGGCGATCTACTCCATTCTCGCGCTGCGCGAGCAGACGGCGCCGCCGACGCTCAACCTCGAGAACCCGTCCGAGGGCTGCGACATCGACTTGGTGCCGAAAGAGGCGAAAAAGCGCAAAATTCGCAATGCCTTATCCAACTCCTTCGGGTTCGGCGGCACCAACGCGACGTTGATCTTCTCCGCCCCGCCCTGACCACATTTTGCTAGTATCCAGGCGGCAATGCGGCGCCGAGTCTACGTCCTGCTCGCCGTCAGCCTGGCCGTCTTCGGCGGGCTGTTCGCGGCTGTGTTCTGGGGTTTCGCCCAGTTCACGCGGCCGGGGCCGTTGTCGCGCGACACGGCCCTGGTGATCGAGCGCGGCGGCGTCGAGCAGATCACCCGCCAGCTGGCCGACGCGGGCGTCATCGAGCATCCGCTGGTCTTCGCGCTTGCCGTGCGGCTGACCGGCGCCGCCGGCCGGCTCAAGGCGGGCGAGTACCTGTTCTCCGCGCGCATCCCGATGGAGGACGTGTCGCGCCTGCTGCAGAGTGGCAAGACGATCGACCGCCGCCTGGTGGTGCCCGAGGGTTTGACCACGGCCGAGATCATGCGCCTGATGACCGACCAGGCGGGCTTTACCGGCACCGTCGCCCCGCCAGCCGAAGGCGAGCTGTTCCCTTCGACCTACTACTACAAGTACGGTGACGCCCGGCCCTGGATGATCCAGCGCATGCGCGACGAGATGCGCCAGATGGTGCAGGAGCTGTGGGGCAAGCGCGCGCCCGGCCTGCCTTTCGATTCGCCGCGCGAGGCCGTGATCCTCGCCTCGATCGTGGAAAAGGAGACCAACCGCGCGTCCGAGCGCGCGCGCGTGGCCGGCGTCTTCATCAACCGCCTCAAGCGCGGCATGAAGCTGGAAGCCGATCCGACCGTCGCCTACGCCGCGGCCAACGGCCAGGGGCGGCTCGACCGCGCGATCACCCGCGCCGACCTGACGATGAAGCACCCGTACAACACCTACCAGGTCACCGGCCTGCCGCCGGGCCCGATCGGCAACCCCGGCCGCGCGGCGCTCGCCGCCGTCCTCAATCCCGACAAGCACGAGGACCTGTTCTTCGTCGCTGACGGCCAGGGCGGGCACCTGTTTGCCAGGACCAGGGCCGAACACGAGAAAAACGTGCGGCGCTGGCGGCAGATCGAGCAGCAGCGAAACCAGGCGAAGCAGGCCGACGACTCCAAACGCCCGGAGACGGCGGCGGAGAACTAGATGTCACGGCCCCGCGGACATCGCGCCGCAGGAATCGCGTGCTCTTCGCGCACGCCGAAGCCCGCGCGCGATCGCGATCCAGCCGGTCGCTGGCGGACGCCTGGGGCTAATAGCGCGACTTCACCGGCAGCGCGGTGAGGAACGGGTCGACCAGCCCGGGCGGCAGGGTCGCCAGGAACCAGGCGCCGAGATACATCGGAAACGGGAAGGCGATTCGCGGCTGACGCCGCCTCAGCCGGCGCATGATGATGGTGGCGCAGCGCTCGGCCGACATCATCATGGGCATGGGGAAGGGGTTGTTGCGCGTCATCGGCGTGTCGACGAAACCGGGCAGCACGACCGAGACGAGGATGCCCTCCGCCTTCAGGCGCGGTGCCAGCGCCTCGCCCCAGGCCTTCTCGGCTGCCTTGCTGGTGGCGTAGGCGGGGGCGCTCGGCATGCCGCGCATCCCGGCGAGCGACGAGACGATCGCGATCTGGCCGCGCCAGCGCGGCCGCGCCGATGCGCCCCACGGCCGTGCGCGCATGCGCTCGAGCGCCGGCAGCACCGTGTTGGCGACGCCGTCGATGTTGGTAGCGAAGATGCGCCGCGTCGTCGCGCTCGAATCCTCCGGCGCGAGGCTGACCTCGGTCGCGACGCCGGCGGCGCCCCCGGCGGAGATGCCGGCATTGGCGATGACGAGGTCGAGTGGCGCACGCGCGTCGGCGTCGTTGATCCAGCTCGTCATGCCGTCGGCCTCGATCACGTCCTGGATGCGGCCGTGCGCGGCCGCGCCGAGCATGCGGCAGCGCTCCACCACCAGCGACAGGCGGCTGCGGTTGCGCCCGCCCAGGTGCAGCACGACGCCCGGCCGCGCATAGGCGGCGGCCAGGGCCGCGCCGATGCCGCTGCTGGCGCCGGTAATCAGGATTGATCGTGGCTGCATCGTCGCGGATCCCGAGGGGAGGCCGGGCCAATGGCCGGTTGTTGCTCGCGGGCGACCCGAGTATAGAGGGGGCGCCGCCCGCCAAGAACCCGTGTCGCATCCGCCCGTACCAGCCGTCGTCGGCCCTAGCAGGAGACCCGCCCTTTGCCGATCGCGAGCATGACCGGATTCGCCCGCGCCACCGGCCGCCACGGTGTGCGCGGCTGGACCTGGGAGCTGCGCAGCGTCAATGCCCGCGGACTCGACCTGCGTCTGCGCCTGCCGCCCGGCTTCGAGGCGCTGGAGGGGCCGGCGCGCGCCGTCGTCGCGGACAAGCTGAAGCGCGGATCGGTCGCGCTGGGGCTGCAGCTCGCGGAAAGCGCCGAGCCGGGCCGGTACCGCGTCAACACCGACATGCTGGACCAGGTCCTCGCGCTGGCGGGCAGCTACCGGGGCCGCGTCGATGCTGCCCCGCCGCGGCTCGACGCGCTGCTGGCGATAAGGGGCGTGGTCGAGCCGATCGACGAGCAGGAAAGCGAGGCCGAGCGCGAGCAGCGCCAGGCCGCGGTGCTCGCGAGCCTGGGCGAGGCGCTGGCGGCGCTCGGGTCCGCGCGCCTGGCCGAGGGCAAGCGGCTCGAGGCCATGCTGCTGCAGCGGCTCGACGAGATCGAGGCGTTGGCGGCGCGCGCCGCCGCCACGGCCGCGGCGCAGCCCGAGGCCATCAGGGCGCGCATCCGCCAGCTCGTGGCCGAGCTGCTGGAGTCCCAGCCCGCCCTGCCCGAGGAGCGGCTGCTGCAAGAGGCGGCCCTCGTCGCCGGCCGCGCCGACGTGCGCGAGGAGCTCGACCGGCTCGGCGCCCACGTGCAGGCGGCGCGCGAGCTTCTGAAGCGCGGCGGCGCCGTCGGCCGCCAGCTCGACTTCCTGTGCCAGGAGTTCAACCGCGAGGCCAACACGCTCTGCTCGAAGTCGGCCGACATCGAGCTGACTCGCATCGGCCTCGAGCTCAAGACCGCCATCGAGCAGCTGCGCGAGCAGGCGCAGAACGTGGAGTGAGCGGGGCATCGATGCAGCCCTTCTCCCCCAGCCGCCGCGGCTTGATGCTCGTCCTGTCTTCGCCCTCGGGCGCGGGCAAGACCACTATTGCGCGCAAGCTGCTCGGGCGCGACGGCAACCTCACCATGTCCGTCTCGGTCACTACGCGGCCGAAGCGACCGGGCGAGGTACAGGGGCGGGACTACCACTTCATCGACTTGCAGCGCTTCGAGGCGATGCGCGCACGGCGGGAGCTGCTGGAGTGGGCCAAGGTCTTCGGCAACTACTACGGCACGCCGCGCCAGACGGTGGAGCATGCGCTGGCCAATGGGCGCGACGTGCTGTTCGACATCGACTGGCAGGGCACGCAGCAGCTCGAGGAATCGGCGCGCGACGACCTGGTCAGCGTCTTTGTGCTGCCGCCGTCCACCGTGGAACTCGAGCGGCGCCTGAAAAGCCGGGCACAGGACTCCGCCGAGGTCGTGGCCGAACGCATGGCCAAGGCCGCCGACGAGATGACGCATTACGAAGCCTACGATTACATCATCGTCAACCGCGACATCGAGGAAAGCACCGCGGCCGTCGAGGCGATCCTGCGCGCCGAGCGGCACCGGCGCCACCGCCAGATCGGATTGAACGAGTTCGTCAAGGGCCTGCGCGAAGGGCAGTAGGTCCAGCCCGTGCCGGCAGTTCTCCGGAAGCCACCAAGACACGTAGGCAGCGAGAAGGAATTTCGGGCGGCCGAGGGCCGCGAAACCGTCTACTCGGTGTCTTGGTGTCTCGGCGGCTCTCTGCGAGAGGCCGCCTTGGCCAACCGGCAGAAGGCCGGGACATCGAGCTCCTCGGCGCGGGCTTGCGGGTCGATGCCGGCCTCGGCCAGCAGCGCCGCCGCGTCTCCGCCCAGCGACTTCAGGCTCTGGCGCAGCATCTTGCGGCGCTGGCCGAAGGCGGCGGCAGTCACGCGCTCCAGGGCCTCGGCCGGCACCTTCTCGCGGCCGGCGCGCGGCGTGAGGCGGACGACGGTCGAAGTCACCTTGGGCGGCGGAGTGAAGGCGCGCGCCGGGACGTCGAACAGCGCCTTCGCCTCGCACGACCACTGCGTGAGCACACTCAATCGCCCATAGTCCTTGCTGCGCGGTCGGGCGACCAGGCGGTCGGCCACCTCCTTCTGGAACATCAACGTCATTGCGACGTAGTCGTCGGCGCGCTTGAGCCAGCGGATCAGGAGCGCCGTTGCGATGTTGTAGGGCAGGTTGGCGACGATATGGCGCGGGGGCGGCACGAGGACGGCAGGATCGATCTCAAGCGCGTCGGCCTCGACGATCGCGAGGCGACCGGGATGGATCGCGGCCAGCTCCGCCAGCGCCGCCACCGCGCGCCGGTCGCGCTCGATCGCCACCACGCGCGCGGCGCCGGTCTCGAGCAGCGCGCGGGTAAGTCCGCCCGGCCCGGGCCCGATCTCGACCACACCGGCGCCGCCGAGATCGCCGGCGGCCCGCGCGATCCGACGGGTGAGATTGAGGTCGAGCAGGAAGTGCTGGCCGAGCGACTTCAGCGCGCTGAGGCCGTGGCGCGCAATGACGTCGCGCAGCGGCGGCAGCGCTGCCCGGTCCGACAGGCGTCTAGACCCGGAGGTCGACGAAGGCGGCGCGGCGCAGGTCGCGCAGGTAGCGCCGCGACATCAGGTCCAGCCTTTGCTGCGTCAGCCGCTCGCGGATGTCCTCGCGCCCGGGCAGCGGCGCCGGCTCGGGGGTCTGTCGGTCGCAGATCATCAGCATCATGATCGTGCCGGGATCGGGCTGCAACGGCGGCGTGGTCTGGCCCGGCTTCAGGGGATCGACCACGGTCTGCAGGGGCGGCGGCAACTCGGTCATCGAGACCTTGCCGAGCGAGACCGAACGCGAGCGGTTGATCTGCTTGACCGCGCTGTCGAAGGCCTTGCAGTCCTTCGCGTCCTTCGCCGCGGCGGCAAGCTGCGCCTTCAGCGCCTCGATCTCGGCGGCTTGCGCCCCCCTGGGCACCGGCAGCAGCGCCTGCTGCAGGTCGAGCTTCGGCGCCTCAGCCACGCCGCCGGGGCCGCGACGCTCGATCACCGCCACCAGGTGATAGCCGCCGATGGTGCGGATCGGCTTCGAGATGGTGCCACTGGGCATCTGCTTGAGCGCCCGCTCGATCTGCTCGTCGAGCTGCCCCTCCTGCACCCATCCGAGTTCGCCGCCGGCGGCGGCGCTGGCATTCTGCGAGAACTGGCGCGCGATGGCCGAGAACCGGGCGCCGCGCTGGAGCTGCTCGATCAGCCGCTCCATGTTGCGCAAGACCTCGTCTTCCTGGTCCGGCTGGTCGACGGCGAGGAAGATCTCGGCCACGCGCATCTCGGCCGCGCCGCGGCTTTCCTCCATGCGCTTCAGCGTCTCGTCGATCTCGTCGTCGCCGATCTCGACCTTGGGCCGGAGCCTGCGGTTGACCAGGCGCTGCCAGGCGAGCGAGGCCTCGACCTGCTGCACCAGGGTCGAGCGCGGCACCTGGTTCTGGGCAAGATAGGTATCGAGCCCCCCTACCGGCATGTTGTTCTGCTTCTCGATGTCGGCGAGCGCCCGCTTGATCTCCTGCTCGCTGACCTTGATGTTGTGCTTATTGGCTTCCTGCTTTTGCAGCCGCTCGTCGATCATGATCTTCAGCACCTGCTGCTGGAAGCGCTTGCGGTTCTCCGCGTTGTCGGGCGCACCGGACGACATTAACCCGAACCGCGTGCGCGCGTTCAGGTCGAACATCGAGATGATGTCGTCGTTGACCACGGCGGCGATGCGCTGCAGGTCCTGCTGCGCCATGGCCGCCGGCGCCGCCGCCGCCAGGGCGAGGCCCAGGGCCGCGCCCCAGGCACAGGCCGACGAGAGCCAGCCCGCCGCCCGCCGATGACGCTTTCGCAAACCTCGCATCCTAGTTGCTCGTCGAGGTGCTGCTGGAACCGAATGTAGGCCGATCGAAGCCGCCGGCCAAGGTGCCAAGCAGGCGGAAATTGACCTGGACGTAGAACGTGTCGCCCGGCTCTACCTCCTGGTTCGAGGTGAATGTCCGGATCCAGTTGGCGCGGACCGTGAAGCACTCGTCCTCGTACAACGCGCCGGCGCCGTAGTTGACCCAGCCGAGGTCGTTGCCCTCGTTCAGGTCCCGGAGCCCATGCACGTAGACCGACCAGTTCTCGTCAATGCGCGAGGAGACCTGCGCGCTCGCCTGCTGCACCCGGCCGTTCGAGAAGTTGTTCGAGGGAGCGCGCAGGTACGTCCCGGACACCTGCAGGATCGGCGGGCCGACAACGGTGATCGCCTCGGTGCGCTCGACGCCGAAGTCGTCCTTGTTCAGGCGCACGCGGCCGATCACGTCGACCCAGGGATGGGGCGAAACTTCGAGGCGCGCCACGTAGTCCGAACGGTGCCCGTCCATGCCGGAGCCTTCGTCGAACAGCTCGTTCTCCCGGACGTTGTAGCTCTGGCCGAAGAACGTGGTCGCGTAGCCGCCGCCGACGTGATAGACGCCGGTACGCAGGCCGTAGATGCCGCGCACGCCGCCGTCGACCCGGTCGGTGCCGGTGAAGCGGTTCGGGCTGAACAGGCGCGTATCGTCGAACTCGACATCGACGCTGTCTTCGTTCGGGATCGCAGCCGGGTTCTTGCCGTTGGGCGCCGCGAACATGCCCACCACCGGTTCGAACAGCTGGCGATACTCTTCGCCCTGGCGCACGAACGGATAGCTCCACTGCGCGCCGAGCTGCGGGAAGAGCCGGCCGGTCACGCCGTCGTGCTCCTGGTCGGGTCGGCCGGGATCACGCACGTTGTTGACCGAGTAGACGTCGCCCTGCAGCGAGGCCGAGAAGCGGTACACGTCGCCGAACGGCGAGATGTACGGCACCTGGTAGCCGCCGATCAGCGACACGCGCCGGCTGTCGGCGCCGTCGTTGCGCTCGAGGATCATGCTGTTGGCGTCCAGGCTCCAGCGCCCGCCATAGGACGCCGCCTCGCTGATGTAGTTGTAGTTCCAGAACATCGGCACGTACGGAGTCGTCCGGCCCGTGTCGAACGAGCGCAGGCCTTGGAACGCGTAGGCGTTGGCGGCGGCATAGTTGCGCCCCATGAAGCCTTCGACGTAGCCGTGCGAGGTCAACAACTGCGGGTCCTTGAACAGGTCCGGGTTGGTGATGCGGAACAGACTCAGGTAGGTCTTGTCGCTGGCGCGCTGGAGGTCAAAGCCGGTGCGCCAGGTATCGTTGACGTCCCAGCGCCCGCGGCCGAACACGTGGCCGCGCAGGGCATTCTCCTCGGTCGACGGGGCATCGGTATCGCTCAGCACCGGGAAGAACTCGCGGTCGGTGCGCGACACGCTGCCGTCGAAGATGAGGTCGCCGTTGGGGTAGGCCTGCCGGTACTCCATGCGTCCCATCGGGCCCTTCTTCGTGCTGTACATCGGCGAGAAGGTGAGGTCCTTGTCGTCGTCGATGACCCAGTAGTAGGTGGGGCCGCTCAAGAACCCGATGCTGCTGCCGGTGATGTAGGTCGGGGCCAGGAACCCGCTCTGGCGCTTCACGGTCGGATCCGGATGCTGGAAATACGGCGTATAGGCGACAGGCACGCCGAACATCTCCATGTACGCGTCGTTGTAGCGCACCTGCTGCGCCTGCTGGTCGTGCACCACGCGGCGCGCCTTCAGCTGCCACAGCGGCGCGCGCGAGGGGTCCTCCTCGCAGGGTTTGCAGGGGCTGAACACGCCCTTGGTCATCTCGGTGCGGTTGCCGCCGGTGCGCCGGGCGCCGTTGGCGGCGAAGCGCGAGTTGTCGACCAAGAGGATGCGGATGTCGCGGATCACACCCTCGCGCATCGCGTCCGTCAGCTCCATGTAGTCGGCGAACAGCACCTCGCCGTTGGCCTCGATCAGGCTGACGCTGCCGGAGGCGATCACCGACCCGACCCGCTCGTTGTAGGTTACGGTGTCGGCGAGCAGCGTGCGCTCGCCCTGCGTTACCTCGACGTTGCCGCGCGCGACCACGACGCCGAGCTCGTTGTCGTAGGTGATCTCATCCGCCGTCAACAGGGCCTCCTCGCTGGTCGAAGGCGGCGGCGGCATGCCCATCTGGGCGCGCGCGGGCGCGCGGGAGGCGGCCGAGAGCAACAGCGCCACAAGGAGCACCATGATCGGCGCGAGGCGGAGCGGCGCGCGCATCAGCCGTCCTCGAGATGCAGCAGCATCGCGGCGCCCAGCATCGAGCTCACGCCCGCTGGCGTCCAGGCCGCCAGGATCGCCGGGATGGTGGCGGAAAGCCCCAGCGCCAGCACGATGTCCGAGATGAAGAACAGCAGGAAGCCCGCGACGACGCCGCCGGCCACCATGTACGCCGTGCCGCCGCGTCGCGTCGGCCGGAGCGAGAAGGTGGCGGCGATCAGCACCATGGCGCAGAGCAAGAGCGGCACGGCGAGCTGGGCGTGGAAATGGAGGCGGTGGCGGTGGGCCGAGAACCCGGCCTTCTCCAGCGTCGCGATGAAGCCCTGCAGGTCCCAGAACGACATCGTGTCGGGCGAGGCGAAATTGTCCTGGATGCGCTCGATCGTAAGGTCCGTCGGCAGCTCGTAGGTCGCCGTGACCTGCGTCGGCTGGTCGGGCAGCGAGACATGGACCTTCTCGAGCAGCCAGTAGCCTTCCCTCAGCTTGGCCGAGGCGGCATCGAGGCGGCCGACGAACTTGTCGCGGCCCTGGTAGAGGAACACCACGACGTCCTGCAGCTCGAGCGTCGACTGATCCATGCGCGTGGCGTGGATCACCGCTTGGCCGCTGTTGTCGCCCTGGCGCAGCCACAGCCCCATCGACGAGACCGACAGCTGGCTGATCTGGCCCTTGAAGTAGATGCCCTCGAGCTGCTCGAAGCGCTGCAGCAGGGCGGACGAGATCGGGCTGAACAGGCCGACCTGGATCACCCCGATCGCGGCCGCGATCGAAAGGCCCGGCAGCAGGAACTGCCATACCGAGATGCCCGCCGCGCGCGCCACCACCAGCTCGTTGCTGCGCGTCAGCCGCCAGAAGGCGAACATGCTGCCGAACAGGATCGCGAAGGGCATCACCTCCTGTTCCATCTTCGGCAGCTTGTAGACGACCATCTGCAGGATGACCCAGATCGTTACCAGCTCCTTGCCGGTCGACCGCCGCATCAGCTCGATGATGTCGAACATGAAGATGACCGCGAGCAGGCCCGCGAACACGCCGGCGACGGCATAGAAGAACTGGCGCGCGATGTACGCGAACAGGGTGCCGGACATACGCATGCTCCGCCGGCCTCCTACTGCGCCTCGGCGGGGCGCGCGGCGACCGGCCGCGGCCGGCGGTGCATCGCCCAGGCCGCGATGGCGATCGTCATGATCGGCACGAGGTACATGGCCGGCCAGGCTAGGCGCGACTGTGCGCCCAGGCTCACCAGCCCCATGGCGCCGGCCTGGATCACTACCACGACGCCGCAGGCGACCAGCACGCGCATCGACTGGCCGCGACGGTTGAAGTCGCCATAGAGCAGCGCCGACACCGCGACCATGACGAAGGCAACCGTCAGGAGCGGCGAGGCGAGCCGGTTGTGGCCTTCGGCGATGATCTGCAGCCGGTAGCGCCGGTCGGCCAGCGAATCGTCCGGGAAGAACAGGCCGGGCAGGAAGCGCTCGCGCGGCTCGCGCCAGCGGTCCTCGATGCGGACCGTGTCGCTGCTGAGCTCGACCGTGTAGCGGTCGAAATAGAGCAGGGACAGGCGCTTGCTGTCGCGGTCGACTTCCTGGCGGTTGCCGTTGATCAGCACGACGCGCGGCCCCTCGTCGGTCCTCAGCAGCGCGCCAGACTCCGCCATCAGCGTGACCGGGCTCTGCGGCCGGCGCATGTCGTGCACCATGATGCCGCGCAGGTCGCCGTCGCCCTCGCGATGGCGCACATAGACGATGACGTTGTCGGCGACCTCGTTGAACGCGCCTTCCTGCAGCAGCAGGTTGGAATACGCATGGCGGATCTCCCACTGCAGGTCCTTGAAGGCGCGGTAGGAGGCCGGCAGGAGATAGATGTTGATTGCGTAGATGACGGCCATGACGGCGGCGGCGAGGTAGAGGGCCGGTCGTGCCAGGGCCGCCTGGCTGAAGCCGACCGCGCGGCAGACGATGAGTTCGCTGTCCATCGTCAGCCGGTTGTAGGTGAACAGTACGGCGGCGAAGAGCGCGACCGGCAGCACGATCACCAGGAAGCGGGGCAGGAGCAGGAGGGCCAGATAGAGGAAAGTCGTCAGCGGCAGGCCGCGGTTGACGATCATGTCGACGAAGCGGAGCGACTGGGTCAGCCAGATGGCCAGCGTGAGGCAGAGAGTGATGAAGATCATCACGCTCGCCACCTGCCGGAACACGTACTTGGTGATGCCGTCCATCATCCCGCGCCGACTATATCGCTCGGTTAATGTAAAGCCTAGGCTTTTGGCCGATAACCCATGGAAATATCTACTCTGTTGCCTGTAGCCCACAGCCCGTGATTTGATTCGCTGCGGTGCAATATCGGCAAAGCGGCCTGCCCAGGTCGAAAGCATTTGACCGCCCGATTGTGACCGTCCTGTGGCCGACCGCGCCGGGGTGAAGCGGCGTGCAACCGGGGTACGGTGCTGGTAGTGTCGCCGCCCTCGGTCCCGGCGCGGCGTCTGCGGCCATTTCGTTCTCATGCTGTTCCATACCCAAGCGTTCCTCTTGGCCTTCCTGCCGTTGACGCTGGCGGCCTATTACGGGCTGGCAGCGCGGCCGCAGGGGCGGCGCTGGGCCATGATTGCGGCATCGCTGGTCTTCTACGGCTACTGGGACTGGCGGCTGGTTCCCTTGCTGGTTGCATCGGTCGCGCTCAACTGGAGCCTTTCGATGCTGCAGCCGCGTCGGTCGCTTGGCCATGACCGGGCGCTCGGCCGCGTCGTCGCCCTCGGCGTCGCTGCCAACCTGCTCGTGCTCGGCCTGTTCAAGTACGCCGATTTCCTGGTCGGCAGCGTCGAGGCGCTCGTCGGCCTGAAGCACGATCCCTACGGCATCGTGCTGCCGCTTGGCATCAGCTTCTTCACGTTCCAGCAGATCTCGTATCTCGTCGATCTCGGCCGCGGCCAGGCGCCGCGCTACCGCTTCGCCGACTACGCCTTGTGGGTCGTGCTGTTCCCGCACCTGATCGCCGGCCCGATCATTCGCCATCACGAGATCATCGACCAGTTCGCGCTCGATCCGCTGCGGCCGGGCATGGCCGAGCGCTTCGCCCGCGGCCTCGTGCTGCTGACCCTCGGCATCGCCAAGAAGGTCATGATCGCCGACCCGCTGGCGGCGATCGCCGACCCGGCGTTTCAGGCCGCAGCGCAGGGCAAGGCCGTCGGGCTGGTCGACGGCTGGGCGGCCGGGCTCGCCTTCTCGCTGCAGATCTTCTTCGACTTTTCCGGCTATTCCGACATGGCGATGGGGCTCGGCTTGCTGCTTGGCCTGATGCTGCCGGTCAACTTCCTGGCGCCGTACCGTGCGACCTCGATCCGCGAGTTCTGGCGACGCTGGCACATCACC
The DNA here is from genome assembly GCA_964557415.1 of uncultured Rhodospirillaceae bacterium. Classification (GTDB taxonomy): domain Bacteria; phylum Pseudomonadota; class Alphaproteobacteria; order JAEULC01; family JAEULC01; genus JAEULC01. Next base: position 45,598 of record CAZLBB010000008.1, read on the forward strand.
TTGTCGCGTTTCCTGCGCGACTATCTCTACATCCCGCTCGGCGGCAACCGCGCCGGTCCGTGGCGCCGCGCGGCGGCAACGCTCGCGACAATGCTGCTGGGCGGGCTGTGGCACGGGGCGGGCTGGACCTTCGTCGCCTGGGGCGGGCTGCACGGGCTTGCGCTCGCGGTCAACCAGCGCTGGTCGGAAACCGGGCGGCGCTGCCCAGCCTTGCTCGGCTGGCTCATGACCATGCTGGTCGTCGTGGTCGGCTTCGTGCTGTTCCGCGCGACCGGATTTGGCGCCGCCGCCGCCGTCCTCGTCGGCATGGCCGGCCTGAGCGGAATCGGCGCGGTCCCAGGCGCGAACGCCTGGTGGCTGATCCTGGCCGCCGGCTTCGTCGCCGTGGTCGGGCCCGCGGCGCACCAGGTCGCGCTAGAGCGGCTCAAGCCGCAACCTTTGATTGCCGTTGCGGCAGGGCTCGCCTTCGTCTATATGCTGCTCGAGGTCGGCGGCGGGGGCAACACAGAGTTCATCTATTTCCAGTTCTAGGGCAGGCACGGGACGCATGAGATCCAGCCAGCCGATGGAGCAGACGACCGACCGCCGCTGGCGGCGATTCCTCGGCGCGTTCCTCGGCGCCGCGCTCGGCCTCAGCCTTCTCGTCTATGCCTTGCTGGTGGTCGTCGACGGCTACGACACGGTCTGGTTCTCACCGCCGTTCGATCGCGAGCCGGTGACATCGAACCAGCGCTTCTCCTTCCCCGCGCTCGCGCGCAAGCCGCGCTTCGACAGCGCCATCATCGGCACGTCGACCACGCGCCTGTTCCGCCCCGAGAAGCTGAATCCCCTGTTCCAGGGGCGGTTCGTGAACCTGTCCATGAACGACGCCACGGCTTGGGAGCAGGCGCAGCTGTTCAACGTGTTTCGCCGCCATCATCCGGCGCCGCGCGCGGTGATCTTCGGCATCGACGTGGTGTGGTGCGCTGTCGGCGACGACTTCCGCCGCCTGACGCCGCGCCCGTTCCCCGCGTGGATGTACGACGACAGCCGCTGGAACGACCTCTTGCACCTGTTCAACCTGCCTGCGGTCGAGGAAACCGGTCGCCAACTCTTCTACCTGACCGGCCTGCGCAGGCCGAAATACGGCAAGGACGGCTACACCAACTTCCTGCCGCCGGACAGCGCCTACGACCTCAAGCGGGCGCAGCTGCGCATCTACGGGCCCGAAGGGCCGCGGTCGCGCGCAGATCCACAATCAAAGGTGAGCATTCCTGCGGACCAAGCCGCCGGTTGGCGATTCCCGATGCATCCGCTCCTGACGGGCATGCTCGACGCGCTGCCACCGCCGACACTCAAGCTCATGGTGGTAATTCCTTACCACATATTTGCCCAGCCGGTCGACCGTACCGAGCAGGCCGCGGTCTGGGCCGAGTGCAAGCGCCGCCTTGCCGCCGTGGCGGCTGCGCGGGCGAACGCCCATCTGGTGGACTTCATGATCGAATCGCCCATCACCACGCGCGACGAGAACTACTGGGATCCGCTGCACTTCACCACGGCCGTCGCCGACCGGCTGGCCGACGCCCTGGCCGAGGCGGTGCGGCAGCGCCGCGATGCAAAAGGGGCATACCGCTATTTTGGCGGCTCCGGCTGACGCCGCCGCGGCGCCCTGCTATGGTTGCAGCAAGGGGCCTGCCGACGTGCTCCGGCTTCAACAAGACGTTTCGTCTCAATCCAGTCCATCAGAGGTCTTATGCTGAAGATCGCCTTCGCCGAGCCCAAGCTGCCGTCCGCCGGAACCTATGCCGTCGCCGTCTCGGCCGACCGCACCCTGTCGCCGGAGGGGCTCGAGCTCGACAAGAAGCTCGGCGGCGCGCTGCGGCGGGCGATGAACGCCAGCCGCTTCACCGGCAAGCGCGACGAGGTGCTGGCGGTGCTGAGCCCGCACGACCTGGGCGTGCAGCGCGTCCTGCTCTACGGCGTCGGCAAGGCCGAGGAGCTGTCGGACCTGCGCCTGCAGGGTGTCGGTGCGGCGATCCTCGCGCATCTGAACCAGGCCGGCGAAGCCGAGGCCACCGTCTCGGTCGGCCGTCTCGGCGGCGCGACGGGCACGGCGGCGCAGCGCGCAGTCGAGCTTGCCTACGGCGCGCTGCTGCGCTCCTACCGCTTCGACAAGTACCGCACGCGCGAAAAGCCCGAGAAGAAGCCGAGCCTGAAGAAACTGACCGTGGCCGTGACCGGTGCATCGGCCGCGCAGCGCTCCTTCATGACGCGCGAGAAGATCGCCGACGGCGTGTTCATGACCCGCGACCTGGTGTCGGAGCCGCCCAACGTGCTGCACCCCCCCGGCATGGCCGAGCACGCGCGCACGCTCGCCAAGCTCGGCGTCGACGTCGAGGTGCTCGGCCTGAAGGAGCTCAAGAAGCTCGGCATGGGCGCGCTCATGGGCGTGGCCCAGGGCAGCGCGCACGAGCCGCAGGTGGTCGTGATGCGCTGGAGCGGCGATCCCAAGGGGCGAGACCGCAAGCCGGTGGCGTTCTGCGGCAAGGGCGTCACCTTCGACACCGGCGGCATCTCCTTGAAGCCCGCCGCCGGCATGGAGGACATGAAGTGGGACATGGCCGGCTCCGGCGTGGTGGTCGGCCTGATGAAGGCGCTGGCCGGCCGCCGCGCGCGCGTCAACGCGGTCGGCATCATCGGCATGGTCGAGAACATGCCCTCGGCCACGGCGCAGCGGCCGAGCGACATCGTCAAGTCGATGTCCGGGCAGACGATCGAGGTGCTGAACACCGACGCCGAGGGCCGGCTGGTGCTGGCCGACGTGCTCTGGTACTGCCAGGACCGCTTCAAGCCGCGCTTCATGGTCGACCTGGCGACGCTGACCGGCGCGATCGTCATCGCGCTCGGCAGCGAGCATGCCGGGCTGTTCTCCAACAACGACGAGCTCGCCGAGAAGCTGATCGCCGCCGGCAAGTCGACCGGCGAACTGGTCTGGCGCATGCCGCTGGCCGAGGCCTACGATCAGGAGATCGATAGCGACGTCGCCGACGTCAAGAACATCAGCGGCGGCCGCGGCGGCGGCAGCATCATCGGCGCGCAGTTCCTGCAGCGCTTCGTCAACAGCACGCCCTGGGCCCATCTCGACATCGCCGGCATGGCCTGGTCGAAGAAGGACCAGGGCACCGTGCCGAAGGGCGCCACGGCCTTCGGCGTCCGCCTGCTCGACCGCTTCGTCGCCGATAACTACGAATCTTCGTGACGGAGATCCGCTTCTACCACCTCGAGCGCTCGACCCTCGAGCGCGCCCTGCCCACGATGCTCGAGCGCGTGCTGGAACGCGGCCAGCGCGCGCTCGTGCTGCTGGGCTCACCGGAGCGGGTCGAGGCGCTCAACGCGCATCTGTGGACCTACCGGCCTGACTCGTTCCTGCCGCATGGCGCGCCGGCCGACGGCTTTCCCGAAGAGCAGCCGATCCTGCTGGCGGCCGAGGAGGCGGCACCCGCGAGCCCGAGTCCGAACAATGCCGACGTCCTGTTCCTTGCCGACGGCGCGCGCGTCGGCGACGTGACGGCGTTCAAGATGTGCGTCGAGCTGTTCGACGGCGCCAACGACGCTGCGGTGCAGGCCGCCCGCGAACGCTGGCGTGCCTACAAGGCCGCCGGCCACACGCTGACCTATTGGCGCCAGACCGAGAAGGGATGGCAGAAGGAAGCAGAGGGATAACTGGCGCTCCGCGCAGACCGGGAAGCCGGGGAAAGCGATACCCGCCAAAGGCGTGCCGGTGAGGAAGCGATGGAAACCGCAGCAAACCGCCGCCGCACCCTCAGGCCACCACCCGCTGCAACGGGGCAGGCGCGAGCGGCAGGGTGGCGCTGATCGTGGTTCCGACGCCGAGCTGACTCGTGAGCGCGATGCGGCCGCCGTGCAACTCGGTCAGCGCCCGGGCGATGGCGAGGCCGAGGCCGCTGCCTTGGGCGCGGCGGGTCAAGACGTCGCCGGCCTGCGTGAACGGCTGCATCAGGCGCGGCAGATCCTCCTCGGCGATGCCGACGCCCGTGTCGGCGACGGTGACCCTTACCATGGCGCCCTCGGTTGCCGTGCCGAGCCTGACCGTGCCGCCGGGCCCGGTGAACTTGATCGCGTTCGACAAGAGGTTCAGCACGACCTGGCGCGTCGCCAGGAGGTCGACATCCACCGCGACGGCGTCGTCGGGGATCTCGATCGCGAGCTTCACCTCGCCGCGCGCGGCGCTCTCGCGCACCATGGCGACGCAGTAGCGCAGGATGTCGCCGAGGTCGTGGACGTTGCGCTTCAGCTCCAGGCGACCGGCCTCGATGCGCGACAGGTCGAGCAGCTGGTTGATCAGCGACAGCAGGTGCATGCCGCTGGCGCGGATGATTTCGACATATTCGGCGTATTTCGGGTTGCCGAGCTGGCCCAGTGCCTGGGACTGCAGGAACTCGGAAAAGCCGATGATGGCGTTGAGCGGCGTGCGCAGCTCGTGCGTGATGCTGCGCAGGAAGGCCGTCTTGTAGGCATTCGCGCGCTCGGCGTCGCGCCGCGCGCTGTCCAGCTCCTCGGCCATGGCGGCGAGGATCGACGCCTGCTCCTCGGTCTTGACCTGCACCATCTCCAGCTCATGCACGGTGCGCTCCAGCGACTTGCCGCGCCGGCGGAGCTCGAGCTCGCTTTCCTTGAGCGCGGTGATGTCGCTGAGCACGCTGGCCATGCCGCCGTCGCGCGTGCGGCACTCGGCGAGCTGGAACCAGCGCCCGTCGCGCGCATGGACCTCGGTGCGGCTCATGGTGCGCCGGCGACTGGCGAGCCGGTCGGCGACCCACGCCGCCGGGTCGCCCGGCGGCATCACGCGCCCGGACTCGACGGCGGCGCGGACCATGCGCGCATAGACGACGCCGGGCCGGAGCTTGTGCTCCTCGTCGCCGAACAGGTGCGCGAAGCGTTCGGTGCAGCCGACCAGGCGGTCGGCTTGGTTCCACAGCGCGAAGCCCTCACTCGCGCTGCGCATGGCGTCTTCCAGCCGGATGCGCTGGCGCATCATGTCGGTGACGTCGATCCACACCAGCACGCTGCCGCCGTCGCGCGTCGGCCGCTCCTTGATCTGCAGGTAGCGCCCGTCGGACAGGCGCTGGTCGAAGGCGTGAAACGGGCGCGAGCGGTGCTCCTGCAGGCGCTCGGCGACCCAGGATTCGGGATCGGTGGCGGCCGTCTCGCCGGCGATCTCGCCGTTGGCCACGATCAGGCGCATGATCTCTTCGAACGTCATGCCGATCAGCCCGGCGACGGCGTCGAAGCTGCGATAGAGATAGCGGAAATGCTCGTTGGCGTAGATCAGGCGGTCGTTGCGGTCGAACACGGCGAGCGCGATGCGCAGGCAGTCAAATGCGGCCGACACTTCGACCGCCGGAAAGAACGGTCGTTCGGCCGTGCTCTGGCCGCGCGCCTTCTGGCGCCTCTGCGCTGGCATTCCCCGCGTCCCTGCGTACCTCGCGGGTGGGAACATGACGCCGCTATCCTTAATTAAGCGTGAATATCCACGGCGGCATCGCCGGGAGCATATCGACGCACTCGCCGTCACGTAGCCGGGTTGCGGGCGGATTCTTCCGCCGAATCAAGAGCTTCATGTGCAGTCAGCCACTCCGACTCGGCCGCTTCAAGCGCGGTGCGCGTGGCGGCCAGGGTGCGGTTGATCTGCGCCAAGTCGGCCGGCGCACCGTTATAGGAAGCGGGGTCGGCGAGGCGCCGCTCGAGCGCCTCCTTCTCGCGATGCAGGCGCTGCAGCTTTTCTTCTGCCGCCTGGACGGCGCGCCGAAGCGGCTTCATGCGTTCGCGCGCCTCGGCAGCGGCGCGGCGGTCGTCGCGCCGGTTGCTGGCGCGCGGCTTCGCCGGCGCGTCGTCGCGCTGGCTGGCACGCCGCTCGTCGGTCACGCGCCGACGGTAGTCGTCGAGGTCGCCGTCGAAGGGAAGGCAGGTGCCGTCGGCGACCAGCCACAGGCGGTCGGCGGTCGCCGCGACCAGCCGCGGATCGTGGCTGACCAGCACGACCGCGCCGTCATAGGCGTTGAGCGCGGTCACCAGCGCGTCGCGCGCCTCGATGTCGAGATGGTTGGTCGGCTCGTCCAGCAGCAGCAGGTGCGGCGCGTCGCGCGTGATCAGCGCGAACAGCAGCCGTGCGCGTTCGCCGCCCGAGAGCTCGCCGACCTTGCGATCGGCGCGGTCCTGCGCGAAGCCGAAGCGGCCGAGATGGGCGCGCAGCTTGACCTCGGGCCGGTCCGGCATGACCTCGGCGAGGTGCTGGTAGGCGGTGCGGTCGGCCGAGAACGCCTGCGCCTGCTCCTGGTCGAAATAGCCGACGCGCAGCTTCTGGGCGCGCCGCATGCTGCCGGACATTGGCTCGAGCCGGCGCGTCAGCAGCTTGAGCAGCGTCGACTTGCCGTTGCCGTTCTGGCCCAGAAGGGCGATGCGGTCGTCCATGTCGATGCGCAGGTTCAGCCGGCGCAGCACGGGCTTGCCCGGCGCGTAGCCGGCATCGACGCTCTCGAGCGTCAGGATCGGCGGAGCCAGGGGCTCGGGGCTGGGGAAATCGAAGGCGATCTCCTCGTCGCGCGCGACAGGCGCCAGCGTGCCCATGCGCTCCAGCATCTTGATGCGGCTCTGCGCCTGGCGCGCCTTGCTGGCCTTGTAGCGGAAGCGGTCGATGAAGGCCTGGATGTGGCGGCGTTGCGCCAGCTGCTTTGCCGCCTCGGCCGCGCGCAGGGCCTGGCGCTCGGCGCGCGTGCGCTCGAAATTGTCGTAGTCGCCGCGGTACATCACCAGCTTGGCGCCGTCGATATGCACGATCTCCTCGACCACCGCGTTCAGGAGATCGCGATCATGGCTGACCAGGATGAGCGTGCCGGGGAACTGCGCGAGGAACGATTCGAGCCACAGGCGCGCCTCGAGATCGAGATGGTTGCTCGGCTCGTCCAGCAGCATCAGGTCGGGGTTGGCGAACAGCGTGGCCGCGAGCGCCACGCGCATGCGCCAGCCGCCCGAATAGTCGTCGAGCGGTCGCAGCTGCGCCTCGTGGTCGAAGCCGAGGCCGGCGAGGATCGCGGCGGCGCGCGCCGGCGCCGCGTGCGCCTGGATCGTCGCCAGCCGGTCGTGGATCTCGGCGATGCGGCCCGCGTCGGTCGCGGTCTCGGCTTCCTTGATCAGCCCGGCGCGCTCGGTGTCGGCGGCGAGCACGAAGTCGATCAGCGCCGTATCGCCCTCGGGCGCCTGCTGCGACAGATGGCCGATGCGCGTGCGGGCCGGGAGGTCGATCGCGCCCTCGTCGGGATGGAGCTCGCCCAGGATCAGCTTCAACAGCGTCGACTTGCCGCTGCCGTTGCGGCCGATCAGCCCGCAGCGATGGCCCGCGGCGACGGTCACGCCGGCGCGATCGAAGATCGCGCGCCCGCCGTAGCGGAACGTCAGGTTGGAGATCGACAGCATTCCGGGGTGATAGCAAGCCGCCGGCAAGGTTGCCAGCCCGGTTGCGGGCGACTATAAGACCGCACCCCGCGGCGGCGGAAGCCGCGGAAACCCGTGTCCTACCGAAGGAAGCTGCCGCCATGGCCGTTGAGCGCACGCTGTCGATCATCAAGCCGGACGCCACGCGCCGGAACCTGACCGGCAAGATCAACGCCAAGCTGGAAGAGGCCGGCCTGCGCATCGTCGCCCAGAAGCGCCTGCGCCTGTCGCGCGAGCAGGCCGAGGGCTTCTACGCCGTGCACAAGCAGCGCCCGTTCTTCAACGACCTGTGCAACTTCATGATCTCGGGACCCGTCGTCGTGCAGGTGCTCGAGGGCGACAACGCGGTGGCGAAGAACCGCGAGGTGATGGGCGCGACCAACCCCGCCAACGCCGCACCGGGCACGATCCGCAAGGAGTTCGCCGAGTCGATCGAGGCCAACTCGGTGCACGGCTCGGACAGCGCCGAGAACGCCCGCATCGAGATCGCGTTCTTTTTCTCGGGCATCGAGATCGTCGGCTGACCTGATCCATGCGCGGCGCGGAGACCCCACCCGGGTCCGCGCCGGCGCATCCTTCGCTCGGAAGGCTCTTCGTTGCGTTCGTGTCGGTTGCCGCCGTCGGGTTCGGCGGCGTCATGCCGTGGCTGCGCCGCATGCTGGTGGAGCGCCGGCGCTGGCTCACGGCGGAAGAGTTCAACGACCTGCTGGCGCTGTGCCAGTTCCTGCCCGGATCGAACGTGGTCAACCTGGCGGTTGCCGTCGGCGCGCGCTTCGGCGGGCTGCGAGGCGCGATCGCGGCGACCACCGGGATCCTCGCCCTGCCCGTCGCGGTCGCCATGGCCGCCGCCGCAGCCTATGCGCGCTGGGGCGACATCGATGCCGTCCGCGGGGCACTGACCGGCATCGGCGCCGTTGCGGCAGGGCTGGTGATCGCCATGGCCGTGAAGATGGCGGCGCCATTGCTGCGAGAGCGACCCGTGCAGGCTGTGCCGTTCATCCTGGCAGCCTTCGTCGCCGTCGGCATCCTGCGCTGGCCGCTCGAATGGGTCGTGCTGGCGCTGTGCCCGCTGAGCATCGCCGTCCATTGGCGTTGGCGCGCATGAACGAGCAGAATCCCGTCCTCGCTGTCGCGCAGCATTTCGCCCTGCTGTCGCTACTGACGGTCGGCGGCGTCATGGCGGTGCTGCCGGAGATGCATCGCGAGGCGGTCGAGCTGCGCGGCTGGTTGACCGACGGCGAGTTCGCCAGCCTGTTCGCGATCGCCCAGGCAGCGCCCGGCCCGAACATGCTGGTGGTGACGCTGGTCGGCTGGCACGTGGCGGGCGTCGCCGGCGGCCTGGTCGCGACGGCGGCGATGTGCGCGCCGACCACGCTGCTGACCTTCCTGGTGCTGCGTTTGTGGGACCGCGTCAAGGCGCGGCCGTGGCGCAGCGCGGTGCAAAATGGGCTGACGCCGATCATGGTCGGGCTGGTCGCCGCCAGCGCGTTGCTGCTGACGCGCTCGACCCAGACCGGCTGGGGAACTGTGGCTGTCACCTTCGGTACTGCCGCCCTCGCCGCCGCCACGCCGGTCAACCCGATCTGGGCGATGGCCGCCGCGGCGGCGCTCGGCATGGCGGGGTTCTTGTAGGGCGCGGAGATCCGCTCAGTCGACCGTGGTGTGACCTGCGAGGTTTCCGGCCGTCTTCCCGCGCGGGAGAACGGCCATTGTTTTGCGGACGCTGCCGGCGCTGAGCGCGGGGTGAACTGGCCTTTGAGCCTAATAGAGGCGATTCTTGTAGGAGTCCTCGACGCGCGCTTCGGCGTCTTCGACGGTAACGTCCTTCGGCCGAACCTGTTCGACGATCATGCGGCCGAGCGACGGGAAGGTCCTGGCGTCGACGCGGTAGTCGTCCTGCCAGAGACGGGCGCGCTTCAGCGCCTTGCCGCAATGCAGGAAGGCCTCGCGCACGACGACGCGGATCGCGAGATTCGGGCGCTTGCCGCTTACCACGGCGCGCGCGAGCACGGCCTCATCGCGCGTCAGCGAGGCGGTGCCGTTGACGCGCAGCGTCTCGTCGATGCCGGGGATGAAAAAGATCAGCCCGACCTCGGGCGCGTGCACCAGGTTGGACATCGTATCCAGCCGGTTGTTGCCGGGCCGGTCGGGGACCACGAGCGTCCTGTCGTCGATCACTTGCACGAAGCCGGGCGCGTCGCCGCGTGGGCTCACGTCGGTTCCCGCGCCCAGCCGCGTCGAGCCGATCACCAGGAACGGCGACCGGGCGATGAAGTTGCGGCAGTGCTTGTCCAGGCGGTCGAGCTGCTTCAGCCGGGCGAGCTCGGAGACCTGCGGATAAAGCGCGCGCAGGCCGAATTCGTCGCTGGGATCCGACGAGTCGCTCACGTCAGGAAATAGGCCATCAGCGCGAGAACGATCGCGATCGCGATGACGCTGTAGAGCAGCAGCTTGCAGAACCCGCTCCAGGTCTGCATGTGCTGCGACATGTCGAATTCTGACCCGCTGCCGTGCTGTTCCGCCGCCATGATGCTGTTCTCCCCCAGGTATCCAGTCGTTGCCGGCAAAATAATATGCGGCTCGTCCGCCGCCAAGAGCGGATCATTCCGGCTCTGGCGGGTTCAGCACCGCCCCTTCCGGCGCGCGATGGCCCTCGATCAGCGCGCGCTCGCCCTCCACGCGCACTTTGCCTGCCGCCACCAGCCCGAGCGCCAGGGGGTAGAGCTGGTGCTCGGCCGCGAGCACGCGTGCGGCCAGTGCGTCTTCCGTGTCGCCCGGCAGCACTGGCACGGCGGCCTGGGCGATGATCGGCCCGCTGTCCATCTCGGCCCGGACGAAGTGCACCGTGCAGCCGGTGAAGCGCACGCCGGCCGCGAGCGCGCGGGCATGCGTGTCGAGGCCGGGGAAGGCGGGCAGCAGGGACGGGTGGATGTTGATCATGCGGTCGCGCCAGGACGCGACGAAGCCCGGTGTAAGCAGGCGCATGAAGCCCGCCAGGCAAACAAGATCGATTGCCGCCTCGCGCAAGCGCGCGTCCAGGGCGGCATCGAACGCTGCGCGATCGGGGAAGTCGCGATGCGGCACCACGCGGGTCGCGATCCCGGCGGCGGCGGCGATGCCGAGGCCGGCAGCATCGGCGCGGTTGCTCAGCACCAGCACGATCTCGGCCGGATAGCCGGGCCGGCGCGCCGCCTCGATCAGCGCCTTCATGTTGCTGCCGCGGCCAGAGATCAGCACGCCGACGCGGCGCCGGTTCGGCATTTCAGGGGCCTGTCATTCTATCGGCCCCAGGCCTTTTCGAGACCGGTCACGGAAATGGCCGGGGCGTCGCCCGTGCGCGGCACGATGCGGCCGATGCAGCGCACGACCTCGCCGTCCTCGCTCAGCGAGCGCGTCACCGCCGCCACATCGGTCTCCGCCACGACCAGCATCATGCCGATACCGCAATTGAACGTGCGCAGCATCTCGGCGTCGGCGACGTTGCCGCTGCGCCGGAGCCATTGGAACACCGGTGGCAGGGACCAGCCCGTCGCGTCGATCTCGGCGCGTGCCGCCTTCGGCAGGACACGCGGCAGGTTCTCGACGATGCCGCCGCCGGTGATATGCGCCATCGCCTTGATGCCGCCGTCCTTCAGGCCATCCAGGCGCAGGGCTTTGAGCAGCGGCTTCACGTAGATGCGGGTCGGCGCGAGCAGGGCGTGGCCGAGGCTCGTTGCGGCGGCGAAGGGCGCAGGCGAATCGTAGCCGAGATTGGTGTCGGCGACGATGCGCCGCACCAGCGAGAAGCCGTTGGAATGCACGCCCGAGGACGCGAGCCCCAGCACGGCGTCGCCCGCGCGCACCGCGGCGCCGGTGAGCGCCTTGTCGCGCTCGACCGCGCCGACGGCGAAGCCGGCGAGGTCGTAGTCGCCGGCCGCGTACATGCCGGGCATCTCCGCGGTTTCGCCGCCGACCAGCGCGCAGCCGGCAATGCGGCAGCCCTCGGCGATGCCCTGCAGCACCGAGGTCGCCACGCCCAGCTCAAGCCTGCCCGATGCGAAGTAGTCGAGGAAGAACAGCGGCTCGGCACCCTGCACGACCAGGTCATTGACGTTCATCGCCACCAGGTCGATGCCGACCGTGTCGTGCTTGTTGGCGGCGATGGCGATCTTGAGCTTGGTACCGACGCCGTCGGTCGTCGAAACGAGCAGCGGATCCTTGAAGCCGGCGGCCCTCGGATCGAAGAACGCGCCGAATCCGCCGAGCTGGGCGTCGGCGCCGGGCCGCGCGGTGAAGCGCGCCAAGGGCTTGATCGCCTGGACCAGCGCCTCGCCGGCGTCGATGTCGACGCCCGAATCCCTGTAGGTCCGGCTGACTATGGTATCCTCGATCGGGTTCCGTTAAAAAGACACCGCGTCCGCTCGCGCGGGGCCGCCGTCCAAGGCGGAGCCGGCGGTGGGCGCGCCGACAATACTGTTTCCGGGACGGTTTGCAATGGCCGGGCTGCCTCGGGCCGGGCAATCAACACGCGGCGCAATCGCCGCCTACGCCGCCCTGGTGGTCGCGCTGTCTCTGGGCGTGCTTGCTGCCGTCCTGGCTGCGCCGGCGCCGTCGCGCGCCCAAGGCCTCGGCCAGGCGGACGACGTGTTCACGGTGCGCGTGCCGGTGGACACCACGGCCGATACCGCCGCCAACGCGCGCGCCCAGGCACTTGCCGACGGCCAGCGCCGCGCGCTGCGCCGCGTGTTCGAGCGGATCGTGCTGGCCGAGGACATGGCACGCCTGCCCCGCCTCAATGACCGCCAGATCGAAGGCCTGGTGCAGGCGCTCGAGGTCGACAAGGAGCGCACCTCGCCGGTGCGCTATCTGGCGGAACTCACCATCCGCTTCAAACCGGGCGAGGTACGCGGCCTTCTGCAGCAGGCGGGCCTGCGCTTTGCAGAGACGCGCAGCCGGCCGGTGCTCGTGCTGCCCGTGCTGCGCGAGGGAGACAGCGAGCTCTTGTGGGAGGAGACGAATCGCTGGCGGCGCGCCTGGGCCGAGACACCGGCGCGCGACGGGCTCGTGCCGATCATCGTCCCGATCGGCGACCTGACCGACGGCGACACGATCGACGCCGCCGCGGCGCTGGCGGGTGACGAGGAGAAGCTCGCCGCCATCATGCAGCGCTACCGCGCGGTCGAGGCCATCGTCGCCGTGGCCGAGCCGCCGGTGAATCCGCAGCCCCGCGCCCCGCTGCGCCTCGCGGTCACCCGCTACGGAGCGCCGCCGGGCGAGGACGCACAAGCCGGGCTCGCGCCGGAGGGCGGCGTGTTCCGCGCCGCCGGCACGCAGGAGGAGCAGATGGCGGCGGCGGTGCGCGACGTGGCGCAGCGCATCGAGAACGCGTGGAAGCGCGCCAACGTGCTTCGCTTCGGCGAGGAGCAGCAGCTGACGGCGATCCTGTCGCTGCAAAACGGCCTCGGTGATCTGGTCGATGCGCGCCTGCGCCTCGGCGAGGTGGCGAGCGTGCGGCGCGTGGAGATCAACGCGTTCACGCGCCAGATGGCCCGCCTGGTCGTGACCTTCAGCGGCGAGCCGCAGCAGCTCCAGGCGGCGCTGGCGCAAAAGGACATGACGCTCACCGCCGGCGCGCCGGACTGGCAGCTCGCGGTCATCCGGCCGGCGGTCCAGCCCACGGCGGAGACGCCCGCACCGGCGTCGGGGCAGCAGCCCACGCCGACTGGCAGCCAATGATCGCCCAGGATCTGTGGCTGGTCCTGCCCAACGTCATCACAGTGGCGCGGCTGTGCGTCGTGCCGATCACGGTCTACCTGATCATCGACGGCGAGATCGGCGGCGCGTTCTGGCTGTTCGTCGCCGCCGGGATATCGGACGCGATCGACGGGTTCATCGCCAAGCAGTTCAGCGCCCGCACGGTGATCGGCGGCTATCTCGATCCGCTCGCCGACAAGGCGCTGCTGGTCAGTGTCTACGTAACGCTTGGCCATCAGGGTTATCTCGCGGCCTGGTTGGTGATCCTGGTGGTGTTCCGCGATGCGCTGATCGTGGCCGGCGTGGCGCTGGCGCATGCGCTTGGCCAACCGTTCAAGCTGAGGCCGCTCTTGGTGAGCAAGCTCAACACCGGGCTGCAGATCGCGCTCGCAGCCGTCGTCATGGCCGAGCACGGCCTCAAGCTCGAGTTCGGGCCGCTCCCGACCCTGCTGACGTACCTGACCGCGGCTAGCACGCTCGCCTCCGGCGCCGCCTATGTCGTGCAGGGCCTGCGCGGCGCCGCCCGCATCGAGGGCGCTTCGCGATGAGGGCGTCGCGATGAGCGTTTCGCGCCAGGTCTGGTTCTGGCTTCTCTTCCTCGCGTTCTTCATGCTGACGCTCTACGTGCTGGGCGGCGTCCTTACGCCCTTCGTCGCCGCCATGGCCGTCGCCTACCTTCTCGATCCGGTGGTGGACAAGCTCGAGCGCGCCGGCCTGTCGCGCACGCTCGCGACCGCGCTGGTGACGCTGGGCTTCTGCCTGTTCGTGGCCGTCTTGCTGGTGCTGCTGGCGCCGGTGCTGGTCGGCCAGTTCATCGGCTTCGCCAGGCAACTGCCGAGCTATCTCGACCTGCTGCGGGCCAAAGTGCCGCCGCTCATCGATCTCGTGCGCGACAAGCTGCCGGCGGGCCTGATCGAGCGGCTGGAGTCGGCGGCGGTCGACTATGCGGCGCCGGCTGCCAACTGGCTGGCGAAGGTCGCTGCAGGCCTGATCGGCGGCGGCATGGTGCTGCTCGACCTGGCGTCGCTGATCGTGATCACGCCGGTCGTGGCATTCTATCTGCTGCGCGATTGGGACCGCCTCGTGGCGCGCATCGACTCCTGGCTGCCGCGCGCGCATGCCGAGACGATCCGCGAGCAGGGCCGCACGGTCGACCGCACGCTGTCGGGCTTCCTGCGCGGCCAGTCCATGGTGTGCCTGATCCAGGGGGCGATCTATGGCGTGGGCCTGAGCCTGGTCGGGCTCGATTTCGGCCTGGCCATCGGCCTGTTCACCGGGCTCATTGCGTTCATCCCCTATTTCGGCATGGCGATCGGCATGATCGTCGCCGTTGCCCTGGCGCTGGTGCAGTTCGGCACCTGGCAGTCGGTCGGCTGGGTGATGCTGGTGTTCGGCATCGGGCAGTTCATTGAAAGCTACCTGCTGACGCCGCGGCTGGTGGGCGACCGTGTCGGCCTGCATCCGATCTGGGTGATCTTCGCCCTGATGGCCGGGGGCGCGCTGTTCGGGTTCGTCGGCGTGCTGTTGGCCGTGCCCGCATCGGCGGTGATCGGCGTCGGCGTACGCTTCGCGCTCGCGCGCTATCTCGCCAGCCCGTTCTATCTCGGCCGCGGTGCCGGCGGCGGGGCCGAGGGCGCGGCGGGCGACCCGGGCGGCGGCGCGGGCGCGACGTGAAGCGCGGCGCGTCGCAGCTCGTTCTCGCGCTCGAGCACGGGCGCTCGTTCGCACCTGAGGATTTCGTCGCCGCGCCGTCCAACCGCGCGGCGCTGGCGTGGATCGCGCGCTATCCCGACTGGCCGGCGCCGCTCGTCGCGCTGCACGGGCCGACCGGCAGCGGCAAGACGCATCTCCTGCACCTATGGCGCCGGCGCGCCGAAGCGATCATGCCCGAACCCGGGGCGCTGACCGTCGACAACCTGGCCCAGGCCCTGGGCGACGCGCGTGCCGTGGCGCTGGACCTTGCCGACGACGGGCCGGCTCCCGAGGAGGCCGCGCTGCTGCATCTCTACAACCTCATGCGCGACCGCGGCGGCCATGTGCTGATGGCATCGCGCCTCGCGCCCGCGCGCTGGGCGGTGCGGCTTCCCGACCTGCGCTCGCGCTTGGCGGCGGCGCCCAGCGTGGCGATCGAGCCGCCGGACGACGCGCTGCTTGGGGCGGTGCTGGGCAAGCTCTTCGCCGACCGCCAGCTCCGGCCCGAGCCGGACGTCGTCGCCTATCTGGTGCCACGCATCGAACGCTCGCTTGCCGCGGCCGGCCGGATCGTCGACGCGCTCGACCGCCGCGCCCTGGTGCTGAAGCGAGAGATCACCACGGCGCTCGCGCGCGAGCTGCTGGATGAGATGACGCGACTGTTATAGGGAGCAGAGCAATGAATTTGGGTATCGAAGGCAGGAAGGCGCTGGTCTGCGCGGCCAGCAAGGGGCTGGGCAAGGCCTGCGCAAAGGCGCTGGCGCGCGAGGGCGTGGCCGTGACCATCGCCGCGCGCACGAAGGAGACGCTCGACGCGGCGGCGGCCGAGATCCGCGCCGTGACGCAGGCGCTGGTCACGGCGGTTGTCGCGGACGTCACGACCGAGGCCGGCCGCGCCGCCGTGCTGAAGGCCTGCCCCGAGCCCGATATCCTGGTGAACAATGCCGGCGGACCGCCGCCGGGCGATTTCCGCGACTGGTCGACCGACGACTGGCTGAAGGCGCTCAACAACAACATGGTCTCCTCGATCATGCTGATCAAGGCCACGGTCGACGGCATGGTGGCGCGCAAGTTCGGACGCATCGTCAACATCACCTCGGCGACGGTGCGCTCCCCGATCCCGATGCTCGGCCTGTCGAACGGCGCGCGCGCTGGGTTGGTCGGGTTCTGCGCCGGCCTCGCACGCCAGGTTGCGCGCCACAACGTGACGATCAACAACCTGCTGCCCGGGCCGTTCGAAACCGACCGCATGCTCGGCAACCTCAAGTTCGAGGCGCAGAAGCAGAACCGCGACTGGAAAGAACTGCACGCCGAGCGCAGCACGGCCAACCCGACCGGTCGGCTGGGCGATCCCGACGAATTCGGCGCGCTGTGCGCGTTCCTCTGTAGCACCCACACCGGGTTCATCGTCGGGCAGAGCTTCCTGCTCGACGGCGGGGCCTTTAACGCCACGATCTGACGGTTCGCGGACCGTTCGCCCGGCTGCCGTTCGCGGCAAAACGGCACTGTGAATCATGGGGATAGCGGGGGCAAGTCGGGCCCCCGCGAGGCCTGCCAATGTGTTGTACTATGACGCTTTATTGACGGAATTATAACGGATGACAGAGCCGAAAAGCCCGGGGTAACGTCCCGCCGGCCGCTGGTCGGGGGATCCGTGAACACCGAGACCGAACTCAAGCTCCGCATCAAGCCGGATGAGCTTGGTCGATTGCGGCGGCACCCCCTTCTGCGCGAGCTGCGCATGACGGCATCGCGCACGAAAAAGCTCCGCAACGTCTATTTTGACACCGAGGATCTCGCGCTGCGCAAACAGCGCATGGCCTTGCGCGTGCGCCATGTCGGCAGCCATCGCATCCAGACGCTGAAGGCTCCCGACGGCGCCCCTTCGGGCGCCGCCCATCGCTATCTCGAATGGGAAACGATGATCGAGGGCGACCGGCCCGAGCTCGAGCGGATCGGCGACGAGCGCCTACGCCAGTCGCTGCCGGTCGACGGCTCGGAAGAGCTGAAGGAGGCGTTCGTTTCCGACATCACGCGCAGCACGACGCCGCTGGAGCTCGACGACGCGCGGATCGAGCTGGCGGTCGATACCGGCGAGATCGCCACGGCCAACGGGCGCGAGGACGTATGCGAGGCGGAACTGGAGCTGAAGTCCGGCCGCCCGGCGCGTCTCTACGAGCTGGCGCTGCGGCTGCACGACCGCGTGCCCTTCACCGTCGAGTACCGCTCGAAGGCGGCGCGCGGCTATGACCTGCTGCTTGGCGCCAAACCCACGCCGCGCAAGGCCGAGCCGATCGAGCTCGATCGGGCGATGACCGTGTGGCAGGGCTTCGTAGCGATCGCGCGGCATTGCCTGGCTCAACTGCGGGCGAACGAGGATTGCGCGCGCCTGGGCGAGGACAGCGAGGGCGTGCACCAGCTGCGCGTCGGCCTGCGCCGGCTGCGCGCCGCGTTCTCGCTGTTCAACGGCACGCTGCCACCGGAGCAGCGCGACTATTTCGCCGAGGAGCTGCGCTGGGCACAGCAGCAGTTCGGTCCGGCGCGCGATTGGGACGTGTTCATCCACGACACGCTGACGCCGCTGCGCCAGCGCCTGCCCGAGGAGAGGGAGCTGCAGGCGCTCGGCCGAGCTGCCGCTGCTGCGCGCGCCGCCGCCTACGCCCAGGTTGCGGCGACGCTTGACGATCGCCGCTACACGCGCCTGCAGCTGCAGCTCGACCTGTGGCTGGAAAGCGGGAGCGAGGGGGAACCGACCGGTGGAGACGACGCGCTGCCGCCCTGGCAGCACCCGGTCGTCGAGGTGGCACGCGCGGTGCTCGACCGCCGGCATCGCAAGCTGCGCAAGCTGGCGAAGCGTTTCGACGAGCTCGACGACGAGGCGCGGCACGAGCTGCGCATCGAGGCGAAGAAGACGCGCTACGCGGCCGAGTTCTTCCGCTCGTTGTTTGCGCGCAAGCCGGCGCTGAAGTACGCCCAGCGCCTGGCCGATATGCAGGACTGCCTTGGCTCGATGAATGATGCCGTGGTGGCCAAGCGGCTGATGGACGAGCTGGCGGCGGTCGATCCCGAGCTCGGCCGCACCGAGGCGATGCTGACCGGATGGCACGCCGCGCGCATCGCGGGCGACCTACCGCGGGCCGCGCGCGTCAGCCGGAGGGTGGCGAAGAGCGAGCCGTTCTGGGAAGATGGCTGACCCGCGCGCGTTTCTATTTGGGTCGGCGCGATGCCAGCAGGACGAGCGCGAAGGATACGATCCAGATCAGCCGCGACTGATAGCGGTCATGCGGGTTCGACAAAACGCCGCAGATGAACGCGTTGCCCAGGAGCGCGATCAGGAGAAAGGCCGGCAGGACCGCGATGGCGTCGCGGCGCCCGCGCCATCCCGCCCAGGCGGCGACCCCCGCCGCGGCCAGCAACGCGATCGCTCCGACCGGCCGGTGCAGCCCGTTCAGCCAAGCGAAATCGATGAGAGCGTTCTGCTGGCGCGCGGCGCGAAAGGCGGCAAATTGATGCGGCAGCAGCTTTTGCATCAGCCAGAAGGTCGGCCAGATCTGCTGTTCGATCCCGTCGCCGGTGCGGAAGGTGACGAATTGCACGAGCGTCGCCTTGAGCGCGGTCTTGAGGTGCATGCCCGGATAGCGCCGGAGGCTGTCGCGAATCATGCGCCCGTATTCGGGCCCGGTGCCGTCGAAGCCGCCGATCTTCCAGAACGGTGTGTCCGGCGCCCATAGCCACTCGTCCGCCGTCGCCTTGAGCGCGTCCTTGTAGGGGCAGAGCCGGTAGCCGGATTCCGGACAGGTGTCGTCGAGCAGCTGCTTGGCGATGCCGTCCTGCACCAGCCGCCCGAAGGCGAACGCCGCGCCCGAGCGGCTGAGGAACAACTCTCCGGCGCGCAGGTAGTTGCCACCGAGTAGCAGCGCCAGCGACAGGACGACGATCGCGGCCGGCCATTTCCAACGCGGCTGGACCGCGATGTCGCCGGTATCGGGCCCGTGGCCGCGTAGCAGCCACTGGGCGGCGGCGGTGATCATGGCAAGCCCGGCCGCGAGCGCCAGGTGCGATGCATGCGACGTCGCGGCCAGCACGGCGACGGCGCCGAGGCCGAGACGCGTCGCCCGGTCGAGCCGGTCGCCATGGAACCCCAGCAGATAGAGCGCCAGCACGAGCGGCGCCGTGAGGAAATCGGGCAGGATCTGGCCGACATACCAGGGTATCCCGGTCGCGATCGTCAGCGCCACGACCAGCGCCAGGAAGCGCGCCGCGCCGAGGCCAGGGCTCAGCACCCGCACGGCGACGCGCATCACCCAGACCGTCATCAGCGCCTGCGCGATAACGAGCGGCCACAGGCTCAGCTGCGGCAGAAAGGCGGCGATGAACCAAGCATAGAACACAGAGCGCTCGGCGATGAACTTGGAGGTCAGCGCCTGCTCGAGGAACGCGCCGGTGTCGTAGAACATGAACGGGAAGCCGTTCCACAGCGCCGGCAGCAGCAGGATCAGCGCGGCAATCGCGTAAAGCGCGGCGCCGGCGGCCGCGCGCCCGGTGGCTTCGATCATACCGGCGCGCTGGTCATGCCAGCTCGCGTGGGAGCACGAAGCGGACGAGCCGGCCCTTTTCCACATCGAGATCGCGCCAGCGCTCCAGCTCGACCGTGATCTCGACCATGGCTGCGGTCGGGAACTTGGCGGAAAGCTGTTTCACCGCGCCCGGCTCGCCATCGGCAGCGAGCAGCACTGCCAGCTCGTGTAGGCCCGGGTTGTGGCCGACCACCATTACCGAGCCGACCGCATCGTCGATCCGCCGCAGCCGGCGCAAGAGCTCGGCAGCGCTCGCGAGGTACAGCGCGTCCTCGAACGCGACCCGGCCGGTATGCAGGTGAGGCAGCAGGCGGGCGAGGGTCTCGCGCGCGCGGCGCGCGGTCGAGCAAAGCACCAGTTCGGGCGCCACGCCGTTCCCGGCGCACCAAGCGCCCATGCGCTCGCAGGCTTCCCGGCCGCGGCCGTTGAGGTCGCGCTCGCGGTCGGGCTGGGTCGGATCGTCCCGGCCGGACTTACCATGGCGAAACAAGTAGATGCGCCGCTTCATCGCCTGCTTCCCGGGCCTCCCCGCCCCTTGCAACCGTCACGACTCGGTCACAAGTTCCGGGTAATGGTATACAAGATTCATGAACGGCCGGGCGAAGCGCTTATGCCGCTTTCGCGGGCGCTTCGGCCCGTCAGGAGGATTGCGTGACCCAGGCGATGCGGGTCGAGCCCGGCAAGATCGAGCCGGCCAGCCCTGAGCGATTCATCAACCGCGAGCTGTCGTGGCTAGCGTTCAACACGCGGGTGATGGAAGAGGCTTCGAACACCAACCACCCGCTGCTCGAGCGGCTGCGCTTCCTGTCGATCTCGGCCAGCAACCTGGATGAATTCTACATGGTGCGCGTCGCCGGCCTGAAGGGCCAGGTCGACGCCGGGGTGGACACGCCGAGCGACGACGGGCTGACACCGGCGCAGGCGCTGCGCGCGATCCACGAGAACGCGCACGAGTTGATGCTCGACCAGCAGCGTTGCCTCAATGCGCTCCTGGCCGAGCTGCGAGAGGCCGGGATCTGCATCCTGGGGCCCGACGAGCTCACGCCGGCTGAGCGCGAATGGCTCGACAAATATTTCATGGGCAGCGTCTTCCCCGTGCTGACGCCGCTGGCGATCGACCCGGCGCACCCGTTTCCGTTCGTGCCGAACCTGGGATTCGGGCTGAACCTGCTGCTGACGCGCCCTTCGGACGGGCGCACGCTCAACGCGCTGGTCGTGGTGCCGCCGCGCATCGCCCGCTTCGTCCGCCTGCCCGGCTCGGCGATCCGCTTCGTGCCGATCGAGGACACCATGTTGATGTTCCTCGACCGCCTTTTCCCCGACTTCCGGCTGCGCGGCTGCGGCATGTTCCGCATCATCCGCGACAGCGAGATCGAGGTCGCGGAGGAGGCCGAGGACCTGACTCGCACGTTCGAGACCGCGCTCAAGCGCCGGCGCCGCGGCCAGGTGATCCATCTCTCGGTCGACTCGCGCATGCCCGACGCGCTGCGCAGCTTCCTGACCGAACGCTTCCGCGTGGCGCCGAGCGATTGCATCTCGCTGGAGGGGCTGCTCGGCCTCGCCGACACGCAGCAGCTGATCGTCGAGGAGCGGCCCGACCTCAAGTTCTCGCCCTTCAACGCGCGCTTCCCCGAGCGCATCCGCGATTTCGGCGGCGACTGCTTCGCCGCGATCCGGCAGAAGGACATCATCGTCCATCACCCGTACGAGAGCTTCGACGTCGTGGTGCAGTTCGTGCGCCAGGCGGCGCGCGACCCGGCGGTCGTCGCGATCAAGCAGACGCTCTATCGCACCTCGGCCGATTCACCGATCGTGGCCGCGCTGATCGAGGCGGCGGAGGCAGGCAAGTCGGTGACCGCGCTGGTCGAGCTCAAGGCGCGGTTCGACGAGGAGGCGAACATCCGCTGGGCGCGCGACATGGAGCGCGTCGGCGTGCAGGTGGTGTTCGGCTTCATCGAGTTGAAGACGCACGCCAAGATCGCCATGGTCGTGCGGCGCGAGGAGGACGGCCTGCGTTCCTATGTGCATTACGGAACCGGGAACTACCACCCGATCACCGCCAAGGTCTATACCGACCTGTCCTTCTTCACCTGCGACCCGGCGCTCTGCGAGGACGCGGCCAAGATCTTCAACTTCATGACCGGCTATGCCCAGCCGACGGGCCTGCGCAAGATCGCGGTCTCGCCGGTCACGCTGCGGCCCACGCTCTTGAGGTTGATCGACGACGAGATCGAGCACGCCAAGGCGGGCAGGCCGGCGCAGATCTGGGCCAAGATGAACGCGCTGGTCGACCGCGAGGTGATCGACGCGCTCTACCGCGCGTCGATGGCCGGCGTGTCGATCGACCTGGTCGTGCGCGGCATCTGCTGCCTCAGGCCCGGCGTGCCGGGCCTGTCGGAGAACATTCGCGTCAAGAGCATCGTCGGGCGCTTCCTCGAGCATACCCGCATCGTGTGCTTCGGCGCCGGCGAGAAGCTGCCCTCGCGCAAGGCCAAGGTGTTCATCTCCTCGGCCGACTGGATGCCGCGCAACCTGAGCCGCCGGGTCGAGGTACTGGTGCCGATCGCGAACTCGACCGTGCACCAGCAGGTGCTCGAGCAGGTGATGATCGCCAACCTGAATGACGAGGCGCAGAGCTGGACTCTCGATGCGAGGGGCAAGTACACGCGCGTCAAGGCCGGCCCCGACGCATTCAGCGCGCACAACTACTTCATGACGAATCCGAGCCTGTCGGGCCGTGGCAGCGCCCTGAAGCGGTCCGGCGAGCTGCCAAAGCTCGTGCTGCGCAAGGGCTGATCGGAGCGGCATGGCGGAAACGGCGGCACAGGAGCGGGTGGCGGATCGTCAGGCACGGCAGGCCCAGTCGGCACCGCAAGCTGCGGGCGAGGGGCGCATCGGCGTCATCGACATCGGCTCGAACTCGATCCGCCTCGTGGTGTTCGAGCGGCTCGAGCGCGCGCCGGTGGCGCTGTTCAACGAGAAGGTCATGTGCGGTCTTGGCCGCCGGCTGGAAGAGACCGGCAGGCTGGACAACGAGGCGATCCAGCGGGCGCTGTTGAACCTTAACCGCTTCGCCGCACTGGCCGCCGCCATGAGCGTGACACGGCTGGAGGCGCTTGCGACCGCCGCGGTGCGCGACGCCAAGAACGGGCCGGAATTCATCCGCGAGGTGGCGCGCGCGTGCAAGCTGCAGGCGCGCGTGCTGGACGGCGCCGAGGAGGCGCGCCTGTCCGCCCTTGGTGTGCTCTCGGCCGAACCCGCGGCCGATGGCGCCATGGGGGATCTCGGCGGCGGCAGCCTCGAGCTGGTCGGCTTGAAGGGCGGCCAGCTCGGGCGTCACGCGACCCTGCCGCTCGGACCCTTGCGCATGATCCACGGCGCCGACCCCGGCCGGCGCCGGCTCAAGGAAGCGGTCGAACGCCAGCTCGAGACGCTGGACTGGCTTGGCGAGGTCGAAGGACGAAATTTCTATCCGGTCGGCGGTGCGTGGCGGGCGCTCGCGCGTGTGCACATGGAGCAGACCGGGCATCCGCTGCACGTCATCCACGATTACGAGCTGCGCTGGAACGACGCCGAGGAGTTCCTGCAGCTGGTTTCGCGCCTGAGCCCCAATTCGCTGAGCAAGATGTACGGCGTGTCGCGCCGTCGGCACGAGACGCTGCCCTACGCCGCGCTCCTGATGCTGGTGCTGGCGCGCGCGATGAAGCCGAAGCGCATCGTCTTCTCCGCCTTCGGCCTGCGCGAGGGCTGGCTCTACGACCTGCTGCCGCCCGAGGAGCGCGCGCGCGATCCGCTCATCGCCGCCGCCGCCGACCACGCGCGCGAGGTCGGCCGCTTCCGCGACGAGGGGCTGATCCTGGCCGACTGGATGGCGCCGTTGTTCCCCGACGAGCCGCCGTCACTGATGCGGCTCCGGCGCGCGGCCTGCCTCTACGCCGATATCGCCTGGCACGACCATCCTGACTACCGCGCCGAGCACGGGTTCAACCGCGCGCTGCGCATCTCGGTGGTCGGCTTCGCTCATCCCGGCCGCGCCTGTCTGGCGGCGGCGAGCTGCGCCCGCGACGGCGGCGTCCGCGGCGCGCCGCGGGTGGCGCGGGCGCGCAAGCTCCTGAACCGCGAGGCGCTGCGCCAGGCCTGGGTCGCCGGCCTCGCCATGCGCCTTGGCCTCACGCTGACCGGCGGGACGCCCACGCTCCTGCGTGGCGCGCGGCTTTTCCGCCGCGCCGGCAAGCTTGGCATGCAGCAGGGCGACGGTGCTGCGTCGCTTGCCGACCTCATGGGCGAGGTGGCGCAGCGCCGCTTCGACGCACTGGCCGCGTTCCTGGAACAGGACGAGGTGTAGCAAGGAAACCACCGGCACGGCGTAGTGGCCGCAACGCGCCGGGGGGGGGTCCTTGCGCCAAGTCTCGGCCGAGCGATGCCATCGTGCAAGTGCGACAAAGTCGCAAGACTGAAGAGTTCGCTGCCCTTTGCCGGCCGGGCGCCACCGGCAGGGCGCTCAGCCGCCGGCGGCGATCTCGGCGCGCAGCGTGTGGGTGGCAGGATCGGGGTCGATGCGGATCAGCTTGATCTGGCTGCCGTCGGCGCCCAAGGACAGGCGCCCGTGCTTCAGCTTGATGGCGTCCTCGCCGAACACCTCGCGCCGCCATCCCTTGAGCGCCGGTACGTCCGCGTCGTCGTCGGCCGCGATCAGCTCCAGGTCGTCGGCGTTGGCGACCAGGCGTTGGGCCACGTCGTGCACCTCGCACTTGGTCTTGAGCAACACGCGCAGGAGGTCGGTGAGCGGCCCCAGCCCCTGCGGGATCTCCGGTCGCCGCGGCAGGGTCGGCCAGGTCGCGGGGTCGCTCGCCAGCGCGCGCGCCACCGCGGCCAGGATGTCGTTGCCGAGCCGGCCTTCGGCCACGCCGCGACCGACGCCGCGAGCGCGCGCGAGCTCGTCGAGGGTGCCGGGCGGGTGCGCCGCGAGGTCCAGCAGGCTGTCGTCGCGCAGGATGCGGTTGCGCGGGATGTCGCGCCGCTGCGCCTCGCGCTCGCGCCAGCCCGCCAGTTCGCGCAGCACGGCGAGGAAGCGCGGGTTGCCGCCGCGGATCTTCATTCGCTGCCACGCGCTCTCCGGATCGGTACGGTAGGTGTCGGGATCGGTGAGGGTCGCCAGCTCGTCCTCGAGCCAGTGCGTGCGTCCGCTGCGCTCGAGCCGGCGCGCGAGCTTGGCATAGACCCGGCGCAGGTAGATCACGTCGCTGAGCGCGTAGTCGACCTGCCGCTGCGTCAGCGGCCGGTGCTGCCAGTCGGTGTAGCGCGATGACTTGTCGATGCGCGCATCGGCCAGCTTGGCGACCAGCGTGTCGTAGGCGACCGAGTCGCCGAAGCCGCAGACCATGGCGGCGACCTGTGTGTCGAACAGCGGCTGAGGCACGCGGCCGGCGAGGCGCACGAAGATCTCGACGTCCTGGCGCGCGGCGTGGAACACCTTCAGAACCGGCGAGGCGGTGACAAGGTCGAGCAGCGGCGCAAGGTCGATGCCCGGCGCCATCGAATCGATCGCCGCGTACTCGTGCGGGCCGGCGACCTGGACCAGGCAGAGCTTGGGCCAGTACGTCTTGTCCCGCATGAACTCGGTATCGACGGTGACGAAGTCGGCACCGTCCTGGCGTGCGCAGAACGCCGCCAGGGCGTCGGACGTGGTGATCAGGGTCATGCCGCCACTTTCTACACGGGAACAGCCGCCCGTCCTAGAGGCTGGGCAGCGGTTTCCAGCTCGTGCCTTTATCCGCGCGAGCGGCCGACGAGCGGGCGGTGCCGATCCAGCCCGAGTTCGGCGACGTAGTCGACCATGTGCTCCGGTGCGATGCCCTGGAAGAAGCGCTCGAGGTTCCCGAACACGAAGTTCATCTTGGTGACGAAGGCATCGCGCGTTCCGGCGGAGACGTGCGGCGTGAAGACCGTGTTCGGAAAGCGGTAGAGCGGGTGGTCCTTGGCCGGCGGCTCGACGTCGAAGACGTCGAGCGCGGCGCCGGCGATGCGTCCCCGGCTGAGCGCGTCGACGAGGGCCGGCTCGCTGACGATGCCGCCGCGCGCGGTGTTGACCAGGAAGGCGGTCGGCTTCATGCGGGCGAAGGCGGCGGCATCCAGCATGTCGACGGTGCTCGGCGTGCGCGGCACGTGGATCGTGACGATGTCGGACTCGGCCAGCAGCCGATCGAACGGGACGCGCGTGACGCCGAGGCTGCGTTCGAGCTCGGCCGGGAAGTCCAGGATGTCGTGGTAGATCGCGCGCACCTGGAACGGCTTCAAGCGCTCGGCCACGCCCTTGCCGATGCGGCCGAGGCCGATGATGCCGACCGTCTTGCCGCAGAGCTCGTAGGAGACGTGGCGTACCGAGTTGATCTGGAAGCGGCCCTGTCGCATCTCGGAGTCGAGCCAGGGCAGCCGCTTCATCACCGCGAGCATCATCATGATCGCATGCTCCGACACGCCGGTCGCGGTGCCGCCGGGCGTGATCGCCAGCGGCAGGCCGCGCGCGGCCAGCGCCTCGCAGTCGACCGTGTCGTGGTAGCCGACGCCCTGATGGTGCACGATGCGCAGGCGCTTGGCGGCCGCGATATGAGCCCGCGTGAGCTTGGCGCCTGCGACCACGACCGCGTCGACGTCGGCGATCTTCTCCAGCCGCTCGGCATCGCTGTCGCCGTCGAGCGTGACCAGCTCGAAGCCGGGCCTGAGCGCGGCGCGGATCATCGCGTACAGGTCTTCCGTGCCCCGGCTCAGATACAGCACACGCCATTGGTTGCTCTTGGTCATCTTTCCCTCGGTGGATGCTCGTTCTCAATCGACATAGCGGACGTCTTTGCCGGCAAGCGCCTGGTCGAGCCAGTCCGGAACGCGCAGCCCGGCCTTGACGGCCGCCTCCATCTTGGCCTCCTTCGCGCGCACGGCATCGAGCTCGCGAAGCGCCTCGGGCACCCGGCGGCGCGGGCAGACGACCACACCCTCGGCGTCGCCGAGCACGACATCGCCCGGCTCGACCACGACGCCGCCGATCGAGATCGCCATTCCGACGCCGCCGGGGCCGTTCTTGAACGGCGAATTCGGCGACACGCCGCACGCGTAGACCGGGAGCCCGACGTCGCGAAGCCCCGCGACATCCCGCACCAGGCCGTCCGTGACGACCGCAACGATGCCTGCGTTGCGGAACATGCCGACCATGACGTCGCCGACGATCGAGCCGTGGTCGAAGGACTGGGTCGCGACCAGGACGACGTCGCCCGGCCTGGCGACGGTCAATGCCGCGTATGGCGCCAGGTTGTCGCGGGCGGAGGTCCACACCGGAAGCGCCGACCCGACGAAGGCCGGTCCGTTCCAAATCGCATGAATCGTATGATGCAGCGCGCCCTCGCGCCCCATGGCGTCCACCAGCCATCCGGTTGGCGTGCCTTGAAATCGCGCAATGGCCGCCGGCTCGACGCGGGGCCAGTCCCTGCGGATCGTCAACATGGCGTCATCCTCGATCGACCGTGGCAACAGCGGCGCCGCTGTTCGGATCGAAGCCGTAGAGGTTCGCCGGGTCGACCAGAAGGGTGACGCGATCTCCGACGGCGGCGGGTTTGTCGCCTGGATTGCGAACCAGGACGTCGCCGCCGCCATTGAGCGCGACGGTGGTGACGGTCTCGGCGCCGAGCCGTTCGACCAGCCTGACGGCGCCGGGAATGGCGATGTCGTCCGGGCGGGGCTCGCCGAGCCGCGCCGCTTCCGGCCGGAACCCGAGAACGATGCCGTCCGTCAACCGGCCGACAGCCGGCGACGAGAAGCGGCCGAGCGGGACGAGCGTTTCGCCGATCGCCGCCTCGGGGCCGTCGCGACCGGCCATGATCGGCGTGCGGACGACGTTCATCGGCGGCGCGCCGAGGAAGCGCGCGACAAACAGGTTGGCCGGGCGCTGATAGACCTCGATCGGCGTACCGACCTGGGCGACGCGGCCGCCGCTCATCACGCAGATGCGGTCGCCAAGCGTCATCGCCTCGACCTGGTCGTGCGTCACGTAGATCATGGTCGCGGCCAGCCGCTGGTGGAGCTGTGCCAGCTCTTGCCGCGTCGACGCGCGCAGGCCCGCATCGAGGTTGGAAAGAGGCTCGTCGAACAGGAAGACCTCGGGGTCGCGCACGATGGCGCGGCCCAGGGCCACGCGCTGGCGCTGGCCGCCGGAGAGCGCATGCGGCCGTCGCGCCAGCAGCGCGCTCAACCCGAGGGACTCGGCCACGCGCGCGACGCGGCGTTCGATCTCGACAGCCGCGATGGAGCGGCGTCTGAGGCCGAAGGCGAGGTTGTCCTTGACCGTCATGTGCGGGTAGAGCGCATAGGACTGGAACACCATGGCGATGTCGCGGTCCTTGGCCGGCACGTCGTTGACGACGCGACCGCCGATCGAGAGTCGTCCGGCGGTGATCGACTCCAGGCCGGCGATCATGCGCAGCGTCGTCGTCTTGCCGCAGCCGGACGGGCCCAACAGCACCATCAGCTCGCCGTCGGCGATCTCCAGCGAGACGTCGTCCACGGCCTTGGCGCCGGCGCGGTCGTAGACCTTGGACAATCGGTCCAGCGTGACCACCGCCATCAGCAGCCCCCTCGGCCGGCGCGGCTCACTTCACGGCTCCCGCGGTCATTCCTTGAATCAGCTTCTCCGAGAAGAAGGCATAGACCGCGATCACGGGGATGACCGCGATCATGAGGCCGGTGGCGATCATGCCGACATCCTCGAGCTGGTCGCCCATGAATCGCTGGATGCCGAGCGGGAGCGTGCGCTTCTCCTCCTCGGTGATCAGCACGACGGCGTAGAGGAACTCGTTCCAGAGGAGGATGAAGTTCAGGATGACGGTCGTCGCGACGGCCGGCAGGGCGATCGGCAGGCTGACGCGCCAGAAGATCTCCCAGTCCGAGTAGCCGTCGATGCGCGCGGCATCGAACAGGTCGGCCGGGATCCGGGCGAAGAAGCTCTCGAGGATGTAGATCGTGAGCGGAAGCTGGATCGCGACATAGACGAACGTGAGCCCGACCAGGGAGTTGTACAGGCCGTACTGCACCAGGATCTGGAACAGCGAGATGATCGTGATCTGGGGAGGGAAGATGATGGTCGAGAAGATCACGAAATATAGGATGCGGTTCAGCCGGAAGCGGTAGCGCGCGAAGCAGTGCGCGGCCATCGCGCCGACGACGGTCAGAATCGCGACGGCGGCAAGGACGACCTGCAGCGAGTTCGTGAAATAGATCTGGTAGTTCGATGTGAACCAGGCCTGCGGGAACTTCTCCCAATGCATCGGGTTCGGCAGCGCGAAGTGATCCGCCGTGATCTCGGTCGTGGTCCTGAGCGACATCATCGCCGCCCACACGAAAGGACCGGCCGCGAACGCGGTGTAGAGCGTAAGGACGATCAGGATCAGCGCGCGCCGGACCGCCATGGTCGTCAGTACTCCAGCTTGTCGCGCAGGCGGAACGCCCAGGTCAGCAGCAGCACGGCGCCGAGCACGATGGCGAACCACAGCGTCGCGATGGTCGACGGATAGCCCAGATCGAACGTCGTCCATTCGAAAGCGCGCTTGTAGACGTAGGTTGAGACGGTTTCCGTCGACCACAGAGGTCCGCCCTTGGTGGTGATCCAGACAAGGTCGAAGATCTTCATCTTGCCGATGAACGACAGGACGACGAGGTTGAGCAAGGTGGCGCGCACCAGCGGCAGGATGACGAAGACGAGCTTGGCGCCCCAACCGCAGTTGTCGAGCTCGGCCGCCTCGATCACCTCCTTCGGCAGGGAGTGCAGCGCGGCGAGCAGCACCACCATGTTGAATCCGACCCACATCCAGCTTGTGATGAAGATCAGTGCGGGCAGCGCCGTGGCGGGATCGCCGAGCCAGGCACGCGCAAGCCCGCCCAGGCCCAGCGCGCGCAGCGCGACGTTGATCGGCCCCCAGTCGTAGTTGTAGATCCAGACCCACAGGATGCCGACGACGACATAGGACATCAGGACCGGCGTGAACCAGGCGATGCGGAAGAAGCGCGCGCCGGGAATCCTCGCGTAGAGCGCCAGGGCAAGGAGCAGCGCGACGGTCACCTCCACCAGCGGCGAGATGCACGCCCACGTGATCGTGTTGCGCACCGCGCGCCAGAAGATCTCGTCCTGGAGAAGCTCCGCGTAGTTGCCGAATCCGACGAGTTCCTCGCGGCGCGGCAGTACCTTGTGGAAGCTGTTCCACAGCGTGCGGAACGCCGGGTAGGCGGTAAAGGCGACGTAGATCGTCAACGCCGGCAAAAGGAACGCCGTGATCGTGCCCCAGGGCTGGCGCAGCCCGGCATGCCCGCTCGCGGGGACCGTTTCGCGCATATCGGCTGTGCCGCCGTCCTGCGGGAGACGGGCCGGCCGTCCGGGGCCGGCCCGCGCCTCGGCCGGCCTAGTTGGCCGCTGCCTGCAACTGCTTCACGGCGTCCTCGACGCTGATCGAGCCCGCCGGGAAGGCGTTGTTGATGATCTGCGTGAAGACTTCCTTCGGCTTGCCCTGCATGACCTGGATCGGAATGCCGAAGTAGTAGGTGGCGCCGGCGTTGGTCGCCGCGATCATCTTGAAGTAGTTGGCGGCCTGGCCGGTCAGCTTGGCCGGGTCGGACTTGATGCCGGTCTGGACCTGCACCTTGGCCAGCCATTCGTTGCCCCTCTCGACGGTGGCGAAGGAGTTCAGGAAGGCAATCACCTCCTTCTTGTGCTTGGTGTCGGCGTTGCCGACGTAGCTGCCGCCGACCGCAATGGTGCGACAGTCGGCGCAAGCTGCGCCCGGAACATTGGGGAACTTCATGATGCCGAGCGGAAAATCGACCGGCTGGCCGCCCTTGTCCGGAGCGTTGAAGGCGCGCGACGTGTACCAGCTGCCGTTGAGGAACATCAGCGCGCGCGGGTTGGTGTGGAAGTAGGTGTGCGCCTCGCCCAGTTTCAGACTGGTGAAGGTGGTCGGCAGCAGGCCCGCCTGCGTCAGCGAGCGGACGTATCTGAGCGTGTCGACCACGCGTGGATCGGTCCAGGCCAGCTTGCCTTTCAACAGCTTGTTGTAATCGCCGACGCCCAGCTTCTTGAGCAGCGCCTCGTGCGTCAGATGCGCGCCGGGGAAGGGCCGGTCGCCCACGCCGAGCGCCATCGGAGTCGATCCCTTCGCCTTGGCCTTCTTGACCAGGTCGAGGAAGGCATCCGGCGCGAACTGCAGCGAGGCCGGCACCGCGACGCCGAGCTCCTCCATCATCTTGCGATTGTAGTAGAGCTCGACTGTCCAGGCCTCGAGCGGGAAGCCATAGGGCTTGCCCTTGTAGGTCCAGGCCTGCTTCGCCCAAGGCTCGATCGCCGTCCAGTTCAGTTCCGAGAGATCGAGCAGGAAGCCGTTCTCCATGTACTCGACCTGGTCCGGTTCGGCGTAGAAGATGTCGGGTGCCTGGCCGGCGCGGAGCGCCGTCTTCAGTGCCGCGTAAAGCGCGGTCTTCTCGTACCAGGCGGGCTTGATCCGGGTTCCGGGATTCTTGGCCTCGAACTCGCGGATCGCGGCTTCGACATAGTCGCGCTTGATCTGCTCCGCCGCCCAGTGCGTCCAGAGCGTCAGCTCCTTCTGCTGCGCGTGCGTCGGGCCGGCGATGACGGAAAGCCCGATCACCGCGAGCGTCAGGCGTGCCACGAAGGCCAGCATGCGTTTCCTCCTCGTCCCTTGGTGCGGCGCCCGGTTCGCGCGGGCGTCCTTTACGGTCCGGGAGCGGAGGCTACGGGGAGGGGCCTGGAGGGTCAATAAGATTATTGATAATATCGCCGGCAATCGCGACTGGAGGAAACCGCGCATGGGGCAGACGCTCGCACGGCCGGAACGAGGTGCGGAATCCGGCATCGTGCCGGACACGCTCGGCGCCGTCGTGCGCGGGCTGGAGGGCGACATCCTGTTCGGGCGGCTGCGGCCGCGCGAGCGGCTGGTCGAGGACGCGCTGATGGGGCGCTTTGGCGCCAAGCGGCACGTGATCCGACGCGCCCTGGTCGAGCTCGAGCGCATGGGGGTGGTCGTGCGCTCTCCGAACCGCGGCGCCGCCGTGCGCGACTTCACTTCCGTCGAGGTCGAGGAGATCGCCGAGCTGCGCGAGCTTCTGCAACGCCGGGCGGCCGAGCGCATGAAGCTGCCGGCCGACCCCCGGCTTGTCTCGACCCTCGAGGCGATCCAGCGCCGCCACGATCGCGCGGTCGCCCGGCGCGATCCGCGCGCGATCGATGCGGCCAACGAGCTGTTCCACGCGACCTTCTTCGCCGCCTGCGGCAACCGCCACCTGGAGCAGGCGATCACGCACTACGCATACCTGTCGCGGGCGATGCGCCTCTATCCGCTGGTCGACCCGCCGATCCTCGAGACGCTGCGCCGGCAGCACTGGGCGATGATCGAGGCGTTGAAGGCCGACGATCGCAAGACCCTCGCCCGCTTGGTGGTCGAGCATATCCAGCCTTCCAAGCGGATGTACCTGGCAGCGCGCCGGCATTTGACCGACGACTAGCGGCTCGCCAAGGCTGCCGGCTGCAGCCGACCGGCCGGCTCACGCCAAGCATGCGGCGCGCTTGACAAAGCCTCGTCATTGTTGCCCTCTCCGCCCGCTTCCAACGGGGCTTCCATGCACGCCTATCGCACGCATACCTGCGGCCAGCTGAGAGCCGCGCATACCGGCGAGACCGCGCGTCTGTCCGGCTGGATCCATCGCAAGCGCGACCATGGCCATCTGCTGTTCGTGGACCTCCGCGATCACTACGGGCTGACCCAATGTGTCGTCGACACCAGCAGCCCGGTATTCAAGACCCTGGAAGGGCTGAGGCTGGAAACGGTCATCACCGTGACCGGCGACGTGGTGGCGCGCTCGCCCGACACGGTCAACACGAAGCTGCCGACCGGCGAGGTCGAGCTGCGCGTGTCCGAGGTCGTCGTGCAGTCGGCCGCCAAGGAGCTGCCGCTGCCCGTCAGCATCGAGGCGGACTACCCGGAGGAGATCCGCCTGCGTTACCGCTTCCTCGATCTCCGGCGCGACAAGCTGCACCGGAACATCATGCTGCGCTCGGCGGTGATCGCGTCGATCCGGCGGCGCATGATCCAACAGGGTTTCACCGAGTTCCAGACGCCGATCCTGACCGCGTCCAGCCCCGAGGGGGCGCGCGACTACCTGGTGCCTTCGCGCATCCATCCCGGCAAGTTCTACGCGCTGCCGCAGGCGCCGCAGATGTTCAAGCAGCTGCTGATGGTTGCCGGCTTCGATCGCTACTTCCAGATCGCGCCCTGCTTCCGCGACGAGGACGGCCGCGCCGACCGCTCGCCCGGCGAGTTCTACCAGCTCGACTTCGAGATGTCCTACGTCACGCAGGAAGATGTGTTCGCCGCGCTCGAGCCGGTGCTGCACGGCGTGTTCGAGGAATTCGGCGAGGGCCGCACGGTGACCGCCGCGCCGTTCCCGCGCATCCCCTTCGACGAGGCGATGCTGAAATACGGCACGGACAAGCCCGACCTGCGGAACCCGCTGGTGATCGCCGACGTGACCGACGCCTTCCGCGGCTCGAGTTTCGGCCTCTTCGCCAAAGCGATCGACGGTGGCGCCGTCGTGCGCGCCATCCCCGCGCCGGGCGCGGCGGCGAAGCCGCGCAGCTTCTTCGACAAGCTGAACGAATGGGCGCGCGCCGAGGGCGCGGGCGGGCTCGGTTATGTCGTGTTCGAGGCGGGCGGCGCAAAGGGACCGATCGCGAAGAACCTCGACGAGCGGCGCCTGGCCGCGATCAGGTCGGGTGCGAAGGCCAAGGACGGCGATGCCGTGTTCTTCGCCTGTGCCAAGCCGGCCGATGCGGCCGCCTTTGCCGGCAAGGCGCGCACGCGCCTATGCCAGGAAGTCGATCTGCTCGAGAAGAACGCGTTCCGCCTGTGCTGGATCGTCGATTTCCCGATGTACGAGTTCAATTCCGACACCAAGAAGATCGAGTTCTCGCACAACCCGTTCTCGATGCCGCAGGGCGGACTAGACGCGCTCAACACCAAGGATCCGCTGACGATCAAAGCCTACCAATACGACATCGTATGCAACGGCGTGGAGCTTTCCTCCGGCGCGATCCGCAATCACCTGCCGGACGTCATGGTGCGCGCCTTCGAGATCGCCGGCTACACGCGCGCCGAGGTCGAAGAGCGCTTCGCGGGCCTGTTCAACGCGTTCCAGTACGGCGCGCCGCCGCACGGCGGCTCTGCGCCAGGCATCGACCGCATCGTCATG
>CAZLBB010000009.1:0-78204 GCA_964557415.1 uncultured Rhodospirillaceae bacterium
CTCGTAGCCCTGCAGGATCGCGTCGAAGTATTCCTTCACCGGGAACGGCTTCGCCTTGGCCGCCAGGTCCTGCGGCGAGACGTCGATGAACAGCTTGTTCCAGGTCTTCTCGTCCAGCTGCGCCTTGACATGCTGCGCGTCGATGCCCGGGTACCAGTTGAACTTCTTGACGATCCCCTCGGCCTGCACCTGCGGGCTGGTCGCCATCTCGACGAATTTGCGCGCGGCGGCGCCGTTCGCGGCCTTGGCCGGGATCACGTAGTACATCGGCTGGCCCGGCATGCCCGGGCCGATCAGCGCCAGACGCATCGTCGGCGGCAGCTTGCCGTCGGCCATCCAGGTATAGAACATGTCGACCCAGACCGGGCCCATGGCGATCTCGCCGCGGTTCAGCATGTCGAGCGTGCCGGCGTTGCCGGGCGTGATCGTGACCTGCTTGTTGAACTCCTTGAGCTTGGCGAAGGTCGGCCCCCAGGCATCCGCGACCGCCTTGTCGTAGGGACCCGCCATCAGCTTGTCGGCATTGGGCGCGTTGGCGTAGATCCAGCCCACCACGAAGGCGACGCCCGACATGCCGCCCTTGATGCCGTTGTGGCCGAACTTCTTCGGATTGGCCTTCACCCAGGCCTCCAGGTCGCCGTAGCTCTTGGGCGGCGCCTGCACCATGGACGGGTTGTAGGCGATCGCGGTCTGGCTCTGGAACATCGGGATCACGTACCCCTCGACGTTCTGGCCGAGCGCGTTCTTTGCGGTCGGCGAGGTGGTGAGCTTGCCGGTGCTGACGTCCTTCACGTACGGCGCAAGCAGGCCCTCGCGCACCATGTCGCCGGCCATCTTCTGGTGCACGACGGCCACGTCGACGTCCCAGTTCGGGTTCGCCTTCTGCGCCGTCAGCTTCTCGGCGATCTTCTGCGAGCCGGCATCGCCGGGCCCCGTGCCGACCGCCTTCACGGTGACGTTCGGATTGCTCTTCTCGAAGATCGGCGCCAGGTAGTCTTTCACGTAGTCGACCATGTTCTGGTCGCCCGCGGTCACGACGTTGAGCGTCGCCTTCTGCGCGCTTGCCGGCCCGGCGCCGAGCATGATGGCCGCCAGCACGGCGGCGACGGTCGCGGTTGTTCTGCCGATCATGGAAGTCTCCCTTGTTGCTCGCTATCCGGAAACAGATGCAGCGCCTCGGCCCTCAGGCGCACGCCGACGGCGGCGCCGACGGCCAGGCGTTCGGCGGCGTCGACGATCACCTTGCGGTCGCCGACGCTGACGGCGTAGCGGTAGTGCCCGCCGGGATACGATGCCTGCTCGACCCTGCCGTTCAGCACCAGCGTGCCTTCTCCGGCCTCGGCCGGATCGCCGAGCGCCGCTGCCTCGCTGCGGAAATGCGCGACCACCGGTCCGTCATGGCCGGGCGGGACGCCCGGGCCGAGCGCGTGCGCCGCAATGGTCATGCCGGTGTTGTTCGGGCCGGGCGCAATGGCAAGGCCCTCCGCGGACGGGCGCGCGCTGAGCCGGATGGTGTTGCCCGCGCCCATGAAGCCGGCGACGAAGGCCGAGACCGGCCGGTTGTAGACCTCCTCGGGCGTGCCGTGCTGCGCCACGCGGCCCTGGTCCATCACCACGATGCGGTCGGCCATCACCATGGCCTCCTCGCGGTCGTGCGTTACGTGGATCGCGGTGATGCCGAGCCCCTGCTGCAGCGCCTTGATCTCGTGGCGCACGTCCTCGCGGATGCGGGCATCGAGGTTCGACAGCGGCTCGTCCAGCAACAGGATGTCGGGATTGATCGCGAGCGCCCGCCCGAGCGCGACGCGCTGGCGCTGGCCGCCGGAAAGCTGCGTGACCATGCGCGGGCCGAAGCCTTCGAGCTTGAGCATGGCCAGGATCTCGTCGACCCGCCGGGCGATGGCGTCGCGCGCGATGCCGCGCAGCTTCAGGCCGTAGCCGATGTTCTGCGCCGTGGTCATGTGCGGCCACAGGGCGTAGGACTGGAACACCATGGCCATGCCGCGCTTGTCGGGCGGGGCGCCCGTGATGTCGCGGCCGTTCACGGTCACGCGGCCGGCGCTCACCGGCACGAAACCGGATATGGCGCGCAGCAGCGTGGTCTTGCCGCAGCCCGACGATCCAAGCAGCGCCACGAACGAGCCCGGCTCGACGGCAAGGTCGATGCCGTGCAGCACGCGCACGCTGCCATAGGCCACTTCGAGCTTGGCGACTTCCAGCCCGGCGCCCGGCATTCGGCCACTCCTCCCCGCCGCCAGGCTTCGCTTCGCCCGGCGCTTGTCGTTGCGGGACATTTAACGCCGCCCCGGAACGGCCAGCAAGCCCGCGCCGGGCGCTTGCCCAGCGGGCCGGTATGGAAGCGCGGTCGCTGCACGGCGCTGCGTCATAGCGGTCGCCGGCGTCGATTCGCTGACGGTAATGTGTCCACTGCGTTGCCGTCGGTCCGCCGTGGCGCCTTCACATTCCACCGCTCGTTGACTACCGTCGAGCCATGGTCAAGACGGACTTGCCGTCGGGGGTCGAGGTCCTCGCGCTCGACGTGCATCGCGACGAGCGCGGCTGGGTCAGCGAGGTGTTCCGCCGCGACCGCGTGGCGGGCCAGGATCCCTGCCAGTGGAACGCCACCGTATCGCGGGCGCACGTCCTGCGCGGAATGCACGTGCATGCGAAACACCGCGACTATCTCGTGGTCCTGCAGGGTCGCGTGAGCGTCGCCCTGTTCGACATACGCGCGGGTTCGCCGTCATACCGGCGCGGGACGATCATCGAGGTTTCGGGTGACGATCTCTGCGCCATCCGCACCCCGATCGGTGTCCTGCACGGATTCTACTGTCACGCGCCGACCGTCTATGTGTACGGTCTCGACGCCTATTTCGACCCGCGCGACGAGATGGGATGTCACTGGGCCGACCCGGACCTGAAGCTGGATTGGCCCTGCAGCGATCCGCTCCTCAGCGAGCGCGACCGCCGGGCGGGGACGCTTGCGGAGGCCGAGGCGCAATACCGGGCCGCCGTCGCCGATCGGTGAGCGCATGCTGCCATGCTGAGAATTGGGCTGGTCGGCTGCGGCAGATGGGGCCGGCACATCCTGCGCGACCTGGTCTCGCTGGGTGCCAGCGTCAGCGTCGTCACGCGGCAGGCCGACGGCGCCGATCTGCTGCGCGCCGGCGCCGCAGCGGTTGTCGACTCGATTGCGGTGCTGCCGCCGGCCGACGGGTTCGTCGTCGCGACGCCGACCTCGACCCATGCCGCCGTGATCGAGTCGCTGCCGGCGGCTGCGCCGGTCTTCTGCGAGAAGCCGCTATGCGACGACGCCGGCCGCGCGCGACGCCTGCTGGAGATCGCCGGCGATCGATTGTTCGTGATGGACAAGTGGCGCTATCACGAGGGCGTGCTGGCGCTCGCCGCCGTCGCCCGCGCGGGCGAGTTCGGGCCCGTCGTCGGGTTGCGCACGACGCGCCTCGGCTGGGGCCACGACTACGCCGACGTCGACTGCGTGTGGACGCTGATGCCGCACGAGCTGGCCATCGCCCACGAGATCCTGGGCCGCATCCTGCCGCCGCAGGGCGCTGTCGCCGACCGGGGCGCCGGGGGCGTCCTGGGCATGATCGCGGTCATGGCGGAAGCCGGCGGTCCGTGGCACGTCGCGGAAATCGGCGTGCGTTCGCCCGAGCGGCAGCGGACGGTGACGCTGATCTGCCGCGATGGCGCCGCCCGCCTGAGCGACGCCTATGCCGATCACATCGAGCTGATCGCGAGCCCGCCGGCGAACGGCAAGTCCGACGCTGCGCCGCCGACGAAGCGGCCGATCGCCGTCGCCATGCCGCTGCTGGCCGAGCTCAGGACGTTCGTCGACTATCTGCGGGGCGGGCCGGCGCCCAAGAGCACGGCAGCCGAAGGCGCGGCGGCGGTGGAGACGATCGCGGCCATCAGGCGCCTCGCCGGCATCTGAGCCGCCAGGGCCGCTCCACGGCCGGCTAGTAGAGGTGCTGGCCGCCCGTCACGAAGATCTCCGTGCCCGTGACATAGGCGAAGTCGGGCGAGCAGAGCTGGTAGACGGTGGCGGCGACTTCCTCGGGCGTTCCCATGCGGTGCATCGGGATGCGGGTGATCAGCGGCTCGTAGTCCGGTCCGATCATGTCGGTCTCGATCTCGCCGGGCGCCACGGCGTTCACGCGCACGCCGAGCTGGGCGAACTCCACCGCCATCTCGCGCGTCAGCGCCGACAGCGCGGCCTTCGACGTGGAATAGGCCGAACCGGCGAAGGGATGGATGGCGTGGCCGGCGATCGAGGTAATGTTGACGATCGCGCCCTTGCCCAGGCGCAGCGCAGGGGCGAAGCCGCGCGCCAGCACCAGCGGCGCGAAGAAGTTCAATTCGAACACCTGGCGCCAGCCGTCGATCGCGCCGTTGAGGCAGCCCAGCCGCTCCTTGAACGGCGTCTTGGGCGACACGGCGGCATTGTTGACCAGCGCATGCAGCGGCTGGCCGCCGAGCGCCTCGTTGGCCGCCGCGATGAAGGCGTCGCGGCTCGCGGGATCGGCCAGATCGGCCGGGATGTGGTGCGTCCAGTTCGGGTCGCGCCGGCACTCCGGCGGCGCAGCCTCGCGCGAGCAGCTGATGATGCGCCAACCCTCGGCCGAAAAGCGCCTGACCGTGGCGTGGCCGATGCCGCGCGACGCGCCGGTCAGCACGACGCTGCGCCGCTCGGTCATCCGCCCGTCTCGACCACGACGCGGCCGCGTACCCGGCCGTTCAGGATGTCGCCCGCCAGGCGCGGCAGGTCGGCGAGCTTGGCCGGCTGGATCATCCGGTCGAGCTTGTCGAGCGGCAGGTCGCGGGCGATCCGGGTCCACGCCTCGCGTCGCTGCGGCATCGGGCACATGACCGAGTCGATGCCCAGAAGGTTGACGCCGCGCAGGAGGAACGGGATCACGGTGGTTTCGAGCTTCGGCCCGCCGGCCAGGCCGCAGGCGGCGACCGAGCCGCGGTAGTTCATCTGCGACAGGACGGTCGCGAGCGTGGTGCTGCCGACCGAGTCGACGGCGCCGGCCCAGCGCTCGCTGTCGAGCGGCTTGCCCGGAGGCGTGGCGAGCGTCGAGCGGTCGATCACTGCCTTGGCGCCGAGGCCCCGCAGATAGTCATGGGTCTCCGCGCGGCCGGTCGAGCAGGCGACGGTAAAGCCGAGCTTCGCCAGGATCGCGGTGGCGACGCTGCCGACGCCGCCGGCTGCGCCGGTCACCAGCACCTCGCCCTGGCTCGGCTGCACCCCGTGCGCCTCCAGCGCCATGACGGCCAGCATCGCCGTGAAGCCTGCGGTGCCCACCGCCATCGCCTGCCGCGCGGTCAGGCCCCTGGGCAGCGGCACCAGCCATTCGCCCTTCACCCGCGCGCGCGTGGCGTAGCCGCCCCAATGCGCTTCGCCGACGCGCCACCCGGTCAGCACGGCGGCGTCGCCCGGCTTCCAGTCGGCGTGGCGCGACTCTTCCACCACGCCGGCGAAGTCGATGCCCGGCACATGCGGGTACTTGCGCACCAGCCGGCCGAGACCGCCGAGGATCATGCCGTCCTTGTAGTTGAGGGTCGAATGCGTGACGCGCACGGTCACGTCGCCGGCCGGCAGGGATGCGAGCGGCAGTTCCGCGAGCGACGACTTCACCTTGCCGTCGGCTTCCTCGAGCACGAGGGCGCTGAACGTCTCGGTTGCCATGACGTCTAGCCCGTGGCCGGCGAGGACTGCAGATCCGGCAGCCATTCCTGCAGCGCGATCTCCAGCGTGATGCAGATCGGATTGCCGCCGCGCACGAATTCGCCGCCATAGACGCTGGCGTCGGAATCCGAGATTGTGCCGCGCAGCGTCGCCACGGGCTTGCCGGTCTCGTCTGGGCGCACCTCGCCGTTCAGCGTCAG
This sequence comes from uncultured Rhodospirillaceae bacterium, assembly GCA_964557415.1. Lineage (GTDB taxonomy): Bacteria > Pseudomonadota > Alphaproteobacteria > JAEULC01 > JAEULC01 > JAEULC01. The sequence continues at coordinate 5,911 of CAZLBB010000009.1, forward strand.
GATTTCGATGCCCGGGCCTTCGACGGTGATCAGGGTCATCGAGTCGCCTTCGCCGTAGCCGAGCGCCGCATCGACCAGGCTGCCGACGGCGCTGCGCACGACCGCGTGGGTGATGCCGTGCGAGGCGCAGACGCGCTCCACGCCGGCGACCAGATCGATGTTCGGGCGCACGCGGGCCAGGATCATGCGGCCGTAGCGGCCGCGCTCGACCAGCGTGGCCAGCGTGCCGGGACGGTCCTCGACGAGCGCGTACGGCACCGCCAGCGGTGCGAGCACGATGGCGGACTTGGCCGCGGCGCTCTTGCGCGTGCGGGGCCTGGCTTTCTTCGGCGCCGGCTTGCGCCGGGCCGCTTGCTTTTGCCGGGCCGTCATGCCGCCACCCTGTTCGCCGCCTCGAGCACCATCGGATGGAAGATCGGATAGTTGGTTTCGGCGTCGTAGCGCACCGCCAGCGCCGCGTCGGCCAGCGCGGCGGCCAGCGCGACGACGCCGCCCGGTCCGACCGTGCAGACGCCGGGCGGCAGGTGCCCGCCGTGCACCGAGCCGTCGCGGTCCACCACGACGGCGTGGCAGTGCACGATCGGCTTGCCGGTTTCGTCGATGCCGAGGAAGGCGTTGCCGCTCAAGAGCGTGACCGGGCCGCCCAGCGTGGTCGGCGCGCCATAGGTCGCGACGCGCTTGCCGTCGCGGCAGGGCTGGCCCGTGAGATACTGCATGCGTGCGAAGCGGCCGCCGTTGAGGAACACCGCCGCCGAGGCGACGCCGGCGCCCGTGAGCGCGCGCGCGAGCCCGTTCAGCAAGTCGGTCCCCTCGGGCACCACGATGCGCAATTCGCCGCCGCTCGATGCCGCCACGCTCAGCACGCGCGGGCGCGCCGGCTTGCCCGGCTGCCTGATCGTTCTCACGGTCGTCTCCCGTTGCCTGGCCACATGGGCATCGCCTTACGGACCTTGCTCCCGGCTCAGCTCGCCACGCTCATAGAGCTGCTCGCGGATCAGGTGCTTCGGCACCTTGCCATAGCCCGACTTCGGCAGGTCGCGCCAGAAGAACACCCGGCGCGGCCATTTGTACTTGGCGAGCCTGCCGTCCAGATAGTGCAGCAACTCGTCCTCGCGCGGTAGCGCGCCCTCGGCCGGGACCACGACCGCCACGCCCGACTCGCCCCATTTCGGGTCGGGCACGCCCAGCACGGCCACTTCCGACACGGCAGGGTGCGTCAGCAGCACTTCCTCGCATTCTCGCGGGTACACGTTGGCGCCGCCAGAGATGTACATGTCCGAGGCGCGGCCGGTGATAAAGAGGAAGCCCTCCGCGTCCACGTGGCCGAGGTCGCCGGTGTGGAACCAGCCGTCCTTCAGCGCCTTGGCGTTGGCCTCGGGATTGTTCCAGTAGCCGAGGAACACGCCGGGCCCGCGCACGCAGATCTCGCCCTTCTCGCCCGGTCCCAGGCGCCTGCCGGACGGATCCTTGATCGCGATTTCCATGCCGGTGCGCGGATAGCCGCAGGTGCCGACCCGCGCGTCCGGTGCGTCATCGTCGAGCGTGTGCAGCGCCGGCGGCAGGACCGTGATGTTGCCGGTGACCTCGCCCAGGCCGAAATACTGCACGAGCACCGGGCCCAGTTTCTCCAGCGCCATCTTCTGGTCCGCGCGATACATCGGCGCGCCGGCATAGATCACGTGGCGCAGCGAGGAATGGTCGTGCCGACCAACGGCCGGGTCGTCGACCAGCATCTTCACGATGGTCGGCACGGTGAACATGTTGGTGACGCGGTGCCGGGCGACCAGGCGCCAGGCCTCCTCGACGTCCAGCTTGTCGCTCGGCAGCAGCACGCTCCTGGCCCCGCGCGCCACGTTGACCAGCATGTGCATGCCCGCGCCGTGCGACAGCGGCGCCACGACCAGCGAGGCGTCGTGCTCGCTCAGGCCCGGCATCAGGTCGGCCAGGTGGTTGGTCACGACATAGGCCATCTGCCCGTGCGTCAGCACCGCGGCTTTGGGCTTGCCCGTCGTGCCCGACGTGAAGAAGAACCAGACCGGGTCGTCGTAGGACACGTCCTCCTCGAAGGACGGGGCGCCGGCGTGCTTCGCCACCAGCGCCTCGAAGGCGTGCTCGCCGGCGCGCGGCTCGGCGACGGCGATCACGTGCCCGAGCGCGGGCGAGGCGGCCCTGACCGCATCGACATGCTCGCCGAAGCCGCGGTCGTAGATGAACGCCTTGGCGCCCGAGGACTGGCCGAGCCAGGCGATCTCGGGCGGGGTCAGGCGGTAGTTTGTCGGCACCCAAACGGCGCCGGCCTTGAACACGGCCCAGCACGTCTCGAACATCTGGTTCGAGTTGCGCGACTGCACCAGTACGCGGTCGCCCTTGGCCACGCCCAGGCGCCGCAACGCCGCCGCCAGCGCGTTCACGCGTTGGTCGATCTCGCGCCAGGTCCAAGTCGTGTCGCGCCAGACCAGGCCCGGCCGGCTGGGCAGCCGCCGTGCTGTGTCCGACAGCAGCCGGCCGAGATTCATCACGTCGCCCATGGCGGCCCCCGGCTACGCGACGCGCCCTGCCGGCCCTAGCGCAGCGGCTCGAGGATGCTCACGTAGTTCGCCACGGCGGCGCCGCCCATGTTGAAGATGCCGGCCAGCTTGGGATTGCGCACCTGCATGCCGCCTGCCGTGCCGGTCAGCTGCATCGACGCCAGCACGTGCATCGACACGCCGGTCGCGCCGATCGGATGGCCCTTGGACTTGAGGCCGCCCGACGGGTTGACCGGCAGCTTGCCGTCCTTCTCCGTCCATCCCTCCAGGATCGCGCGCGCGCCCTTGCCCTCCGGCGTCAGGCCCATGGCCTCGTACTCGATCAGCTCGGCCAGGGTGAAGCAGTCATGCGTCTCGACCAGGCTCAGGTCGAGCAGATCGATGCCTGCCTTCGCGAGCGCGCGCTTCCAGGCGACGGCCGGGCCCTCGAACCGGACGATGTCGCGCCTGCTCATCGGCAGGTAGTCGTTGACCTGCTCGTTGGCGCGGAACACGACCGCCTTCTTCATGCCCAGCGCCGTGTCGACGTCGGCCAGCACCAGCGCCGCCGCGCCGTCCGACACCAGCGAGCAGTCCGTGCGCTTCAACGGCCCCGCCACGATCGGGTTCTTGTCGGACACGTTGCGGCAGAACTCGTAGCCCAGGTCCTTCTGCATCTGCGCCAGCGGGTTGTGCACGCCGTTCTTGTGGTTCTTGGCGGCGATGCGCGCCAGCGCGTCGGACTGGTCGCCATGGCGCTGGAAATACTGCTGTGCGATGCGGCCGAACACGCCGGCGAAGCCGCCCTCGATGTCGCCTTCCTCCTTCTGGTATGCGGCCTTGATCAGGACGCCGCCGATCTCGGGCCCGCTCAGCTCGGTCATCTTCTCGACGCCGACGACCAGCACGATGCGCGCACGGCGGGCGTCGATCGCGCCGATGCCCTGGCGCACGGCGGCAGAGCCGGTGGCGCAGGCGTTCTCGACCCGCGTCGCCGGCTTGTAGCGCAGTTTGTCGGAAACCTGCAGCACGAGCGACGAGGTGAAATCCTGGCGCACGAAGCCGCCGTTGAAATGGCCGAGGAAGATCTCGTCGACGTCCTCGGGCCCGATGCCGGCGTCCGCCATCGCGTCGGCGGCGACCTTGGCGATCAGGCCCTCGACGTCGACGCCATCCATCTTGCCGAACTTGCTGTGCGACCAGCCGACGATGCAGGCGGTCATGGAAGTCCTCCGGTCTCGCGGTGTCGGGATTGCTGCAGACCTTAGCGGCTTGACGCCTGCGCGGCAATCGACGCCAATGCGACATATGGCGCGAACGGGAGAACAGCGCGGCCGCGTGGTGCTCGTCGCAGGCGGTGCCAGCGGCATCGGCCTTGCGGCCGCGCAGGCGCAGGCGCGCGGCGGCGACACGGTGGTGCTTGCCGACCGCGACGGCGATCGCGCGCGCCGCGCCGCGGCGGAGATCGGCGGCCGAGCCGTCGCCGTTGCCTGCGACGTCACGGACGAGGCCGGGGTCGACGCGCTGATCGAGGAGGCCGTGGCGAAGTGCGGACGGCTGGACGCGCTGGTGAACAGCGCCGGCATCGGCCTGCAGAAGCCGTTCCTGGAGACGACGGCGGCGGACTGGCGCCGCGTGCACGACGTAAACCTGTTCGGCGCCTTCCTCATCGGCCGCGCCGCGGCGCGGCGGATGGTGGCGCAGCGGCGGGGCGGGCGGATCGTGCAGATCGCGTCGATCAGCGGCAACCGCGGCAGCATGGGCCGCGCCGCCTACGGCGCGTCCAAGGCCGGCCTCATGAACCTGACGCAGGTGATGGCGGTGGAGCTCGCGCCGCACGGCATCACGGTCAACTGCGTAAACCCCGGCCCGGTCGACACGGCGCTTGCCCGCGCCGTGCATACCGGGGCGACGCGTGCCGGCTGGCGCCGCGCCGTACCGCTCGAGCGCTACGGCACGGTCGAGGAGATCGCCGCCGCGATCCGCTTCCTGCTCTCGCCCGGCGCGTCCTACGTCACCGGCGTGACGCTCGACGTCGACGGCGGCTTCACGGCGGCGGGCCTGCGGCTGGAGGAGTGACGACGCGCGGGCGGCAGCGCTGCCGGAAGCGCCACGACAGCAGGACCAGCGCCACGATGCTGGCGAGCAGGATCGCGAGGAACAGGCCGGGTGCGCCGAGGCCGAGCGGAAAGGTCAGCAGCCAGGCACCCGGGATCATCACGCCGAAATAGGCGGTGAAGTGCAGCGTCGTCGGAATCCAGGCGTCGCCGGTGCCCCGTACGGCCGACAGCATCACGCCCTGGCCGCCGTCGGCGATCATGAACCAGGCCGCCATGGCGATCATCGTCGCCGCCAGCGGCGCCAGCGCCGCGTCGGTCGTGAACAGCGCGGCGATCCCGGGCGCCAGCACGACGAAGGCGACCGAGGCCAACGCCATGACCGCGATGCAGGCGCCAAGGCCCACCCAGCCGGCCATCGCCATCTCGGCGCGGTCGCCGCGGCCGCGTGCATGGCCGACGCGCACCGCGGTGCCGACGCCGAGGCCCACCGCCGTCATGAACGCCATGGCCGAGCAGTTGAGCGAGATCGACCAGGCGGCGAGCGGCAGGGTCCCCAGCCAACCGGCGAAGATGCTCATCGAGCCGAAGGCCGCGGCCTCGAGGCCGTAGCTCACGCCCGAGGCATAGCCGATGCCGCGTGCCGCGGCGCCGTCGCGCCACGGCCGCCGCGGCCGCGCGCGCACGGCGAAGCGCGCGTGGTCCGGCATCAGCACCGCATAGGCGATCATGCCGACCGCCATGGCAAGGCGCGTGAGCGTCATGGCGAGCGCCGAGCCTTCGGCGCCCATCGCCGGCATGCCCCAATGACCCAGCACGAACAGCCAGTTGAGGAACGCGTTCAAGAGATTGGCGAACAGGATCGCCACCATGCCCGGCTCCGGCCGCTTGATCGCCTCGAGGAAGAACGTGGTGGTGACGTAGAGCGCCGTGCCCGGCAGCGACCAGCCCAGGATCGCCAGCACCCGCCCGCCACCCGCGGCGACGTCCGGCGCCTGGCCGGTCAAGAGGAACAGCGGCTCGCCGAACTGGCACAGCACCGCGCCGGCGATGCCGACAATCAGCGCATAGACGAGCGAGCGCCGCCACACTTGGCCGCATTCGCGGTCCCTCCCGGCGCCGAGGGCGTGCGCCGTCTCGACCATCGTGCCGACCATCAGGCCGACCGTGGTAATGATCAGCGTGCCGATGGCGACGCCGGCGATCGCCATGTAGGCGACCTGCTCGGGCCCGACGCGGCCCAGGAATGCGACGCCGACCACCGTCATCGTCATCACGCCCGTGCGCGACACGATGACCGGCACGGCCAGGCGCATTAGTTCCTTCACGTGCTGGGAGATCGGCATCGGCATGGCCGCGCCCCCGTACAGGGTTTGGGCGCGGCCGTCCAGTCGGGCTATCGCACGGCCTCCAGCAGCTTGTCCGCGGTCACGATCTCCGCGCACTCGCCCGCGAGATTGGCGAGCGACAGCGCATGCACGTCCTCGGCGCTGCGCAACGCGCCGTTCCAGTCGCGCCGCGCGAAGGTGAAGCAGCCGTCGGCGACCAGCCAGGTCTTGAAGCCGAGGCAGGCGGCCATGCGCACGGTCGTCTCGACCGAGTTGTTGGTGATCACGCCGCAGACGACCAGCGTGTCCGAGCCCGCCTCGCGCAGCCGCCGCTCGAGCCCGGTACCGACGAAGGCGCTGGTCGTGTGCTTCGGCACGATCGTCTCGCCCGGCAGCGGGCGCACCGCCGGCTTGAAGTCGTTGCCGGGCTGGCCCGGGCGATAGGCGGAGCCGGGCTCGCGCGAGTCGTGGCGCACGTGGACGAGCGGCCGGCCGGCGCGCCGCCAGGCGGCCAGCAGCGCCGCGATCGTCGCCTCGGCATCGGGATTGTTGCGCGGCCCGTCCTTGGCCCAATGGGGCGCGTCGATCGCCTGCTGGACGTCGATGACCAGCAGTGTGGCGCCGGCCGGCAGCGCGATCAAAGCGTTTCCAGGAACCGCGCCGGCTGGCCGAGCGGGTCGTTGATCAGCTCGTCGTCGCGCATGACGATGTTGCCGCGCAGGATCGTCGCCATCGGCCAGCCCTTGACCTTCATGCCGGCGAACGGCGTCCAGCCGCAGCGGCTGGCCGTGTCGGCGTCGGTGATCTCGCGCTGGGCCTTGAGGTCGACCAGCGTCAGGTCGGCGTCGTAGCCCAGCGCGATGCGCCCCTTGCCGGCGATGCCGTAGATGCGCGCCGGACCGGAGGAGGTCAGGTCGATCACGCGCTCCAGCGTCAGCCGCCCGGCGGCGCAATGGTCGAGCAGCAGGGGCAGCAAGGTCTGCACGCCGGGCATGCCCGAGGGACTCTTGGGATACTCCTGCGCCTTCTCCTCCTCGGTGTGCGGCGCATGGTCCGAGCCGATCACGTCGACCACGCCGTCGCTGATCGCCTGCCACAGCGCCGCGCGATGGCGCTCGTCGCGGATCGGCGGGTTCATCTGCGCCTTGGTGCCCAGGCGCTCGTAGCAGTCCGGGCCGCACAGCGTCAGGTGCTGCGGCGTGACCTCGACCGTGGCGACCGTCTTGTGCTCGGCCAGCAGCGCCATCTCCTCCGCCGTCGTCACGTGCAGCACGTGGACGCGCCGGCGGGTCTTCTCCGCCAGTGCCATCAGGCGCCGCGTGGCGATCAGCGCGCTCTCGGCGTCGCGCCACTCCGGATGCGCGCGCGGGTGCTTGGCGTTCTCCGCGATCGCCTTGCGCTCCTTGAGCCGGGGCTCGTCCTCGGCATGGACGGCGACGCGGCGATAGCCCGAGACCAGCACGCGCTCCAGCGTCGCGTCGTCCTCGACCAAGAGCCCGCCGGTGGACGAACCCATGAAGATCTTCACGCCGCAGCAGCCCGGCAGCAGCTCCAGGTCGGCGAGGCTGTCGACGTTGCTGGCGCTGGCGCCGACGAAGAAGGCGTGGTCGCACCAGGCCCGGCCCTCGGCGCGCTTCAGCTTGTCGTTGAGGGCCGCCTCGGTCAGCGTCGGCGGCTTGGTATTCGGCATCTCGAAGATGCAGGTGACGCCGCCCAGCACGGCGCCCGCCGTGCCGGTGTTCAGATCCTCCTTGTGCTCGTTGCCCGGCTCGCGGAAATGCACCTGCGTGTCGATCACCCCGGGCAGCACGTGCAGCCCGGCCGCGTCGATGCGCTCCGCGGCCTTGGCGTTCTTCAGCTCGCCCAGGGCCGCGATGCGCCCGCCGCGCACGCCGACATCGGCCCGCACGAGTCCGCTCGGCGTGGCCGTGGTGCCGCCTGCGACAACCAGGTCGAAGCTGTCGTTCAATCGTCCCCCCAACGGGCCGGTCTCGGGTCGCGGCGATGGTTGCCCCCGCCCGATGCCCCTCTTATATAGCTTTCTTATAGCAGCGAAGGCAGAGCACGGTCATGGCCCAAACATCGGCGTTCCCCAAACCGCAAAGCGGCCTGGTCGTCCCCCGGTTCGGCGGGATCGCCACCTTCATGCGGCTGCCGCTGCTGAGTGATCCCGCCGGGCTCGACATCGCGCTGCTCGGCGTGCCCTGGGACGGCGGCACCACCAACCGCGCCGGGGCGCGGCACGGGCCGCGAGCGCTGCGCGACGCCTCGTGCCTGATGCGCTACGTGCATCATGTCAGCCGGATCAGCCCCTACGACATCGCCCGGTGCGGCGATGTCGGCGACAGCTCGGTCAACCCGATCGACCTGGTCGACACGCTGAAGCGGGTCGAGAAGTTCGTCGCCAAGGTGCACGCGGCCGGCGCCATCCCGCTCACTGCCGGCGGCGACCACCTGATCAGCCTGCCGATCATGCGCGCCATCGCCAAGGACCGCCCGGTCGGCATGGTGCATTTCGACGCCCATACCGACACGTGGGACCGGTATTTCGGCGAGTGCAAGTACACGCACGGCACGCCGTTCCGCCGCGCGATCGAGGAAGGGCTGCTCGATCCCAGGCGCACGATCCAGATCGGCATCCGCGGCTCGCTCTACGGCGAGGCCGACAACGACTGGGGCGAGCAGCAGGGCATCCGCATCGTCACGATCGAGGAATTCTACAAGCTCGGCGTCGAGAAGGTGGTCAGGGAAGCGCGCCGTGTGGTCGGCGACGGGCCGACCTATGTCAGCTTCGACGTCGACGGGCTGGATCCGGTCTATGCGCCGGGCACCGGCACGCCGGAGATCGGCGGCTATTCGACGCACGAGGCGCAGGCCATGGTCCGCGGCCTGCAGGGGCTCGACCTCGTCGGCGCCGACGTGGTCGAAGTGGCGCCGCCGTTCGATCCTTCCGGCAACACGGCCGTGGTCGGCGCCACCATGATGTTCGAAATCCTCTGCATCCTCGCCGACGCCGTGGCGCGGCGGCGCGAAGGCAACATGAACCCGAACGGCCCGAGGAACGGGAAAAGGAGCAACGGGAAAGGCAACGGCAAGCGCAAGCGCTGAGCCGGCCATGGCGGTCGGCGCCGAGCGCGATCTCTACGCGCCGGTCAAGGCCTTCCTCGAGGCGCAGGGCTATGACGTCAAGGCCGAGGTCCGGGGCTGCGACGTCGTCGCGGTCCGTCCCGGCGAGCCGCCGGTGATCGTCGAACTCAAGCGCCGCTTCAACCTCGACCTGCTGCTGCAGGGCGTCGACCGCATGGGCATGACGGACCGCGTCTATCTCGCGGTCGACGGCTCCAGCGTGCGCGGCCACTGGCACAATCGGCCGGACGGGCGCGCCGCGCGCAAGCTCTGCCGCCTCATCGGTCTCGGCCTTCTGCTGGTGTTCGCCGACCGGCCGCAGCGCGCCCGCGTCGAGGTCGTGCTCGACCCCATGCCCTACCGCCCGCGCGTCAACCAGCGCCGCAGCGGCCGTCTGCTGGGCGAGCACGCAAGGCGCGCCGGCGACCACAATGTCGGCGGCTCGACGCGAGTCAAGATCGTGACGGCGTATCGGCAGGAGGCGCTGCGCTGCTGCCAGCTCCTGCTGCGCGACGGCAACGCGAGCCCACGTGCGCTCAAGGCCTCGGGCCACGCGCCCAACGCCGCCAAGATCCTGCGGCACGACTACTATGGCTGGTTCGAGCGCATCGAGCGCGGCGTCTACTGCCTGTCCGAGAACGGCCGCAAGGCGCTTCAGACCTACGCGCATGCGCTGGATCCGGCGATCGGCGGAACGGTGGGGACTTCAGCGTCCCGGAAGAGGAACATATGTCCGACACAAGCCGCCTGAACACCGCCCTGTCGCTTCGCTTTGGCGATGCAGCGCCCGTTGGCGCGAACACGCCCGGCCTCGATGCGCTGACGCGCATTGCCGAGCATCGGTCGCACCGCAAGTTCGCCGACAAGCCGGTCGATCCGGCGTTGCTGCGCACGATCTGCGCCGTCGCGCTGTCGGCGCCGAGCAAGAGCGACCTGCAGCAGCGCGACATCGTGATCGTCGAGGAGCCAGCCCTGCGCAAGAAGGTCGACGCGCTGATGCCCTCGATGGACTGGCTCCCCGCCGCGCCGGCGCTGCTCGTGGTCTGCGGCAACAACCGCCGCCAGCGGCAATGGCACCAGTGGCGCGGAAAGCCATTTCCCAACGACCATCTTGACCAGTTCTTCAACGCGGCGACCGACGCCGCCATCGTGCTCGGCTGGCTGGTGCAGGCGGCAAGCGCCGTCGGACTCGGATCCTGCCCGCTCAGCGTGATCCGCAACCGGGCGCAGGAAGCGAGCGACCTGCTCGGCCTGCCCGACCACGTCTTCCCCTATGCCGGCCTGGCGCTCGGCTGGCCGGCCGGGCCGGGCTACATCAGCCCGCGCCTGCCGCTGGCGACGACGGTTCACGTCGACCGCTTCCGCGACGACGACGTGCGCGCGCAGATCGACGGCTATGACCGGCGGCGCGCCACGATCCACCGCTTCGGCAAGCAGCGCCTGGTCGAGACATACGGCGAGGCCGACTTCTACGGCTGGTCCGAGGACAAGGCGCGGCAGTATGCCGTGCCCGAGCGCGCCGATTTTGGCGCCTTCGTCCGACGCAAGGGATTCGATCTGCGCTAGGCAGACTTCTCCTCGGCCGGGAACCGCGCCGCCGCGACGCTCGGGCGGGCGTCGACCGCGCCCCACCAGCGCCGGAGCGCGCCGTGCCGGTCGGCGAGCGTCACCGCCGGCCCGGCGAGCCACGGCCTCTTGCCCATCAGCTCCGCCAGCGCGCGGCGGCAGATCCCGGCGCGCGCGAGCGCCACTTCGATGCGCGCCTCGTCGGGGCCGCGCCCTTACAGCTCGTGGGCTCGCGCCTTCGCATCCGAGGGCTGCAGGGCGCGTTCTTGAAAGGCCTCGTCGACATAGCGCGTGATCGCCCCGTTCGCGTACAGACGGAAACCGGCATGCTCGAAGGCCGGCATCCTGCCGAAGGGCTGGCGCTCCAGGTGCGCGGCCGGCGGGCCGCCCGGGGGAAATCGTCGAGCTCGTAGGCCACGCCGTTCTCCCCCAGCGCCAGCCGCGCGATGCGGACATGGACGCTGCGGCGGACGCCGTGAACGGTCGGTTTCCCCAGGATTCGCCTCCGCCAAACCGCGCTTGCCGGGCCGGCTCGTCCGCCTATACTCCCGGCCTTCCTTTATCCGGAGCATCTTTATGAGCGCAAAGGCGAAGATCGCCGCCCCGAAAAGCGGGCCGAAGAAGGGCGACGTCAAGAAGGTCGTGCTCGCCTATTCCGGCGGGCTCGACACCTCGGTGATCCTGAAATGGCTGCAGGCGACCTACGAGTGCGAGGTCGTCACCTTCACCGCCGACCTCGGCCAGGGCGAGGAGCTGGAGCCGGCGCGCAAGAAGGCCGAGATGTTCGGCATCAGGCAGATCTTCATGGACGACCTGCGCGAGGAGTTCGTGCGCGACTTCGTCTTCCCGATGTTCCGCGCCAACGCGCTCTACGAGGGCCAGTACCTGCTCGGCACCTCGATCGCGCGGCCGCTGATCGCTAAGCGCCAGATCGAAATCGCGCAACAGGTCGGCGCCGACGCCGTGGCGCACGGGGCGACCGGCAAGGGCAACGACCAGGTGCGCTTCGAGCTGACCTACTACGCGCTCAAGCCCGACATCAAGGTGATCGCGCCGTGGCGCGAATGGGACCTCGATTCGCGCACCAAGCTGATCGACTTCGCCGAGAAGCACCAGATCCCGATCGCCAGGGACAAGCGCGGCGAGGCGCCGTTCTCGGTCGACGCCAACCTGCTGCACTCCTCGAGCGAGGGCAAGGCGCTGGAGGATCCCTGGCACGAGCCGGACGAGTTCGTCTACCAGCGCACCATCGCGCCCGAGGCCGCGCCGGACAAGGCGACCTATGTCGAGATCGAGTTCGAGCGCGGCGACCCGGTGGCGATCGACGGCAAGCGCCTGACGCCGGCGCAGCTGCTGACGCGGCTCAACGAGCTGGGCAAGGCCAACGGCATCGGCCGGCTCGACCTGGTCGAGAACCGCTTCGTCGGCATGAAGAGCCGCGGCGTCTACGAGACGCCCGGCGGCACGATCTGGCACGCCGCGCATCGCGGCATCGAGAGCATCACGCTCGACCGCGGCGCCATGCACCTCAAGGACGACATCATGCCGCGCTACGCGGAGCTGGTTTACTACGGCTTCTGGTTCAGCCCTGAGCGCGAGATGCTGCAGGCGCTGATCGACAAGAGCCAGGAGAACGTCGCCGGCACCGTGCGCATGAAGCTCTACAAGGGCAACGCCACCGTTGTCGGCCGCAAGTCGCCGCGCTCGCTCTACAGCCTGAAGCACGTGACCTTCGAGGAGGACCAGGGCGCCTACGACCAGCGCGACGCGGAAGGCTTCATCAAGCTCAACGCGCTGCGGCTGCGGCTGGGGAAGATGCGGGGGAAGTAGGCGGCGCCGAACAGCGGCGGTTGCGGGGCGTCGAGCGTCTACCCTACGCCTGGGCAACCGCGTGGGCGATTGCCTGCGAAACGGCCTGCGCGATCTTGATGTCCTGCACGGCCACGCCCGTCGAATCGAAAACCGTCACGTCCTCCTCGGACCTGCGCCCGGAGCGCCGGCCGGCGATGATCTCGCCGATCTCGACGATCGCGCGTTCATCGATGGCCCCTGCCTTCAGGGCGTGATGGATTTCGCCGCGAAGGCGGCATTGCGCCCGGCTGTCCGCCACGACACGGTCGGCCCTGGCGAGGATCGCCGGTTCGAGTTCCTGCTTCTCGGGCGTGTCCGAGCCGATCGCCGTGATATGGGTGCCCGGACGTATATGCGCTGCCCTCAGCAGCGGCGTGGTCGACGGCGTGGCCGTCACGATCAGCCGGCATTCCCGTCCCAGCCGGTCGGCGTCGGGCGCGGCCTCTACGTCGAAGCCTTCCGTCCGCATGTCGCGGCAATAGGCGGCAACGTGCGCGGGATCGCGCCCGAGGACGATCGCGCGTCGGGTCGCGAGGACCGGCTTCAGGCTCGTGAGCTGCAAGCGCGCTTGGATACCGGTCCCGACGACGCCGATCGTCCGGACGTTGGCCGGCGCCAGATGCCGGGCGGCGATTGCGCCCGCCACGGCGGTGCGGATATCGGTGAGATGACCTTCGTCCAGTAGAACGCTCTCCAGGCGGCCGGTCGCCTGATCGAACATCAGCATCACCCCATTGCTGGACGGCAGGCCCAGGGAGGCGTTGCCGTAGAAGCCGGAGGCAACCTTGACGACGTAGCGGGGGTCGCCAAGGATGCAGCCATACTTGATATGGACCTCGCCCTTTTCCAGCAGGAGTTCGCCGACCGGCGGCACGATCGCCCTGCCTGCCGAGTAGGCGACGAATCCCGCCTCGATGGCGGGAATCAGATCGAGGCCCTCGAGCGCCTCGAGGATTTCCGCCTTCGAACAGACCAGCGTCATGTCGGCACGATCACGCGTTCACCGCTCGGGCAGCTCCGCCATCAGCTCGCGGATGCGGCCGAGGCCGGCGCTCAGGTAGTCGCGCGGCAGGCCGAAGCTGATGCGCAGATGGCGATCGAGCCCGAAGTGATCGCCGGGCACGATCAGCACGCTTTTTTCCCGGCGCAGCTTGTCCGCCAGCACCGTGGAATTGACATCGAGGTTGTACCGGACGAAGGCGATGGCCGCGGCTTGCGGCGGAAACACACGGATCATGTTCCCGTGCTCGGCCGCCCAGGCCGTCAGGACGGGATAGCCTTCGCGGATGAACTTCCGCGTGCGGGCCAGCAGCTTCGGCCGGACCGAAGGCGAAAGCGCCAAGGTCGTCAGCACGTCGGAGAGCATCGTCGTCGTGATCGTCACGTATTCGTGGCGCGCCCACATGTCGTCCAGCGTGTCGGCCGGTCCCACGGCCCAGCCCGTGCGCAGCCCGGGCAGTCCATACGCCTTGCTCATGCTGCCGACGGCGATCACCTTGTCGTAGCGTCCGTAGAACGAGGGCGTGACGGAATCGCTCTCCCGCTCGGCGCCGGCATAGACCTCGTCGGCCAGGATCCAGGCGCCGACCTTGGCGGCAACGGCGACCACGGCGTCCATCTCGCCTTCCGTCATGATGCGGCCGGTCGGGTTGTTGGGGTTGCAGACGGCGATCAGCCTGGTCCGCGGCCCGACGACAGCCCTGAGCTCGTCCAGATCCGGCGCCCAGCCGCGGTCCTCGACCAGGTTGAACGGCTTGACGGTGACGCCGAGGTTATTCGCGACGCCCCAGACCTGCATGTAGTTCGGCAGCATGACGACCGCCTCGTCGCCGGGGCCGAGCAGGGTGTGGATCGTCAGGTAGTTGGCTTCGGCAGCGCCGGTGGTGACGAGCACGTTGTCGGCTGCCGCGCCCCGATACATGGCGGCGATCGTCTGCCTCAGCGCGACGGTCCCGTTCGCTTGCGGATAGTTGATCAGCACGCGGTCGAGATCGGCGGTGGACTTGCCGTCGAGCGCCAGAAGCTCGCCGAGCGTCAGGGGATGGACGCCGCTTTCGGAAAGGTTGAAGTCGACCAGGTTTTCCCATTTCGACATCATCCGTTCCATGACGAAGGGCTGGAATGCCGCCATGATCGTTTCCCTCACCGCCTCCTTTTCATCGCCGACCGTACGATGGCCAGCGCCTCGCGATGTCGCTCCGCGCTCCCGGCGGCCAGGATGCGTCGGCCCGTCCGCAGCGTGATCGGGGCACCATCCCAATCGGTGACGACGCCGCCGGCGCCCTCGATCACCGGGCGGAATGCCGCGTAGTCGTGGATGTTGAGCCCCGTGTCGATCGCCAGATCGGTACGGCCGGAAGCCAGAAGCCCGTAGCTGAAGCAGCTTCCGCCGTAGATGCGCCACTGCGTGCGCGAGCGCAGCGCTTCGAAGGCCGGACGGTCGTCGTCCTTGAAGAAGTCGGGGTTGCTCGCCGACATCAGCGCATCGGCCAGAGAGGCGCAGCGCCGCGTCCGGCAGCGCCGGCCGTTGCGCGTGGTCCGACGGCCGCGCGCGCCGACCCAGCGGTCGCGCGTTACCGGGTGGTCGATCACGCCGATGATGGGCTCGCCGCGGTGGAGCAGCGCGATCAGCGTGCCGAACACGGGGATTCCGGCGACGAAGGGCGCCGTGCCGTCGATCGGGTCGATCACCCACAGCAGATCGGCATCGACGTTGTCGCCGCCGGCCTCCTCGCCCAGCACGCCGTGATCGGGAAACGCCTCGCGGATCATCCCGCGCAGCCGGCGTTCGATGCGCCGGTCGATGCGGGTTACCAGGCTTCGATCCGGCTTGATCTCGACGCCGGGCCGGCGTTCGTTGGCCGGCAGCAGGATCTTGCCGGCTGCGTCGGCCAGGCGCTGTGCGAATGCGACAAGGCGGTCGAGGGTCTTGCCCCGCGGCTCGGCGGGCCGCGCGCCGGACGTCAGCATGCTCGATTCTTCCCCGATCTAGTGCGTCAGTATCTGGCCGAGAAAGGCCTTGGTGCGCTCGTTGCGCGGGCGCGCGAAGAACTCGCCCGGCGGCGCCTGCTCGACGATCTCGCCTTTGTCCATGAAGACGACGAGATCCGCGACCGAGCGGGCGAACCCCATCTCGTGCGTCACCACGATCATCGTCATGCCGTCGCGCGCAAGCTCGCCCATCACGTCCAGCACTTCCTTGATCATTTCAGGGTCGAGCGCCGAGGTCGGCTCGTCGAACAGCATGATCTGCGGCTTCATGCACAGGGATCGTGCGATCGCGACGCGCTGCTGCTGTCCGCCGGAGAGCTGGCTCGGATACTTGTCCGCCTGCTCCGGTATGTGCACGCGCTCCAGGTAGTGCATCGCCAGTTCGCGCGCCTCCTTGCGCGGCAGCTTGCGCACCAGGCGCGGCGCCAGCATCAGGTTCTCGATCGCCGTCAGGTGCGGGAACAGGTTGAACTGCTGGAACACCATGCCGACCTCGCGACGGACGGCATCGATGTCCTTGATTGATTGCGTCAGTTCGATGCCGTCGACCACGATCCGGCCGCCGGTGTGCTCCTCCAGGCGGTTGATGCAGCGGATCATCGTCGACTTGCCCGAGCCCGACGGGCCGCAGACGACCACCTTCTGGCTGCGGTCGACGGTGAGGCTCACCCCCTTCAGCGCCTGAAAGGCGCCGAACGACTTGGTCACCCCGTCCAGGATGATGATGGGATCGCGTGCCGGTTCCGTCATGGCTCCCTCATCTGACCATGTGCCGGCTGAAGCGCCGTTCGGCGAAACCGACGCCGCGCTGAATCAGCCATGTCAGGCACAGGTAGACGATCGCCGCCGAGATGAAGATCTCGTACGGTGCAAAAGTGCGCGCGACGATGGTGCGCGCGACGCCGGTGATGTCGTACATCGTGATCAGGCTGACAAGCGCCGTGCCCTTCAGCAGGCTGATCATCTCGTTGCCATAGGCGGGCAGCGACAGCCGGATGGCAATCGGCGCGGTGACGTGGAGAAAGCGCTGATGCGGCTTCAGCCCCAGCGCGCGCCCGGCCTCGTGCAACCCGCGGTCGACGCCCTGGATGCCGCCGCGCAATATCTCCGCCGTGTAGGCCGCCACGTTCAACGAGAAGGCGATGATGGCGCACCAGTACGGCTCGCGCAGGAACACCCACAACGGGCTGTTGCGTATGATCTCGAACTGGGCGAGCCCGTAGTAGACGATGAACAGCTGGACCAGCATCGGGGTGCCGCGGAACACGTAGATATAGAGGAACGCCGGCAACGACAGCGCCGGATTGCCGCTGATGCGCATGAGCACGAGCAGCACGGCCAGCGCGGTGCCGATGGCCAGCGACAGGACGTGCAGTTGGACCGTCAGTCCCACGCCCTCGATGAGCTTGGGCAGGCTTTCCCAGATCAGCGCGATCTCGAGGTTCACCGCGCGCGCTCCAGGTGCCGATTGGCATAGGTCTCCAGCATCGCCACGGTCTTGATGATCACCGAGACGAAGGCCAGGTAGATGACCGCGACCACGAGATACATGGTGAACGGCTTGTTGGTCATCGTCGTGGCCCGGTCGGCGGCATACATGACCTCCTCGACCCCGATGACCGACAGCAGGGCCGTGTCCTTGATCAACGAGTTCATGTGGTTACCGAAAGCGGGCAGCGCCAGCCGCCACATCTGCGGAAGCCGCACGTAGAAGAACGTCTGTGCCGTCGTCAGGCCAAGGGCGCGCGCCGCCTCGACCTGGCCCCGGTCGACGCCGAGGAAGGCGCCGCGAAACGTCTCGGTCGCATAGGCACCGACGATGAGGCTGATGGCCAGCGAACCGGCCCAGAACGGCGGTATCTGCACGAACTTGACGCTCGGGTCCGCCATCTTGGCGATGCTGGTCAGCGTGATGGCCGATCCGAAGAAGACGATCAGGAGGACCAGAAGTTCGGGCGTGCCGCGCAGAACGGTCGTGTAGGCATTCGCAATCCCGCGCGCCAGACGGCTCGTCGACAGCTTCGCGGCCGCGCCGATCAGGCCCCAGACCACCGTCAGGATCAGCGCGACGAGGAATACGCGGAGAACGACGAATGCCCCCCATAAGAAGGCATCGGACCACTCGAGGATGATCGCCATCAATCGCCATCCCGGTAGGCGTCAAGGCGCTGCGGGCGCCGGGCAATGCCCGGCGCCCGCCTTTCCGTGCCCTGCCCGCTCGACCTCAGTTGATGGGATAGATCGCGAACGGGAAGTAGAGCTTGCTGAACTTGTCGAGCGTGCCGTCCTTCTTCATGTCCAGAATGGCCGTATCGATGCGCTTCAGCAGGGCATCGTTGCCCTTGCGCAACCCGATGCCGGCGCCGGTGCCGAAGTACTTCACGTCCGTGATCTGCGGGCCGACCACCTCGAACCCGGCCCCGTCGGGCTTGCTGAGGAACTCGAGGTAGGTCTTCATCGGGTTGGTCATGATGGCGTCCACGCGCCCCGCCTTGAGGTCGAGGTACATGGCCTCCACGCCTTCGTAACGGACGATGTTGGCATCGGGGACGATCGCCTGGAACCAGTTGTCGTACGTCGTCGCGCGCTGTATGCCGACGCGGACGCCTTTGAAGGCGGCCTTGTTGACGCTGCCGTCAGCGCCGAACAAGACGAGCTTCTTGGCCTTCGGCGCGACGAACTGCCCGATCGACAGGCGGTAGGGAACCGAGAAGTCGATCTTCTGGCGCCGGTCCTCCGTGATCGAGAGCGAGGCGGCGATCAGGTCGAACTTGCCCGCCAGCAGCGCCGGGATCAAGCCGTCGAACTTCATGCACGTGTATTCGATCTTGGCGTTCAGACGCTTGCCGATCTCGTTCGCCACGTCGATGTCGTACCCCTTCAGGACGTTGTCGGAATCGCGGTAGTTGAAGGGGTAGTAGGTGCATTCCGACCCGACGAGAAGCTTCTCTTGGGCCGCCGCCGTCCCGGCCAGGCTCGCGACGGCCGTCGCGGCGGCTACGGTCAGGGCAAGAAGGCTCTTGAGCATCATTTCGACTCCCCCTGATGGTTCTTCTTCCGATGCCGGCGCGTCATACCGGCCGACGGTAGGATATCACTCTCCGCCGTCGCTCGGGGCCATCCTCCCAAAGGAGGATGGCGCACGCGATCCGGGTGGCAGGCGCAGCGCGGCGCCGTCGGGGTTGCCGATCGAATTCATGAACATGGCGAACAGCTGGTAGTGGCTCGCGATCCCCAGCTTGAAATAGAGGTTCTTGCGGTGGGTCTTGACCGTGGTTGCGGAAATTCGAAGCTGCAGGCTGATGGACGGCGTCGAGTGGCCCTGCAGGATGAGGTAGGCGATCTCCCGCTCCCTCGGCGTCAGGGTCGCCTCGCGCAGCCCCGCGGGCGCCGCCGACCGCTTCTGCGCCGCCTGCTGTGTGAACCTGGGTCGTTCGCGGCGCCAGTAGCGGGCGAAGACCGCCGTGACGAAGGGCGCGACCGCGCCGAGCGCGCGCAGATCGCCGTCTGAAAATCCGCCCTTGCTGAACGGCCGCAGCAGCGACAGCTCGCCCATTTCGCCGCAGGGCAGCTCCATCGCCAGGACGACTTCCGCGCGTCCCGCCGGCCAATCCTGCGTCAGGTAGCCGATCTCCTCCAGCTCGTTGACGCGGAACTTGAGGTGGCGGAAATGGGCGCTCTCGAAATAGGCGTCGGGCGCCAGCTCGCCGATGCGGTACACGCCGCCGCTGATACCGTTAAGGAACGCGTTGTAGAACGGGTTCAGCAGGTAGGTGCTGCGAATGTAGTTGATGACGCCTTTCTTGGCGCGCGCGCTCCGCAGCGTGTCGTAAAGGTGCAGCGGCGGCAGATCGCGCCGATTGACGAAGTATATGGCCGACTCGAATGCGACCAGCGCGTGCAGCGCCGCAGTCAAGTGATGCAGCAGATCGTCGTCGTCGAGATGGCGCACAATCTCGGCGCTTGCCCGTCCCCAGACGGGCGACACCTCCGGTCGCCAGGCATTGTCGTGCCGCGCCATCCGTCCCTTCCGCAGCCGCCGACCATCCTAGTCGACGCGCAAGCGCCAAGCCATGCGTGAAATCGCTCATGGCAGCGCGTTGCGCAGAGCCGCCAGGGTGCGATCGACCTCGCCGGCCGTGTTGTAGTGCGCGATGCCGATACGCACGACGCCGTCGCGCGCGTCGATGCCCAGGTGCCGCACGACTTCGTAGGCATAGTTGTGCCCGGACCACACGCAAATGCCGTGCTCGGCCAGCGCCTTGGCCAGGGCCGGGGCCGGCAAGGCGGCGTGGGTGAATGAAACCGTCGGCACGCGATCGGCGTACCGGTTCGGGTTGACGATGCCGTGGATCGTGACGCCCGGCATCGACTGCAGCCCGGCGATCAGCCGCGCCGCCAGCTCGCGCTCGTACTGCGTCGATGCGGCGAATCCTGCCTTCAGGCGGGCGCGGCGGTCTCCGGTCGCGCCGACGGCCTCCCCGACCCAGGCGAGGTAGTCGATGCTGGCTGCGAGCCCCGCCAACAACTCGGTCTGCGGCGTCCCCAGCTCGAAGCGGCCGGGCAACTCGTCGGACGCGCACCGCACCTTGTACGCGACGATCTCGGACAGCAGCGGCTCGCGTCCATAGAGCACGCCGAGATGGGGCCCGAAGAACTTGTAGGCCGAGCAGACGAGGAAGTCGCAGCCGATCGCGCCGACGTCGATCGCGGCATGCGGCGCGAGCTGCACGGCATCGACATAGGTCAGCGCTCCGGCCCGGCGTGCCATGCCGACCAGGGCCGCGACGTCGTTGATCGATCCCGTCAGATTGCTGGCGAAATTGATGGCCAGCAGGCGCGTCCGGTCGGTCAGCACGGCAGCCAGGTCTTCCGGCTCGATGCGATAGGTCTCGCGGTTGAACGGCAGCCAGCGGACGGCGAGGCCCCGGTCCTCGGCCAGCATCAGCCAAGGGGAAACGTTGGCTTCATGGTCCATGCGCGTGACGATGATCTCGTCGCTGCCGCGAAAACGGCGCCCGAGGCATCGCGACATGTGGAAGGTCAGGGCCGTCATGCTCTGGCCGATCACGACCTCCCGTTGCGATGCGGCGCCGAGCAGATCGGCGGCCGCTGCGTGGCCGGCGCGCCAGATCGCGCCGGCCGACTCGGAATCCGGAAAGAATCCCCCAAGATTGCTGCTCGCTGCGGCAAGGGCGCCGCCGACGGCCTCGATCACGGCCCCGGGAACCTGCGTACCCGCGGGGTTGTCGAGATAGACACGTCCGTTATTCCGGCAGATCGCGGGGAACTGTTGCCGGATCGACTCGATCGGAAAGGACCGCATGCCTCTTTCTCCTCTGCCGCGGCATTATCGCTGCCGCGGCGAGGCGCGATCATCCTCCTGTGGAAGGATGCGCGAACGCGAGGTGCTCCAGGCGCTGATCGACAAGAGCCAGGAGCACGTCTCCGGCACCGTGCGCATGACGCAGCTCAAGGGCGACGCCACCGTCGTCGGCCGCAAGTCGCCGCGATCGATCTACAGCCTCAGGCACGCGACCTTCGAGGAGGACCAGGGCGCCTACGACCAGCGCGACGCCGAGGGCTTCGTCAAGCTCAACGCCCTGCGCCTCAGACTCGCGAAGATGCGCGGGAAATAAGGAGAAGATGAACCACAGAGACACAGAAGTAAGAAAGTAGAGAGAGCTTATTGCGGCCGAAGGCCGCCGGGAAACTCGCTTCCTTTTTTTCCTCTGTGTCTCTGTGTCTCTGTGGTGATTCTTTTCCGATCAGCCCGCGAATCTCGGCTCCGGCAGGCCCCTGACGCCCGGCACGTGCAGCGCGAAGACGCCGCCGTCGCGGCCGGCGGGTGCGCAGCCCGGCCGCCGCAGCGTGGTCACATAGAGCGTGTCGAGCTCGCGTCCGCCGAAGGCGGGCATGGTCGGCCATTCGACCGGCAGCTTCACCGTCAGGTCGAGCTTGCCGGCCGGCGTGAAGCGCAGCAGCGCGCCGCCGTCGACGCCGGCCATCCAGTAGCAGCCCTCGGCGTCGATCGCGGCGCCGTCGGGTCTTCCCTGCAGGTCGCGCGTGTCGACGAAGACGCGCGTGTTGCGCAAGGTCCCGTCGGCCGGGTCGTGGTCGCTGACGAACACGCTGCGCACCGAGCGGTGCGTCTCGGCGTGGTACATCCTTTTGTTGTCCGGGCTGAAGGCGATGCCGTTCGAGACGATCCGGCCGGGGACCTTCCTCTCGATGCGGCGGTCCGGGGTGAAACGGTAGATGGTCGAGCTCGCGCGCATCGGCTCGATCGGGTCCTTCATGCTGCCGACCCAGAAATTGCCGGCGCGGTCGCACTTGCCGTCGTTGAGGCGCGTGTCGGGGATGTCGGCCTCGGGATCGACCAGCGGCTCGATTGCGCCGCTGTCCAGGTCGAAGAAATGCAGCCCCGTGTTCATCGCCAGCAGCACGCCGCCTTGCCGGCGCAGCGCAAAGGAGCCGAGCGGCGCGGGCAGGGGCCAGGAGCGGCTGGCGCAGGTCGCGGGGTCGTAGCGGTCGAGCTGGCAGCGATAGATGTCGGCCCAGAAGAGCGCCTGTGCGTGCTCGCACCAGACCGGGCACTCGGCGACCCGCGCCTTGGCGTCGACGACGCAGTCGACGGCCGGCGAGAGGACCCTCACGCCTTGGCCTGGAACGCCTCGAGCCAGGCGATGCGGCGGTCGACCTGCTCGATATCGAGGTCGAGCCAGTCCGTGAGATGGCCGTCGCCCCGGTCCGACCCGTCGCCGGCGATGTGCTGGCGCAGGTCGATGAGGCGCGCGCGCTCCTGGCGGAAGAGGTCTGCCATGAGCTCGACCTGGTCGCGCCGGTCCTCGGGCGGCAGCAGGTCGAGGAAGCGCATCTTCAGCGCCAAGGTCAGCTTGCCGACGTCGCTGCCGGGCGAGCGTACCCGCGCGCGCATCAGCTCGCGGAAGGCGGCGCGGCCGGCGTCGGTGATGCCGAGCAGCGCGTTGTCCTCCATGCCCTTGCCGTCGCGCGCCTCGACCAGGCCCTCGAGGCGCAGAAGCTCGATCGAGGTGCCCAGCAGCTCGAGCGACGGGCCGACCATGCGGCTGGTGAAATGGCGCACTTCGCCCGCGACCTCGGCGTAGCGCCGCTCGCCCAGCATCAGCCGGCCCAGCGCGCACAGCCGCACCGCCTCGATCGGGATCAGACTGTTGTCGCGATACATCGGCACGCGAACCTATCCAGCGTCAGGAGGCAAACGCGCTCGGCAAAGTGTTAGCTCAATTGCGAACGATTCGCAACTGTCTCGCGGCTAGTCCGCCGCCGCCACGCGAGCGCCGACGTCGAGCGCGCGCCACACGCTGACCAGCGCCTTCGCCAGGCGTTCCATGTCCGCGTCGCTGTGCAGCGGCGTCGGCGTGAAGCGCAGCCGCTCGGTGCCGCGCGGCACGGTCGGGTAGTTGATCGGCTGTACGTAGATCGCGTGCTCCTCGAGCAGCTTGTCGCTGACCGCCTTGCACAGCGCGGCGTCGCCGACCAGCACCGGCACGATGTGGCTGGCGGACGGCATGACCGGCAGGCCCGCAGCGGCCAGCAGCGCCTTCAGCGCGGCGGCACGTTCCTGGTGCCGCGCGCGCAGCGCGCGGCCTTCCTCGCTGCGCAGCACCCGGATGGCGGCGCAGGCTCCGGCGGCGATCGCCGGCGGCAACGAGGTGGTGAAGATGAAGCCGCTGGCGTTGCTGCGCACGAAATCGACCAGCGCCGCCGACGCGGCGATATACCCGCCCATCACGCCGAAGGCCTTGCCCAGCGTGCCCTCGATCACGTCGATCTCGCGCGCCACGCTGTCGCGCTCGGACACGCCCCCGCCGTGCGCGCCGTACATGCCGACGGCGTGCACCTCGTCGAGATAGGCGAGCGCGCCGTGGCGATGCGCGACCGCGGCCAGCTCGCCGATCGGGGCGATATCGCCGTCCATCGAATAGACCGATTCGAAGGCCACGATCTTGGCGCGGCCCGGCGGCACGCCGGACAGCAGCCGGTCCAGGTCGGCCGGGTCGCTGTGCTTGAAGATGTGCTTCTCGGCCCGGCTGTCGCGGATGCCCTGGATCATCGAGGCGTGGTTCAGCGCGTCGGAGAACACGACGCAATCGGGCAGGCGGCTAGCGAGCGTGCCGAGCGCCGCCTGGTTGGAGACATAGCCCGAGGTGAACACCAGCGCCGCCGGCTTGCCGTGCAGGCTCGCGAGCTCCTGCTCGAGCTCGACGACGGCGTGATGCGTGCCCGAGATGTTGCGCGTGCCGCCGGCGCCGGCGCCATACTTGTCGATGGCCTTTCGCATCGCCTCCAGCACGGCAGGATGCTGGCCCATCCCCAGGTAGTCGTTGCTGCACCAGACCGTCACCTCGACCGGGCTGTTGCGTCCGCCCGGCTCCGCGCCGTAGCGCAGCGCGCGCGGGAAGCGCCCGGCCTGGCGCTCGAGGTCGGCGAAGACGCGGTAGCGGCCCTCGCGGCGCAGCGCCGCGAGCTGGTCGGAGAAGAAGCGCTCGTAATCCATGCCTTCCGTCGCCTCCCGACGGGGCCGGCCGCGGCGGTTCTCTCCGCCGCGCGACACGACCAGTCCCCGAGATCCCGCCCCACGGACACCCGCAGGGCGCGGACTATTCACGCTGCCTTGGCGTGGCCGTTCTGCTTCACCCAGCTCAGCGTGTCGTCGAGCGCCTTGCCGAAGCGCTCGAGGATCATGTCGATCTCGCCCTCGTTGATGATCAGCGGCGGGCAGAAGCCGACATGGTCGCCGGCCATTGCGCGCAGGATGAGCCCGTGCGCCTGGGCCCGCTTCACCAGATAGGGGCCGACCGCCAGCTTCATGTCGAACGATTCCTTGGTCTTCTTGTCCTTGACCAGCTCGACGCCGCCGATCAGGCCGAT
This sequence comes from uncultured Rhodospirillaceae bacterium, assembly GCA_964557415.1. Classification (GTDB taxonomy): domain Bacteria; phylum Pseudomonadota; class Alphaproteobacteria; order JAEULC01; family JAEULC01; genus JAEULC01. The sequence goes on from CAZLBB010000009.1 coordinate 30,250, forward strand.
GCCGCGCACCTCCCCGACCAGCGGATGGCCGGCGAACTTGCGCAGCCCGTTCTGCAGCCGCGGCGCCACGCGCCGGACATGGTCGACGATCTTGCGCTCCTCGTAGATCTTCAGCGTCTCGACCGCGACCGCCGCCGCGACCGGGTGCGCCGAGTAGGTGTAGCCATGCGCGAAGATGCCGATCTTTTCGCTTTCCTTCACCAGCCCCTGGAACACGGCCTCGTTGATCATGACGGCCGAGATCGGCAGATAGGCGGAGCTCAGCGCCTTGGCCATGACCATGATGTCCGGCTTGATGCCGTAGGTCTCGGAGCCGAACATGTTGCCGGTGCGGCCGAAGCCGCAGATCACCTCGTCGGCGATCATCAGCATGTCGTACTTCTTCACGACCGCCTGGATCTTCTCGAAATAGGTCTTGGGCGGCGTGATCACGCCGCCGGCGCCCATGATCGGCTCGGCGATGAAGGCGGCGCAGTGCTCGGCACCGCCCTCGGCCAGGATCTTCTGCTCCAGCGCCTCGGCCATGCGGGTGGCAAACTGCTCTTCGGTCTCGTCCGGCTTGCCGAAGCGGTAGTAGTGCGGACACTCGGTGTGGACGATGTTCGCGATCGGCAGGTCGAAGTCGCGGTGGTTGTTGGGCAGGCCGGTCAGGCTCGCCGCCGCCACGGTGACGCCGTGATAGCCCTTGATGCGGGCGATGATCTTCTTCTTCTTCGGCCGGTCCAGGGCGTTGTTGTAGTACCAGACCAGCTTGACGACCGTGTCGTTGGCCTCGGAGCCGGAATTGGCGAAGAACACTTTCGACATCGGCACTGGCGCGATGCCGACCAGGCGCTCGGCCAGGTCGATGCCGGGATCGTGCGACTTGCCCGCGAAGGTGTGGTAGCTCGGCAGCCGGCGCATCTGCTCGACCGCCGCGTTGATCAGCCGTTCCTCGTTGAAGCCGAGCGACACGCACCACAGGCTCGCCAGGCCTTCGATGTACTTGTTGCCGGCATCGTCGGTCACCCAGACGCCCTTGCCCTCGCGCATGACCAGCGGCCCCTCGGTCTGATGCGCCTTGAGGTTCGTGTAGGGATGCACGAAGTACTGGATGTCCCGGGCGGACGGAGAATTGACGAGCGGTTTCATGGTTTTATGGCCCCAAGCCTGTCATTGGATGGCGCATTATAGCCGGCCGGGGCGGGGCGGCGCCACCCCGGCCCAAGCGGGCGGGGCATGCGCGGAGCGGCGTCGTTACCGGCGGAGCGCCCGGTAGATCAGCAGCACCAGCACGCTGCCGCCGATCGCGACCATGATGCTATGGAGATTGACACCGGTCACGTCGGCCCAGCCGAGCCCGGCGGCGATGAACCCGCCCAGCATGGCGCCGGCGACGCCGATCAGGATGGTGACGATGAACCCGCCGGGATCGCGGCCGGGGATCAGCATCTTGGCGAGAATGCCGGCGATGAGGCCGAGCGCGGTCCAGGAAAGCAATCCCATGCGGCGCCCCTCGAGCCGGGGAGCGGCACGACGTCGTCAGCGTGCCGCCCGAGTGAACCGGAAGCTGCCGCGGCAGCCGTAGCCGTCGAGCCGCCAGGTGCCCGTGAAGCGGTCGTCTTCGACCGTGCCCTGGAAGCGATAGGAGGTGAAGTTCGTGTTCACTTCGTTGAACAGCCGTACGACCAGATCCTTGACCGCGCCTTCGCCCGGCAACGTGCCTTCGACGCTGGCGCGATAGAGAGACTTGCCGGCGAGGTCGAGCTCGTAGCTGCGCTGGTCGTCCAGTGTCACGCGCCCGGCGACGATCTCCGTCTGCTCGACCTTGAACTCGACCTTGCCGGGGCGGCACAGATGCCGTTCCTCGGGGCTGGCCTCGGCGCGTTCCAGCGTGCCCGTCCAGCTTCCGTCGCTTGATCCCGGCGGCATGCCGATCGGCGGCAGGTCCGAGGGCAGCGGGCGCGCGGCGACGGCGTGATCGGCCGGCCTCGGCGCGGCTGGCGCCACCAGGGACGCCGGCTTCTTCGCGGCCGGCGGCGGGCCGGTGAGCGCCTTCTGCTTCACCGGGTCGATCGCGATCGGCGCCAGGGCAAGCTCCGGCGGATTGTTGGCGCGCAGCTGCCTGAGGCGCCGCTCGGCGAAGGCGGCAAATTTTCCGCGCGGGAACTGCTGCAGGAACAGCTCGAACTCCTCCGGGTCGCTGGTCTTCTGCACGCCCTCCCACATTGCCAGCTCCTCGCGGTCGGCTTTCAGCGCCGCGAGGCGAATGTCGGCCTCGGCCCGGTGCCTGCCGTCGGGATGGCGGCGCAGGAACCATTCCCAGCGCTCGAGCGACTTGCTGTCCCTGACCTTGGCCCAGTCCGTCTCCTCGTCGCCCGGGGCCGCCGCGACCCGCGGCGCGGACGTGCCCGGGCGGAACCTGAAGTCGTCCGCGCCCTGCACGGCGACGAACGGCGCCTGCCGGCCGCCCGATTGGCGCGATACCGCGACTCGCGTGCGCTCGAAGGCCTGCGGCGCGGTCAGGCCCGGCTCGTCGAGGGCGCGCAGCAGCGCACCGGTGAACAGGCTGTTTTCGCCCAGGGCGCCGTCGGCCGCGCGCTCGCCCGCGCCGGCCGCGAAGGCGATCAGGAAGGCGCGGCCGCTGGTCGACGGCACCTGCATGGAGGCGAGCCCGGTCTTGACCGAAAACGGCGGCGGCTGGGCCGGCCGTGCGGCGCCGAGCGCGACGCCCCGCATCGGCCCCGCCGACTGGAAGGGGTTGTCGCGGCAGGCGTCGAGCACGACGATGTTGAGCCGGTTGCGCGCGCCGACCATCTCGTTGATGACGCGCTCGGCCGACACCGTCAGGTCGGGAACCAGCGCCGCGGAGTCGAGCTTCGCGTCCACGCCCGCCAGGTAGTTGCGCTCGCTGACCTGCAGGCCGTGGCCGGCGAAGTAGAACAGGCCGACCGCGTTCGGGTTCTGCTTCAGGTTTTCGGCGAGCGCGAGCAGCTCTTCGATGATGACCTTGCGTTCGGCATCGGTCTTCAACACCACGCGGAAGCCGAGCTCGCGCTCGAGCTTGCTCGCCACGGCCCTGGCGTCGCGCGCGGCGTTGTCGAGCCGCGGCAGGAGCTGCTGGTGCCAGTAGTCGTCGTTGCCGATGACGAGCGCGTAGCGGTCGGCGGCGGCGGGAATCGGCGCCTGTGCCGACGCCGCGCTCCAGAAGCAGCAGGCGCCCAGCGCAATCGCGACCGATGTCCGTCCCCTGGACACGGCATTCTCGCGCCTCGGTAATTTCCCCCGCGCGAAGCGTGCCAAATTTCCCCCGGGGTTGCAACGTGCGATGGCTGCGGCAGGCAAGGATGGTGATCCCCGGTCGAATTCGCCGGCATGCGGTCCGCGCCGTCTGGACTTGCCCGCGCGCGACATTTAAAGATTCTCCCCGACGACACGCATGCGAGGCCGCGCGTCTCGGCGCGGCGGCGCGGGCGCCCAAGGGGAGAACCATGTTCACGCAGACGCTTTCACGGATCGGACTCTTCGCCCTGACCATGGCCGCGCCGGTGGCGCTGGTCGCCGCGGCGCCGGCCGCGGCCAAGACCCTGAAATGGGCGAGCCAGGGCGACCTGAACTCGGCCGACCAGTACATGCGCAACCAGACCCTGTCGCTCAGCATCATGAGCAACGTCTACGAGGGCTTGATCCGCCGCAATCCCGCGACGTTGGCGATCGAGCCGGCACTGGCCGAGAAGTGGGAGATCGTCGAGCCGACGCGCTGGCGCTTCCACCTGCGCAAGGGCATCAAGTTCCACGACGGCAGGCCCTTCACCGCCGACGACGTCGTCTTCTCGGCCGACCGCGCGCGCAGCAAGGGCTCGGACCTCAAGGGCCGCCTGCCGGGCGTGAAGGAGGTCAGGAAGGTCGACGACCACACGGTCGACTTCGTCACCGAGAAGCCGAACCCGATCCTGCATGTCGAATGGGCGACCTGGGGCATCTACTCCAAGGGCTGGGCCATCGACAACAAGTCGACCGAGGTGGTCGACCCGACCAAGGGCGAGGCGCCGAACTTCGCCACCACCAACGCCAACGGCACCGGCCCCTTCAAGCTGAAGAGCCGCGAAGCCGACGTGAAGACGGTGTTCGAGGCCAACCCGGACTGGTGGGCCAAGTCGCAGTACAAGGGCAACGTGACCGAGGTGATCTTCACGCCGATCAAGTCGGCGCCGACGCGCGTGGCCGCGCTGCTGTCCGGCGAGATCGACTTCATGGAGCCGGTGCCGGTGCAGGACATCGACCGGATCAACAACAACAAGGGCACGCGCGTGATCTCCTCGCCCGAGACGCGCGTGGTCTATTTCGGCTTCGACCATCACCGCGACGAGCTGCTGTACTCCAGCGTCAAGGGCAAGAACCCCTTCAAGGACAAGCGGGTGCGCCAGGCCTTCCTGCAGGCGATCGACATCGAGGCGATCAAGACCAAGGTCATGCGCAACATGGCCGCACCGTCGGCGATGATGATCGGCAAGGGCATCCACGGCTGGAGCGCCGATTTCAAACGCCTGCCCTACGACCCGAACAAGGCCAAGCAGCTCCTGGCCGAGGCCGGCTATCCCAACGGTTTCGAGGTGCAGCTCGACTGCCCGAACGACCGCTACGTCAACGACGAGCCGATCTGCCAGGCCACCGTCGGCATGCTGCAGCGGATCGGCGTCAAGGTGAACCTGGTGACCAAGTCGAACACGGTGCTGTTCGGCGAGTACCAGAAGATGGAAACCAGCTTCTTCATGCTGGGCTGGGCGCCGGGCAGCTACGACTCGTGGAACCCGATGCAGTTCCTGCATCGCACCGTGCCGACCGGTCCCGACGGCAAGTCGATCCCCAGCTGCTGCAACTACGGCCGGTGGTCGAACAAGGCGTTCGACGCTTTGGTCGACCAGATCGGTCAGGAGACCGACCAGAAGAAGCGCGACGATCTCATCAAGCAGGCCTGGACCATCTCGATCGACGAGGTCGCCTACATCCCGCTGCACCAGCAGACCATTGCCTGGGCGGCGCGCGATTCGGTGGCGCATCTCGAGCCGCATGCCGGCAACGAGTTCCTGTGGTGGTACGTGCAGATGAAGTGAGGCCGGGCCTCGTTTCGCCGAAGGACGGGGCCGCTGCGGCCCCGTCCGCGTTTCCGGCCGGCCGGCCTTGTATCGCCGGACGCCATGCCTCAGGATAGCGCCGCGTTCTCATCCGCGATGCCGGCCCTCTCGCCATGATCGCTTACATCATCGAGCGCGTGATCCAGTCGCTGCTGGTGCTGGCGGTGGTGGCGCTGGTGTCGTTCGCGGTGTTCCAGTTCGTCGGCGACCCGGTGCAGCAGATGGTCGGACAGGACACGACGCCCGAGGACGTTGCGCGGATGCGCGCGAATCTCGGGCTCGATGAGCCGTTCGTCGTGCAGTTCGCGCGCTTCATCGGCAATGTGCTGCAGGGCAATTTCGGCGTCAGCCTGCGCACGGTGCGGCCGGTCAACGAGCTGATCGCCGAGCGCCTGCCGGCGACGCTGGAGCTGTCGATCATGGCGGCGCTGTTCGCGCTCGTCTTCGCCATTCCGCTCGGCGTATTCACCGGCTTGAAGCCGCGGCATTGGCTGAGCCGCGCCTTCCTCGCCCTCTCGCTGGTGGGTATTTCGCTGCCGACCTTCCTGATCGGCATTCTCCTGATCCTGCTGTTCGGCGTCGTGCTGGGCTGGCTGCCGACCTTCGGCCGCGGCGACGTGACCCGCATCGGCTTCTGGACCACCGGGCTCTTGAGCGTCAGCGGCTGGAAATCGATCATCCTGCCGTCGATCACGCTGGGGCTGTTCCAGCTCACGCTCATCATGCGGCTGGTGCGTTCGGAGATGCTCGAGGTGCTGCGCACCGACTACATCAAGTTCGCGCGCGCGCGGGGCCTTACCAACCGCGCAGTGCATTTCGGCCATGCGCTCAAGAACACGCTGATCCCGGTGATCACGATCACCGGATTGCAGCTCGGCGGCATCATCGCCTTCGCCATCATCACCGAGACGGTGTTCCAGTGGCCGGGCATGGGCCTGTTGTTCCTGCAGGCCGTGCAGTTCGCCGACATCCCGGTGATGTCGACCTACCTGCTGCTGATCGCGCTGTTCTTCGTCGGCATCAACCTGGTCGTCGACCTGCTCTACTACATGGTCGACCCGCGCCTGCGGGCCGAGCGCAACGTCCTGGAACGGGGCGTCTAGGCCGTGGCGGCGCCAGGCATGCTCGCGCGGATGCTCGACAGCGACGTCTGGTACAGCTTCCGCTCGTCCAGGACCACGATGACGGCGGCCGCCGTGACGGCGGCGATGATCCTCGCCGCGGTCTTCGCGCCCTGGATCTCGCCGCAGAACCCGTGGGATCCGGGCGCGCTGCAGCTGATCGACGCCTTCAACCCGCCGGTCTGGGTCAAGGACGGCTCGTGGCAGTTCGTGCTCGGCACCGACGACCAGGGCCGCGACATGTTCTCGGCCATCCTCTACGGCTTGCGGGTTTCGCTGACCGTTGGCTTTCTCGCCGTCCTGTTTGCGATGACCCTCGGCATCGCCGTAGGGCTGATCGCCGGCTATGTCGGCGGCCTGACCGAGACCATCATCATGCGCCTTGCCGACGTGCAGCTCACCTTTCCCACCATCCTGATCGCGCTGATGATCGACGGGGTGACGCGCGCCATGCTGCCGCCGGACTTGCACAACCGCATGGCCATCTTCGTGCTGGTGTTCGCCATCGGCATCTCGAACTGGGTGCAGTACGCCCGTACCGTGCGCGCCTCGACCCTGGTCGAGAAGCGCAAGGAATATGTCCAGGCCGCGCGCGTGATCGGCCTGCATCCGGCGCTGATCATGCTGAAGCACGTCCTGCCCAACGTGATGGGCCCCGTTCTGGTGATCGCGACGGTCGGCCTCGCCGTCGCCATCCTGACCGAGGCCACGCTCAGCTTCCTCGGCGTCGGCGTGCCGCCGACCGCGCCCTCGCTCGGGACGCTGATCCGCATCGGCAACAACTTCCTGTTCTCGGGCGAGTGGTGGATCGTGATCTTCCCCGGCATCACGCTCGCCGCCCTGGTGCTGGCCGTCAACCTGCTCGGCGACTGGCTGCGCGACGCGCTCAACCCGAAGCTCAGGTAGAAATCCGGCAGGCGCCATCCGCCGGCCACCCGCAGCGCCTGTCGGTTGTCGTTGTGAGCGACCGGCCTGCTTTGTAGGATCGCGCCATGCCGCTGCACATCGGAATCGTCGGCTGCTCCGCCGAAGGCGCCGCCCTCTGCTATCGGACGATCTGCACGGAGGGCGCCGGCCGGCTCGGTCCGCACGCCCATCCCGAGGTCTCGCTGCACACGCCGTCGCTCGCCGGCTACGTGAAATGCCTCGAGCGCGGCGACTGGCAGGGCGTCGGCGCGCTGATGCTCGCCTCCGCCGACAAGCTCGCCCGCATCGGCGCCGACTTCCTGATCTGCCCCGACAATACGATCCACCAGGCCCTGCCGCTGGTCCTGCCGCGAAGCCCGCTGCCCTGGCTGCATATCGCCGAGGTCGTCGCCGCGGAAGCCGTGGCGCGCGGGTTCAGGCGCCTCGGCCTGCTCGGCACGCGCTGGCTGGTCGACAGCGAGGTCTATCCGCAGAAGCTCGCCGAGCACGGGCTGGCGTATATGCGACCGAATGCCGTCGAGCGCGACGCGATCAACCGCATCATCATGGACGAACTGGTCTACGGCATGCTGAAGCCCGATTCGGTCGCCTGTCACCAGCGCGTCATGGCGCGGATGAAGGACGCAGGCTGCGACGCCGTCGTGCTGGGCTGCACCGAGATACCGCTGATCATCAGCGACATGAATGCGCCGCTGCCGACGCTCGATTCGACGCGCCTGCTGGCGCGTGCCGCGCTGCGCCGCGCCGTCGAAGGCGCCGCCGCGGCGGCGTGACCGCGGCGGACGGGTGGCGCGCCGGCCGCGCGCTGCCCCGCGGTTTCACGCTTGGCCGAACCACTCCGTCATCAGGGCCGTCGCCTTGAGCCCGGTGCCGGTCAGCAGGACGACCGTGGTCTCCTGCGGCCTGATCGCGTTTGCGGCCAGCAGCTTGCGGGCGGCCGCGGCGGCGACCGCGCTGGTCGGCTCGGCGTAAAGGCCGGTCCGCGCCAGGTCGCGCACGGCGGCGACGATCTCGGCCTCGCTCACGGCCATCGTGCCGCCGTTCGAGCGGCGCAGCGCCTCCAGCACCTGCTTCATGCGCACCGGCTGCCTGATCGCCGTGCCTTCGGCGACGGTCGGCGCGAACGGCGCCGCCGGCTTGCCGGTGAACGCGGCGTCGATCGGGGCGCAGTTGGCGGGCTGCGCGCAGAACAGGCGCGGGCGCCTGGCGACCTGGCGCGCGGCCAGCAGCTCGCAGAAGCCGATGTCCAAGCCCAGCACGTTGCTGCCGGCGCCGGTCGGGATGATGACGTTGTCCGGCGCCTTGAACCCCAGGTCCTCCCACAGCTCGTAGGCGAGCAGCTTGGTCCCCTGCAGGAAGAAGGCCTGCCAGTTGTGGCTCGCGTAGAAGATGCGCTCGGACTGACGGATCGCCTCGTGCTGGCACTCCTCGCGCGGGCCGGGCACCAGCTGCACCTCGGCGCCGTAGGCCCGCATCTGTGCGATCTTCGCCGGCTGCGTCGTCGCCGGCGCCAGGATCTTCACGCCGATCGACGCGGCCGCGCCGTAGCCGGCGATCGCGGCGCCGCCGTTTCCGGAGCTGTCCTCGAGGATGCGGCCGATGCCATGGTCCTTCAGGTACGACACCATGACCGAGGCGCCGCGATCCTTGAAGCTGCCGGTCGGCGCGAACCACTCCAGCTTGAACAGCAGGTCGGCGCCTGCGTAGCGCCGGCTGATCAGCGGCGACATGCCCTCGCCGAGGCTGACCGGCGCGATGTCGATCGGCAGCGCCGCGCGATAGCGCCACTGCGACCGGTTGCGCGTCTCGATCTCGGCGCGGCCGATGCCCGCAAGCGCCGTGATCATCAGCGGGCGGCCGGCGTCGGAGCGCCAGCGCGGCTCGGCGAGCGGGTAGGACGTGCCGTCCTCCGGATCGAAATACCGCGCTTCCGGCATCGACGGATGGCCGCTCAGGCCGCCTGCTTGTCCAGCTCGCGCAGGATGGCGTCGCCCATGACCACGGTCGACACCTTGGCCGCGCCCGGCTGCATGATGTCGGCGGTGCGCATGCCGCTGGCGAGCACCCGCTCCACGGCGGTCTCGACCAGCTTCGCGTCCTCTTCCAGGTCGAACGAGTAGCGCAGCAGCATCGCGAAGCTGAGCAGCTGCGCGATCGGGTTGGCGATGTTCTTGCCGGCGATGTCGGGCGCGCTGCCGTGCACCGGCTCATACAGCGCCCGGCGCTGGCCATGCTGGTCGACGTCGCCGAGCGAGGCCGAGGGCAGCATGCCGAGCGAGCCGGTCAGCATCGCCGCGCAGTCGGACAGGATGTCGCCGAACAGGTTGTCGGTGACGATCACGTCGAACTGCTTGGGATTGCGCACCAGCTGCATGGCGCAGTTGTCGGCATACATGTGCGAGAGCTCGGCCTTGGGAAACTCGGCCTTGTGGACGTGGATGACCTCCTCCTTCCACAGGATGCCGCTTTCCATCACGTTCGACTTCTCGACCGAGCAGACGCGGTTCTGGCGCTTCTTCGCCAGCTCGAACGCCACGCGGGCGATGCGGCGGATCTCGTTGGTCGTGTAGACCTGGGTGTTGATGCCTCGGCGCTGCCCGTCGGGCAGCTTCTCGATGCCGCGCGGCTCGCCGAAATAGATGCCGCCGGTCAGCTCGCGCAGGATCATGATGTTGAGGCCCTTTACCACCTCGGGCTTCAGGCTCGAGGCGTCGACCAGCGCGTCGAACACCATGGCGGGCCTCAGGTTGGCGAACAGGCCAAGCTCCTTGCGCAGCCGCAGCAGGCCGCGCTCGGGGCGCTTCTCGAACGGCAGCACGTCGTATTGCGGCCCGCCGACGCTGCCGAACAGCACGGCGTCCGCCGCCATGGCGTCGGCCAGCGTGTTGTCGGTCAGGGGCGTGCCATGCTTGTCGTAGGACGCGCCGCCGACCAGGCCGTCCTGCAGGTCGAACTTCACCGCGCGGCGCCGATCGAACCAGTCGACCACGCGGCGGACCTGGGTCATGACCTCCGGCCCGATGCCGTCCCCGGCCAGGACCAGCATCTTCTTGTTCGTCTTCATCGCCTGTCTTCCCCTTGGATATCCGCCTGACGCGAGGGCCCGGCCATGACCACGACGGTGCCGGACAGAAGATCGTGCAGCGCCTGCCGACGCGGCGTGAACAGGATCGTGAGCCAGCCCAGGAGCAGCGTGCCTGCAGTCAAGAAGCGCAGCAGCAGCCGAAGCAGCGCGCGGCGGAAGCCGGGCGGCTCGCCGTTGCGGTCGCGCACGGCGAGGTCAAGCGCGCGCTTGCCAAACGTGGCGGCGTGCGGACCGCTTTCGGCGACGGCGAAGTAGAGAACGAGAAAGCCGGCCGTCAGCCCGTAATAGGGCAGGTCGGCCGTGCCGAAGTCGTCGCGTGACGTCGACAGTCTGAACCCGCCGACCAGCACGATGGAGATGAGCAGCTGGAACAGCAGCACGACCGTGCCGTCGATCGCGGCCGCCGCGCTGCGCCGCAGGAACCCGGCCGGGACCTCCTCCCGCCGCGCCGGCCGCAGATCGGCCGACCGGGACTGCGGATCAGGCGCGGCTTGGGCTCGCATGAGGCACCCGGTCGCAAGCGGCCCGGTCGCGATCGCCCCGCCGCCGCTCACGCCAGTTCGCGCACGTCGGTCAGGTGGCCGGTCAGCGCCGCGGCGGCGGCCATGGCCGGGCTCACCAGGTGCGTGCGCCCGCCGAAGCCTTGGCGCCCCTCGAAGTTGCGGTTCGAGGTCGAGGCGCAGCGCTCGCCCGGCTGCAGCTTGTCGGCATTCATCGCCAGGCACATCGAGCACCCGGCCTCGCGCCACTCGAATCCCGACTCGGTGAAGATGCGGTCGAGGCCCTCTTCCTCCGCCTGGTGCTTGATCAGGCCCGAGCCCGGCACGACCAGCGCGCGCACGCCCGGCTTCACCTTGCGGCCCTTGGCCACGCGCGCGGCGTCGCGCAGGTCCTCGATGCGCGAGTTGGTGCAGCTGCCGATGAACACCGTATCGATGGCGATTTCCGCCATCTTGGTGCCGGGCTTGAGCCCCATGTACTCGAGCGCGCGCTTGATGCCGTTGCGGCGCATCTCGTCCGGCTCGCTCGACGGATCGGGCACGGCGCCGGTGATCGGCAGCACCTGCTCGGGGCTGGTGCCCCAGGTGACCTGCGGCGCGATGTCCGCGGCCCTGAGCGCCACCTCGCGGTCGTAGCGCGCGCCGGGATCGGACGGCAGCGTCCTCCACCACTGGACCGCCTGCTCCCAGGCCCCGCCCTTGGGCGACATCGGCCTGCCCTTCAGGTATGCGAAGGTGATTTCGTCCGGCGCGATCAGCCCGGCGCGGGCGCCGGCCTCGATCGACATGTTGCAGACCGTCATGCGGCCTTCCATTGACAGGCCGCGGATCGCCTCGCCGGCATACTCGATCACGTGGCCGGTGCCGCCGGCGGTGCCGATCCTGCCGATGATCGCCAGAATCACGTCCTTCGCCGTCACGCCGACCGGCAGCTTGCCGTCGACCGTGATGCGCATGTTCCTGGCCGGCTTCTGCAGCAGGGTCTGCGTCGCCAGCACGTGCTCGACCTCCGACGTGCCGATGCCGAAGGCGAGCGCGCCGAAGGCGCCGTGCGTCGCCGTGTGGCTGTCGCCGCAGACGATCGTGTTGCCCGGCTGGGTGAAGCCCTGCTCCGGCCCGATCACGTGCACGATGCCCTGGCGGACGTCGTCCATCTTGAACAGCGGCACGCCGAAGGCGGCGCAGTTGTCGCTCAGCGTCTCGACCTGCAGCTTCGATTCCGGATCGTCGATGCCGGCCGCCCGGTTCGTGGTCGGCACGTTGTGGTCGGCGACGGCCAGCGTCAGGTCGGGGCGGCGCACCTTGCGCCCGGCGATGCGCAGGCCCTCGAAGGCCTGCGGGCTGGTGACCTCGTGCACGAGGTGCCGGTCGATATAAAGGACGCACGTCCCGTCCGGCTGGCGGTAGACGACGTGGCTGTCCCAGATCTTGTCGAACAGGGTACGCGGCTTCGCCGCCATGGCTCGTCTCTCCCTAGATGCTGCCCGTCATGCCGGCGGCTCTCGGCGCCGCGGGCGTCACGCCTTGGCCTTTCCGGCCTTCTTCTCGGCGGCCTTCTTTTCCGCCTTGCGCTCGGCCTTCTCGGACTTGGGCTGTGCCGGCGCCGCGGCCTGCGCCTCGCCGGCGCCCGGGCCGGCCTCGCCTTCCATGCCCTGCTGCTCGCGGATGCGGGCGCTCTTGCCGGTGCGGCCGCGCAGGTAATAGAGCTTGGCGCGGCGCACGTCGCCGCGGCGCACCACCTCGATCCCGGCGATGCGCGGCGAGAAGAGCGGGAACACGCGCTCCACGCCCTCGCCGTAGCTGATCTTGCGCACGGTGAAGGCCGAGTTCAGCCCGGCGTTCTTGCGCGCGATGCACACGCCCTCGAAGGACTGCACGCGCTCGCGCTCGCCTTCGACCACCTTCACGTTCACGCGCAGCGTGTCGCCGGGCTTGAATTCCGGCACCTTGTTGCCCGCGGTCAGCTTGGCGACCTGCTCCTCGTTCAGCTTCTCGATGATGGTCATGATGCGTATCCTCTGCTCTGTGCGCGGTCGGCGACGTAGCGCGACCACAGATCGGGACGGCGCTCGCGCGTCGTCCGTTCGGCCTCGGCAAGCCGCCAAGCCTGAATCCGTTCGTGATGGCCCGAGATCAGCACCTCGGGCACGCTCAAGCCCGCCCATTCTGCGGGCCGGGTGAAATGCGGGTACTCCAGCAATCCCCGCTCGAAGCTCTCTTCCGCCAGCGTGTCGGGCTGGCCGACCACGCCGGGCAGCAGACGCACGCAGGCGTCGATCAGCGCGATCGCCGCCGGCTCGCCGCCCGACAGCACGAAGTCGCCGAGGCTCAGCTCCTCGATGCCGCGCCGGTCGATCACGCGCTGGTCCACGCCCTCGTAGCGCCCGCACAGCACGACCGCGCCCGGCCCGGCGGCGAGCGCGCGCACGCGCGCCTGGGTCAGCGGCGCGCCGCGCGGCGTCAGATAGATCGCCGGCAGGTCCCGGCCCTTGGCGGACGCGGCCTCGATCGCCGCATCGATCACGTCGGGCCGCATCACCATGCCCGGTCCGCCGCCGAACGGCGTGTCGTCGACCGTGCGGTGCCTGTCGGTCGCGAAGCCGCGGATGTCGAGCGCCTCGAGCGACCACTGGCCGCGCTCCAGCGCGCGGCCGGCCAGGGACAGGCCGAGCGGCCCGGGGAACATCTCCGGGAACAGCGTCAGCACGACGGCCCGCCAGCACCGCTGGTCGCTCATGGCGTCCTCCGCCCGGCCGCGTCCGGCAGCGTGCCTTCGGGCAATGCGCCGTCGGGCGGGTCGATCACCAGGCGCCGCCGGGGAAGATCGACCACGGGCACCACGCCCTTGGTGAACGGCAGCGCCGCCAGCCTGCCGTCCGGCAGCATGAGTTCGATCACGTCGCCGGCGCCGTGGTTGTAGACCGCGCGTACCGTGCCCAGGTCCTGGCCCGCGACCGTCTCGGCCGTCATGCCGATCAGGTCGGCGTGGTAGAACTCGTCGTTTCCGGCCGGCGGCAGGGCGTCGCGATCGATATAGAGCCGCGTGCCGCGCAGCGCCTCGGCCGCGTTGCGGTCGCTGATGCCCTCGACCACGGCCAGCACGTTGCCGCGCGCGGTGCCGATCGGCGTCAGCACGAACTGCCGCGTGCCGGGCTGATCGCGCAAGGGACCGTAGGCGGCGACGTCCTCGGCGTTCTCGGTGAAGCTCTTCACCTTGACCGCGCCACGCACGCCCTGGGCACCGACGATGATGCCGACGCAGACCGCGCGGCCGCGCGGCGCCGCGCTGCCGCCGGCGGGGCGCTTGCGTCGGTCGCCTCGATCGCCGGTCATATCGCCGGTCATGACGCCCGTGGCCTGCATTGCGGTCCCTTGAACGCGCCGGGCCTCAGCCCGCCGCCGGCTTCTCGCCCTCGGCCTTGGCCGCCTCGGCCGCCTTGAGGCGCTCCTGCGCCTTGGCGCGCGGCTGGCTTTTCTTGGTCTGCTGCGGCATCGCCGGCTTGGGTCCGAGATTCTTCTCAAACAGGAACCGCGCCACGCGGTCCGACGGCCTAGCGCCAACGCCCAGCCAGTGCTTCACCCGGTCCTCGACGATGACCAGCCGGTTGGCGTGGTCCTTCGGCAGCATCGGGTCGTACGAGCCGATGCGCTCGATGAAGCGGCCGTCGCGCGGGCTCCGCGAGTCGGCGACGACGATGCGATAGAACGGGCGCTTCTTGGCGCCGCCCCGGGCCAGTCGGATCTTCAAAGACATCTTGGCGAGCTTCCCTTGTGGTGACGACGTGAAATCGGCGTGTCGATCGGTCAGCGCGGACGGCCGAGGCCGAGGCCCGGCAGGCCGTGACGCATCAGGCCCTTCTGCCCCAGCTTGCCCATCTGCTTCATCATGCGGGTCATGTCCTCGAACTGCTTGACCAGGCGGTTGACGTCCTGGACCGAGGTGCCCGAGCCCGAGGCGATGCGCCGGCGGCGCGAGGCGTTGAGCAGCTTGACGTTGCGCCGCTCCTTCTTGGTCATCGACATGACGATGGCCTCCTGGCGGCGCAGCAGGTTCTCGTCGATCTTCGCTGCGGCGATCTGCTTCTGCATCTGGCCGATGCCCGGCAGCATGCCGAGCATCGAGCCGAGGCCGCCCATCTTGCGCAGCTGGCGCAGCTGCGCGACGAGGTCGTCCATGTCGAACTGGCCCTTCTGGGCCTTCTTCGCCAGCTTCTCGGCGTCCTCGCGCTCGATCGTCTCGGCCGCCTTCTCCACCAGGCCGACCACGTCGCCCATGCCGAGGATGCGGCCGGCGATGCGGTCGGGATGGAACGGCTCCAGCGCGTCCAGTTTCTCGCCGACGCCGATCAGCTTGATCGGCCGCCCGGTGACCGCGCGCATCGACAGCGCGGCGCCCCCGCGCGCGTCGCCGTCGACGCGGGTCAGAACGATGCCGGTCAGCCCCACCTTCTCGTTGAAGCCGCGCGCGACGTTGACCGCGTCCTGGCCGGTCATCGCGTCGGCGACCAGCAGCGTCTCGTGCGGCTGGGTCGCGTCGCGCACCGCGGCGACCTCGGCCATCAGCGCGTCGTCGATCGCCAGCCGGCCGGCCGTGTCGAGCAGCAGCACGTCGCAGCCCTCGAGCCGCGCCGCCATCAGCGCGCGCCTGGCGATGTCGACCGGCGGCTGGCCCGGCACGATCGGCAGGGTCTTGACCTCGGCCTGCTGCCCCAGCACCGCCAGCTGCTCCTGCGCCGCCGGGCGCTGCACGTCGAGCGAGGCCATCAGGACCTTCTTCTTGTCGCGCTGGCTGAGGCGCAGGCCGAGCTTTGCCGTGGTCGTGGTCTTGCCCGAGCCCTGCAGGCCCACCATCAGGATCACGACCGGCGGCACGGCGGCGAGATCGATGTCGCCCGTGCCGTCCTCGCCGCCGCCGCCCAGCGTGCGCACGAGCTCGTCGTGCACGATCTTGACGACCATCTGGCCCGGCGTGACCGAGCGCAGGACCTCCTGGCCGACCGCCTTCTCGCGCGTCTTGGCGATGAAATCCTTGACCACCGGCAGCGCCACGTCGGCCTCGAGCAGCGCCAAGCGCACTTCGCGCAGCGCCTCGTCGACGTCGGCCGGCGTCAGCGCTGCGCGCTTGCGCAGCCGCTCGAAGATCGCGCCCAGTTTGCCGGTCAGGCTGTCGAACATGGCGGAGCTGAAACCCGTTGGTCCAAACAAGAACGCGCCAGTGCGCGACACTCGCGGACTGGCGGACATCCGGCCGAGAATCCTCCGGCGCCGGACGCTGGCAGATCGGAACTGCCCGAAGCGGCGCGGACATTATGGCGCGCGCCGGAGGGCGTCAAGCACGCTCGCCCGCGGCGGCCCGGCCGGGCGCAGCGGCCGCTCCGGCGATCAACGGTGGTAGAACCGCCGATCCGGCCGTTGCCGGCGATGGGGCTGTGACTTAGCGGTGAGACGACGCCCCGACTGCGCGATATCGAACCAAATCAGGAACTTCGCCATTGCCGTCGGGCTCAAGTATTCCATATACTGCGTGGGAAATTTCTACTATCCAGTGCGAGACGAGCGTGCGGCGCGCGCCAGGTTTCAGTCACCATTTCGCAGGAAGGTATCGGTGAGCCGCAGACCAGCCGGTGACTCCATCGACGTCCACGTCGGCAAGCGCGTGCGCGAGCGGCGCGTGCAGCTCGGCATGAGCCAGAAAAGCCTGGCCGAGGCCGTCGGCGTGAGCTTCCAGCAGATCCAGAAGAACGAACGAGGAACGAACCGGATCGGCGCCAGCCGCATGTTCGAGCTGAGCAAGGTGCTCGACGTGCCGGTTTCCTTCTTCTTCGACGACCTGCCGCCGCAGCCGCCGATCAAGGCGATGGCCAACAGGAAGGCGCTGGCCGAGGAGCGCGACATGTTCTCGCCCGACCTGATGGGGACGCGCGAGACGCAGGATCTGCTCGAGGCCTACTACACGATCGGCAGCCCGCGCTTGCGCAAGCGGCTCCTGACCTTCATCCGCGGCCTGCACCGCCAGCCCAAGGAAGCTTGATTCCGTCGCCGCCTCCCGCGGCTTGTCCCGGGCACCACCCCGGGCCTATATAACCGTGATGTCCAAGGTCGCATCCATCAGCGAGGCGCGCGCCGCTGTGCCCGCTTCGTCCGGCGGCGCCGAGCTCGAGTTCGTCAAGATGCACGGGCTCGGCAACGATTTCGTCGTGCTCGACGCGCGCCGGCGCAGGCTCGCGCTGACCGACCGGCAGGTGCGCGCCATCGCCGACCGGCGCATCGGCGTCGGCTGCGACCAGCTCTTCGTGCTCGAACCGCCGACCGACGCCGCGGCCGACGTGTTCATGCGCATCTACAACAGCGACGGCAGCGAGGTCTCGGCCTGCGGCAACGGCACGCGCTGCGTCGCCGCGCTGGTGATGCGGGAGAGGTCGACCGACCGCGTGGTGGTCGAGACCAGGGCCGGCCTGCTCGATGCCGTCGGCGCGACCGGCGGCCAGGTCACGGTCGACATGGGCGTGGCACGGCTCGACTGGCAGGCGATCCCGCTCGCCGGAGCCCACGACACCAATCACGTGCCCGTCCATGCCGGCATGCTGTCCGACGCCGTCTGCGTCAACATGGGCAATCCGCACGCGGTGTTCTTCGTCGCCAATGTCGAGGCGATCGATCTGCGCACGCTCGGGCCGCGTCTCGAGCACGACCCGATGTTCCCCGAGCGCGCCAACATCGAGATCGTGCAGGTTCTCGCGGAACAGGACGGCCGGCCGCGACTGCGCATGCGCGTGTGGGAGCGCGGCGTCGGCATCACCATGGCCTGCGGCACCGGCGCCTGCGCCGCGCTGGTCGCGGCCAGCCGGCGCGGGCTGGTGCCGCGCCGCGCCGACGTGATCCTCGACGGCGGCACGCTCGGCGTCGAATGGCGCGCGGACGGGCACGTGCTGATGACCGGCCCGGTCACGGTGAGCTTCACGGGCACGCTCGACCGCTCGCTCCTGGCCTGAGGCGCGGCCCCGGTCCCGCATGTCATGAGCGCGCGCAAGCCGGATACCAAGGTCGTCACCTTCGGCTGCCGCCTGAACGCCTACGAGTCGGCGGTCATGCGCGACCTCGCCGTCAACGCCGGCCTCGAGAACGCGGTGATCGTCAACACCTGCGCGGTGACCGCGGAGGCCGAGCGCCAGGCGCGCCAGGCCATCCGCAAGGCGCGCCGCGAGCGGCCGGACGCCACCATCGTCGTCACCGGCTGCGCCGCCCAGATCGCGCCCGAGCGCTTCGCCGCCATGCCCGAGGTCGACCGCGTGATCGGCAACGCCGAGAAGATGATGCCGACCGCGCTGGCGCCGGACCGCGCCGAACGGGTCGCCGTCGGCGACATCATGGCGCTCGAGGAGACCGCGTCGCACCTGCTGCACGGCTTCGACGACCGCGCGCGCGCCTTCCTGCAGGTGCAGCAGGGCTGCGACCATCGCTGCACCTTCTGCATCATCCCCTATGGCCGCGGCAACAGCCGCAGCGTGCCCGCGGGCGCGGTGGTCGAGCAGGCGCGCGCCTTCGTCGCCGCCGGCTATCGCGAGATCGTGCTGACCGGCGTCGACCTGACCGCCTATGGCGGCGACCTGCCGGGCAGGCCCGGCCTCGGCCAGCTCGCGCGCCGCCTCCTGGCGCTGGTGCCCGGGCTCGAGCGGCTGCGCTTGAGCTCGGTCGACCCGGTCGAGATCGACGACGCGCTATGGCGGCTGATTGCCGAGGAGAAGCGGCTGATGCCGCATCTGCACCTCTCGGCCCAGGCCGGCGACGACCTGGTGCTGAAGCGCATGAAGCGGCGGCATGCACGCGCCGACCTGGTCGCGGTGTGCGAACGGGCGCGGCGCCTGAGGCCCGGAATCGCCTTCGGCGCCGACCTGATCGCCGGCTTCCCGACCGAGACCGAGGCGATGTTCGAGAGCACCTTGGCGCTGGTCGACGAATGCGACCTGACCTTCCTGCATGTCTTTCCCTATTCGCCGCGCGAAGGCACACCGGCCGCGCGCATGCCGCAGGTGCCGCCCGTCGAAGCGCGCGCCCGCGCAGCGCGCCTGCGCCAGGCCGGCGATGCGGCGCTCGCCCGTCACCTGGCGCGCCGCACGGGCACGCTCGACCGTGTCCTGGTCGAGCGCACGGACCTGGCGCGCGCGGAGGACTACACGCCGGTGCGGCTGGATGCGGGCGGCCACGCGCCGGGCGCCGTGATCGCGGTCAGGCTGGATGGCGATGGACAGGGCGGCCTGATCGGCCGGCCGGTCGCGCGACAAGCGGCGTGAGCGTCACCGAATCGTCCGGGGGCGGCTGGCTCAAGCGGCTCGCCGCAGGCCTCAAGCGCAGCTCGTCCCGGCTGAACGAGGGCTTGAGCGGCATCCTCACCAGGCGCCGGCTCGACGCGGCGGCGCTGGCCGAACTCGAGGAGCTCTTGATCGCGGCCGATCTCGGCCCCGCCACGGCGCACGAGCTGGCCCAGCGCATCGCCAGGGACCGTTTCGACAAGGACGTCGGCGAGCGCGAGGTGCGCGAGGCCCTGGCGCAGGAGATCGCCGCGATCCTCGCGCCGGCGGCGCGGGCGCTCGCGCCCGATCGGTCCAGGAAGCCGCATGTCGTGCTCGTCGTCGGCGTCAACGGCAGCGGCAAGACCACGACCATCGGCAAGCTCGCCAAGCTTCACCGCGACGAAGGCAGGCGCGTGGTGCTGGTCGCCGGCGACACGTTCCGCGCCGCGGCGGTCGAGCAGCTGAGGATCTGGGGGGCGCGCACCGGCGCGCCGGTCGTGGCCGGCGCGCCCAACGCCGATGCCGCCGGCCTCGCCTTCTCGGCGCTGGAGCAGGCCCGGCGCGACGGCGCCGACCTGCTGCTGATCGACACGGCCGGGCGGCTGCACAACAAGGCCGACCTGATGGCGCAGCTGCAGAAGATGACCCGCGTGCTGGCCAAGGTCGACCCGAGCGCGCCGCATTCGGTCGTGCTCGTGCTCGACGCCGGCATCGGCCAGAACGCGCTGCAGCAGGTCGAGGCGTTCAAGGAGATGGTCAACGTCACCGGCCTCGTCTTGACCAAGCTCGACGGCACGGCGCGCGGCGGCGTGCTGGTGGCGCTGGTCAGGCGCTTCGGCCTGCCGGTGCACGCCGTTGGCGTCGGCGAGGGCGCCGACGACCTGCGCCCGTTCGACGCCACCCAATTCGCGCGCGCGCTGCTGGGCCTGGCGGAGTAGCCCGAACCCGGGGGCCGCGATGCATGCCGAGCTGGTCGCCCTCGTGCTGGTCTCGGCTCTCCTGCACGCGTGCTGGGGCGCGGTGGTCAAGTCGAGCGCCGACCGGCTGATGGCGACCACGGTCGGCACGCTGGTGCCGGCGCTGATCTGCCTCGGCCTCATGCGCAGCGTCACGCCGCCGGCGCTGGCGGCGTGGCCCTACATGGCCGCATCGGTCGCGCTGCACATGGCCTATTACGGCTTCCTGCTGATCGCCTACCGCTTCGGCGACCTCAACCAGGTCTATCCGATCGCGCGCGGCGGCACGCCGATCGTCGTCGCCGCGGTCGCGTTGTTCTTGCTCGATGAAGAGCTGTCGCCGGCACGGCTCGTCGGCGTCGCGATCGTGGCGGCGGGCCTGTTCGCCATCGCCGCCGACCGCAGCCTGCTGACGCGGCGCGGCGCCATGGCGATCGGCTCCGCCGTGCTGACCGCGGTCATGATCGGCTCCGCCACCGCGGTGGATTTCGTCGGCCTGCATCGCGCCAACTCCACGCTCGGCTATATCGTCTGGATCAACCTGTTCGAGGCGCTGGTGCTGCTGCCGTTCGCGCTCCTGATCCGCTGGGGCGGACTTAAGACGCTGCCCTGGCGCGAGCTGCCGCGCCAGGCCCTGGCCGGGCTCGTGGTCGCCGCTTCCTACGCGATGATGCTGTGGGCCCTGAGCCTGGGCGCGATCGCGCCGATCGCGGCGCTGCGCGAGACCTCGGTCGTGTTCGCCGCGCTGATCGGCGCCGCCTTCCTCGGCGAGCCGATGGGCCGCCGCCGCGCCGTCGCCGCCGTCGTCGTCGCGATCGGGGCGGTGATCGTGAACCTATAGCCGCGGCCCTGCCGGTATCCGGTCTGCCCCGGGCTCGCCCGCGGGGTTGCCGCGCGGCGCGAACACCGCCTGGCCGCGCGTCTCGCCGAAATGGCCGAGTGCCCAGTGCACCGAAGGAAAGGCGAGGTCTTGCCACGGGATCGATGTCCAGTCGAACAGCGCCACTTCCTCGCTCTCCGGCCCGGCTGCGAAGCCGGGCTCGGCCAGGCGCGCGCGATAGATCAGCTGCACCTGGCTGATGCGGGGGATGCTGTAGACCGCGAGCAGCCCGTCGAGCGCGATGCGCGCCCGCGCTTCCTCCCAGGCCTCGCGCATGGCGCCGTCGCTGGCGCTCTCGTTGAGCTCGAGATAGCCAGCCGGCAGCGTCCAGTAGCCCTTGCGCGGATGGATCGCGCGCCGGCACAGCAATACCCGCTCGCCCACCGCGATCACCGAGCCGACGACGATCTTCGGGTTGTCGTAGTGGATGAAGCCGCATTCGCGGCAGATCAGCCGCTCATGCGTGTCGCCTTCCGGCACGGCCCGCACGCTCGGTCCGCGGCCCTGCTGCAATGGCGGGATTCGGGTCGGGCTGGACGACATGCGGGCAGTCTGGGCTGCCGGGGCCGCGCCGGCAAGCGGGCGAGACGGCACCAGCGATGATCAGGCGATGATATTGACGAGGGAGCCGCGCGGCAGGACGCGCCGCGCGGCGGCCGGCGCTGCGGGCGTCGGATCCGCGGCGATCGGGTTGGCCGTTGCGGACTGCCGCGGCGCCGCCGCGCGGACCGGCTCGGCCGCGCCCGCGCCGTCGACCCGCGCCGGACCGTTCGGTGCGGCGCTTCCCGGCGCGGGTTGCGGCGCGCGCGTCGGCACCGGACGGACCGGTGTGAACTCCGTCAGGTAGTTGAACAGCCGCGTTGCCGGGGTGACCTGCATGGCAAACCGACGTCCCGTGTGCGCCGCGGCCGAGTATACGTAAAAAGCATGTCAAATCCCACATTGATTCCATCGGTGGTGGCCACGTCCATCTTCTGTTAACTTTCTTGCTTAAGTGCCGGGTAAGTTCCGGCGCCTAGGGTGACCGCAATGCCACGTAGGTGCGGGGCCGCGCAGAATGCCGGCCAGTTTCGCCAGGTCAAGGGCAAGAAATGACCCTGGGTTCGATGATCGATCACGGCGGCGATACGCAGCAGGACTCGGTGTCGCAACGTGACCGGGCGCTGCTCGCCGCGCGCAACGGGCCGCCGGACCGGGCGGCGCTGCTACTGCGGACGACCACGGCGCTGAGCGACGACGACCTGATCGGCATCGTGCGCATGGGCGACCTGGAGCAGCAGCTGGCCATCGCGCGGCGCGAACGCTTGTCGCGCAGGCTGACGGCGGCGCTCGCCGAGCACGGTGTGCCCGCCTCGGTCGCGGCGATGCTCGAGAACCGCGACGCCAAGATCGCGCCGGCGACGCTGTCGGCGCTGGTCGAGCGCTCGCGCGAGGTGATCGCCTATCGCGTGCCGCTGCTCGAACGACCCGAGCTCGACGCGGCGCAGGCGTCCAGGCTGTATCTCTGGGTCTCGCCCGCGCTGCGCGACCACATCGCGCGCCACTTCCCCATCGACCGGGCCGCGCTCGACCGCGCCCGCGCGCACGAGGGCGACCATCCGGGCGCCCACACCGACGAGGCGGCCCCCGACATGCTGCTCGGCCATCTGCGCCAGGGCGAGCCGCTGCTGTTCGAGGCGTCGTTCGCGCGGCTGATGCGCCTGCGCATCACCGCGATGCGGCGGATCATCGAGGACCGCGCCGGCGACCATCTGGCCGTGGCCTGCCGCGCCGCCGGGTTCACGCGCGAGCAGTTCCAGGACGCCTACCGCCTGCTGCAGGCCGCGACCACGCGGCTGCCGACCGCGCAGCCGGGGGCGGGCATGCCGATCGGCCTGGTGCCGCTCGCCATGATCTACGACCGGATCGACGAGAAGCACGCGCTCGAGACGGTCAGGCGCTGGCGGCGCGAGCCGACCGCGAGCCTGACCCCGCTGCCGGCATCGGCCGACCCCGCCCCCCTTCCGGTTTCGGCTATTTCCTGACAGGCTGACCCGCGCCGGCCGCATTCCGTGCGCCGGGAATAGAACACGCGCGGAAGTGTTCGTGTGGTTGCGGTGTCCGCGGCCGATGGAAGGGTCAAGGGACGCATCGTGGCGGACGACGATCTGGACCGGATGGTCATCGATCAGATACCGCACCTGCGCCGCTACGCCCTGGCGCTGGTCGGCGATCGCGATCGCGCCGACGACCTGGTCCAGGACTGCCTGGAGCGGGCGTGGGCGCGCCTCGGCCTGTGGCGCCGCGACGGCAACATCCGGGCTTGGCTGTTCACCATCATGCACAACCTCAACGCCAACGCGGTGCGCAAGGCCAAGCGGCGCCCGCGTCACGACCCGATCGAGGACGCGCTGCCGCCGCCAGCCGTGGCGCCGGCCCAGGACGAGCGGCTGGAGTTGGGCGCGCTGCGCGACGCGCTGGCGGCGCTGCCGGAGGAGCAGCGCGCCGTGGTGCTGCTGGTCGGGCTCGAGCAGCTGCGATACGACGAGGTCGCGGCGGTGCTAGACCTGCCGATCGGCACCGTGATGTCGCGCCTGCACCGTGGCCGCGAGCGCCTGCGCCGCCTGATGGCGGGCGAGGCGCTGCCGGCGCTCAGGAGAGTGAAATGAGCGACGAGCGCCGCCCGGTCCCGCCGGACGACCTGCACGCGCTGGCCGATGGGCGGCTCGATTCCGCGCGCGCGGCCGAGGTCCAGGCCGCGCTCGCGGGCCGGCCGGAGGTCGAGTGCGTCGCCGCCTACCAGCGCATCAACACCGGCCTGCACGCGCTGTTCGACCCGGTGCTGTCCGAGCCCGTGCCCGAGCGCCTCAGCCGGCGCGCACGGGGCGGCGTGCGCGGGACGCCGTGGCACAGGGCCGCGATGCAGGCCGCCGCTGCGCTGGCGCTGCTGCTGGCGGGCGCCGCCGGCGGCTGGTATGCGCGCGACGCCATGCAGGCGAGTCGGCAAGAGCAGACGGCGATGGTCCGGCCTGCGGCCCGCGCGCACCGCATCTACGTCGCCGAGGTGCGCCATCCGGTCGAGGTGCGCGCCGACGAGGAGCATCTCGTGCGCTGGCTCAGCAACCGCCTGCGCATGCCGCTCAAGACGCCCGACCTGCAGTCCGCCGGCTTCAAGCTGATGGGCGGGCGGCTGCTGCCGACCGACCGCGGCGTCGCCTGCCAGTTCATGTACGAGGATGCGCAAGGCCGCCGCCTGACGCTCTATATCCGCAACGACCTCACCGGCAATCGCGAGACCGCGTTCCAGTTCGGCCAGGACGACGGCGGCGTCGGCGTGTTCTATTGGATCGACGGCTCCAGGGGCTACGCGATCTCGAGCCAGATGCCGCGCGACGACCTGCTCGGCATCGCGCGCAAGGTGTACGAAGAGCTCGAGGGCTGACCTCCCGACCGCCCGCCGCGCGGTTCCCAGCGTCGCCGCCGCCTGCTACCCTTCCCGAAAAGGGGAGGCGCGAGGCCGATGGACTTCATCTTCATGCTGACGCGCGACGACCGCACCGTGGCGAACTGCCTGGCGCTGGTCGACGAGATCCAGCCGCTCGGGCTCAGGCATGTCGGGTTCAAGGACGTGGGCGTGCCGCTCGCGACCCTGCGCGAGCTGCATGCGCGCATCAAGGCGATGGGCGCCATCAGCTACATGGAAGTGGTCAGCACCTCGCGCGATGCCGAGCTGCGCTCGGCCAAGGCCGCGGCCGAGATCGGCGTCGATTGCCTCCTGGGCGGCACCCATGTCGACGACGTGCAGGCGATGCTGGCCGGCAGCGCGATCCAATACTATCCCTTCGCCGGCTTTCCCGAGGGCCATCCGACCAGGCTGCGCGGCAGCCCCGGCGACGTGGCGCGGCATTGCCGCGACTATCTCGCCAAGGCCTGCGCCGGCGTCGACCTCCTGGCCTATCGCGCGACCGAAGCCAACCCGCTCGATCTCGTGCGCGCCGCGCGCGCGGCGCTCGGCGAGGCGTGGCTCATCGTCGCCGGCAGCGTGAACTCGCCCGAGCGTGTCGCCGCGCTCGCCGAGGCCGGCGCCAATGCCTTCACCATCGGCACCGCCGTGCTCGACGAGTCCTTCGCCCCCGGCCGCCTCGGCGTGACGGCCCAGCTCTCGGCGGCGCTCTCGGCCTGCCAGGCCGCGTCGCAAGCCCATCTCTGACCTTCCGGAAACCAACCGATGAGCGAGCAGAAGAAGGCGGGCGCCGACGTGCCGCTGACCGCCGATACGATCGAGAAGCTGAAGCAGGTCAGCACCGCCACGATCACCATGCAGCTCCTGAAGCGCGGCCTGCGCCAGGGCGCGATCCGGAAGGCGCGGCCGCTCGACCCGGCCCAGGCGCGCTGCGTCGGTCCTGCCTACACGCTGCGCTTCATCCCGATGCGCGAGGACCTGTCCGGCCCGCCCAAGGCCGGCACGCTCTTGCCGCACCGCATGGCGGTCGAGCAGGCGCCGCCCGGCTCGGTGATGGTGATCGACTCGGGCGGCGCCGCGAATTGCGGCTCGCTCGGCGACATCCTGGTGGCCAGGCTCAAGCATCGCGGCGTGGCCGGCGTGGTCAGCGACGGGCCGATGCGCGACGTCGTCGGCATCGCCTCGGTCGGCCTGCCGGTGTTGTGCGCCGGCGCCGCGGCGCCCGCCAGCATGAACGAGATCATGCCGATCGATGTCGGCCTGCCGATCGGCTGCGGCGGCGTCGCCGTGTTCCAGGGCGACATCGTCGCCACCGACCTCGACGGCGCCGTCGTCATCCCGCGCCACATGGCCGACGAGCTGGCGCGCGACGCCTTCGAGCAGGAGCGCGTCGAGCGCTTCGTGCTGCGCGAGGTCAAGCGCGGTCGCACGATCGACGGGCTCTACCCGCCCAACGACAAGGCCACCGCCGACTATCGCGCCTGGCTCGCGGCGGGCATGCCGGAGTGATTGTGGCCGGGCGCGTGCACGCCTAGGATCGGGTTTCTGCCAGGGAAGGGGGATTCTCATGACGATCCAGCATCCGCACGGCGCGGGCTGCAATTGCCTCGCCACGACCGCCGGCCTGTTCTCGCGCCGGCGCTTCCTCGCGACGGGCGCGGGCGCCGCCGGGCTCGCCCTGCTCATGCCGGCCATGGCCGACGCCGCCTACGCCCAATCGGAGCTCATGCTGCTGTCCTGCATGGATCCGCGCCTGGTGCACGACGTGCACGAGTACATGCAAGCCAACAAGCTGCGCGGCCAGTACAGCCAGGTCGTGCTCGCCGGCGGTCCGGTCGCGGCCGTGGCGCCGGCGCTCAAGGCGTGGCAGCCGGCGATCTGGGAGAACCTCGACGCCACGATCAAGCTGCACAAGATCAAGCGCGTGTTCGGCCTGACCCACATCGACTGCGGCGCGGTCAAGATCGCCTACGGTGAAACGGCGGTCGCCACGCCCGAAGCCGAGCGCAGGACGCATCTCATGGTGCACAAGGCTTTCGCCGCCGCGGTGAAGAAGCGCCATCCCGCGCTCGGCTGCGAGAGCGGCATCATGGCGCTGAACGGCTCGGTCGAGAAGCTGGCGTTGTAGATGCGATTGGCGCCTCAGGCCGACGGTCCGGTCGCGTAGCGCGCCAGCGCGGCGCGATCGAGCTCGACGCCGAGGCCGGGCTTGGGCGGTGGAACGACGCCGCCGTTGCGCACGGACCAGGGCTCTCCCAGGACCAGGTCGTCGCCCACGAGGTCGAGCAACCCCTGCGCGCCGCGCGTGATCTCGCGGCAGGCGACGCCAAGATGGCACATCGCCGCCCAGGAGATGCCGAGCTCCCAGGTCGAGCGCAGCCAGAAGCCGCGCCCGGCCGCGGCGACCGCGCGCATCAGCGCCCGCGTGCCGTCGATGCCGCCCTGCAGCGGCAGGTCGCTGACGACCGCGTCGATGGCGGGGAAGCGGGCAACCGCCTCGACCAGGATGCAATGGGTCGAGACCGGCACGCCGAATTCGCGGCGCAGCGCCTCCATGCCGGCCAGGCTCGCGACCGGCTCCTCGAAATTGCCGAGCCCGGCCGGCGCAACGCCGGCGAGGAACCGCCGCGCCTCGTCGTCGCCGTAGCCCATGTTCGCGTCGACGTGGATGGCGACGGCCGGCCCCAGGGCCGCCCGCATGGCGCGGACCGTGGCGACGTCGACGTCGACCGAATGCCGGGCGATCTTGAACTCGAACAGCGTGGCACCGCTTTCCGCCACCGCCTCCGCCGCCATATCGGCCAGCAGCGCGGGGATTTGCGATTCCGCGGCGCCGCTGTCGGGATCGACCGGATAGCCGTAGGCCGCGAAGGCGGCGGCATCGCGCAGCTTGCCTCCCAGCAGGTCGTAGACCGGCAGGCCGGCCGCCTTGCCGGCGATGTCCCACAGCGCCAGCTCGACGCCGGCGAAGGCGATCAGGTCCGCGGTGTCCTCGGGATGGCCGAAATCCGGGTGCTCCTCCACGCAGCGCGCGCGCGCCGCGGCGCGGTCGAGCGGGTCGAGGCCCACGAGCTTCGGCCGCAGCCGCTCGTTGATCGTCGTTGCCGACCAGCGCCCGCGCGTCTCGCCGACCCCGGCGACGCTGGCGTCCGTCTCCACCTCGACGATCGTGCGCTTCACGTGCGTGCGTCGATACCACTGCCGCAGCCGGCGATGGCGCACCGGCACGGCCACGTCGGTGGCGCGGACGGCAGCGATCTTCATCCGCCGGCTAGCGCCGGTCGGAAGCGCGCGGCGGCGATCCGCCGCTCGGACGGGCATTCCAGCAGGCCCTTGGACGAAAGCTTCATGCCGGTCATGGCGCGATCCGCCATGGCCAGGCGCCAGGTCAGCATCTTCTGCGCCATGCGCAGCGCCGCCGGCGCATGGCGAGGATCGTCCAGGCAGTTGCGCCGCTCCTCCGGGTCGTTGGCGAGATCGAACAGCAGCGGCGGCAGCGCGGAGAAATGCACGTACTTGTACCGGCGGTCGCGCACCGCAGCGAGCGCGCATTCGTCGAGCGAGATGCCGAGCTCGCGCTCGGGCGCGCCGTCGGCGGTATCGCGGAAATCCAGCTCGTAGAACACGGCGTCGCGCCAGGACGCCGGCGTCGTGCCGGCAAGCCAGGGCTTGAGCGAGGCGCCGTCGCACTGCACCGGCGGTGCGGCGCCCAGGCAGTCGAGGATCGTCGGCATGACGTCGACGCTCTCGGTGAATGCCTCGACCACGCGGCCGCGCGCGCTGCCGCGCTCGGCGGCGGGCGGGCGGACGATCAGCGGGATGTGGTAGCTCTGGTCGAAATAGAACTCCTTGCCCAGCGCCCAGTGGTCCCAAAGCTGCTCGCCGTGATCCGTCGTGAAGACCACCAGCGTGCGCTCGTCGGCGCCGGCCTTGCGCAGCGCCGCCATCAGCCGGCCGATGTGATGGTCGACTTCGCTCATCAGCCCGTAATAGGTGGCGCGCAGTTGGCGCATGGCGCGCTCCTCCGGGCGGTGCAGGCCCGGCGCGTGGCCGTCGCGCTTGTGGTCGCGGAAGTCGCGCATCATGTAGGCCATGTACGGGTGCTGGCGCGCCTCCTCGTCGCGCGAGGCCAGCCCCTTGAACCCGGGCACCGTCGCCGGGTCGTACATCGCGTTGTAGGGCTCGGGCGCGACGAAGGGCGGATGCGGCCGGAGCAGGCTCAGGTGCAGGAACCACGGCTTCTTCTCGTGGCTTACGTAGTCGATCGCGGCGTCGGTCTCGAAGGCGGTGTCGCTGTCCTGCGCCGTGAACGCGGCCGGCGCGAAGGTCGGCCCCCAGCCGGGGCCGCGCGCATAGTTCCTGACCGGCTCGTAGACTTCGTCCCCCGCCAACGGCAGGTCGTAGCCCTTCTTGGCCAGGTGCCGTCGCCACGCCGCTCCGGTTTCGCTGCCGGGAACGATCTGCGTGAACCCCGGCAGGGTGCCGGCATAGGTCTTGAGGACCGGGTCGTTGCGGTCGCGCCCGCGCGGGTCGAGCGCGGTGTCGGTGTAGCCGATCAGTGCCGGGTCGTAGCCGAGCTTGCGCATCTCCAGCGCGACGGTCGTGAACCGCGCGTCGAGCGGCGTGCCGTTGCGCACCGAGCGGTGGTTCATCATGTAGAGCCCGGTGAGCAGCGAGGCGCGGCTCGGCCCGCACGGGGCGCACTGCCCGAAGTGGTTGCGGAACAGCGTGCCCTCGGCCGCCAGCGCGTCGAGATGCGGCGTCTTCACGGTCGGATGGCCGAGTGCCGACAGGCATTCGGCGCGCCACTGGTCGGCGGTGATCAGCAGGACGTTGTACATCTGCTTCCTACATCGTTGCGGAGGCGGGCTCCGGCGCCGCAGCCGCGGGATCGACGGCGGCACCGCGCAGCGTGAGGCGGTCGGCGTGATGGCAGGCGACGAAATGGCCGGCCGCGCGCTCGACCAGCGCCGGCATCTCGCGCCGGCAGGTTGCGTCGGCATGGGGGCAGCGCGTGTGGAAGCGGCATCCGGATGGCGGATTGGCCGGATCGGGCCGCTCGCCCGGCAGCAGCTGCGGCCGGAGCACGCGGTCGGGATCGGCGACCGGGATCGCCGACATGAGCGCCTCGGTATAGGGATGGCGCGGCGCGTAGTAGAGCCGCTGGGTCGGCGCCAGCTCGACGATCTGGCCCAGATACATGACGGCGACGCGGTCGCTGACATAGGAGACCGCGGCCAGGTCGTGGGCGATGAACAGGTAGGTCAGGCCCAGCTCCTCCTGCAGCTCCTTCAGGAGGTTCAGGATCTGTGCCTGGATCGACACGTCGAGCGCCGAGACCGGCTCGTCGCAGACGATGAACTCAGGCCGCAGCACCAGCGCGCGAGCGATGGCGATGCGCTGGCGCTGGCCGCCGCTGAAGGCGTGCGGGTAGCGACCAAGATGCTCGAGCGCGAGGCCCACGCGCCGCACCATGTCGGCGACGCGGTCGGCGATCTCGGCAGCGCTGCCGACGCGGTTGGCGATCAGTGGCTCGGCGATGATGTCGCTGACGGTCATGCGCGGATTCAGGGACGCGTAGGGGTCCTGGAAGATCAGCTGCATGTGCCGCCACATCCGGCGCATCGCGTCGCGGTCGAGCGCGCGCAGGTCGACCGGTCGGCCGTCGCGGTGGAACAGGATGCGGCCGTCGGTCGGCTCGACCACGCGCAGGATCGCGCGGCCCAGCGTGGTCTTGCCCGAACCGCTCTCGCCGACCAGGCCCAGAGTCTCGCCGCGCGCGATCTCGAGCGAAACGCCGTCCACGGCGCGCACCGTGCTGACGAGGCGGCGCGCGAACAGACCCTTGCGCACGCCGTAGTGCACCTTGACGCCGTCGAGTTCGATCAGCGGCGTCACGCCGCGTTCTCCGCGGCGGGTTCGAAAAGATGGCAGCGCACCGTGTGACCCGGCCCGACCGTGGCGACGCCGGGGAACGCCGCGTCGCAGCGCCCGGGCACGAAGCGGGCGCAGCGCGGATGGAAGGTGCAGCCGTTGGGCATGCCGAACAGGTTGGGCACGCTGCCCTGGATCGGCTTCAGCGCGCGCCACCCGCCGGCGCCGCCCAGCCGCGGCACGGCGCGCAGCAGATCGCGCGTGTAGGGATGCTGCGGCTGGCGGAATATGGCGCGCACCGCCCCCTGCTCGACGATGCGGCCCGTGTACATGATCGCCACGTCGTCGGCCATCTGCGCGACGATGCCGAGGTCGTGCGTGATGAAGATCATCGCCATGCGGTATTCGGCCTTCAGGCCGCGCATCAGGTCGAGCACCTGAGCCTGGATCGTGACGTCCAGCGCCGTGGTCGGCTCGTCGGCGATCAGCAGCGCCGGATTGCAGGCGAGCGCCTTGGCGATCATCGCCCGCTGCCGCATGCCGCCCGAGAATTCGTGCGGGTAGCGGTCGATGGCGCGCGCCGCGTCCGGGATTCCGACCTTGCCGAGCAGCTCGGCCATGCGCGCGCGCAGCCCCTCGCCGCTCATGCCGCGATGCAGGCGCAGCACGTCGCCGATCTGCGCGCCGATCGTGTGCACCGGCGAGAACGAGCTCATCGGCTCCTGGAACACCATGGCGATGCGGTCGCCCCGGATCGCCTGGATCGTCTTGCCGTCCGGCTCGACCGCCGCCAGGTCGATCGCCTGCGCTGCCGGGTCGGGCCGGAACAGGATGCGCCCGCCGGTGATCGGCATCGACCGCGGCAGCAGGCGCAGGATCGCCTGCGCCGTCACGCTCTTGCCCGAGCCGCTCTCGCCGACGATCGCCAGCACGCGGCCGGGCTCGAGCGACAGGCTGACGCCGTCGATCACGGGCACGCGCCCGCCCTCGACCGCGAGCTCGATGCGCAGGTCGCGGATGTCGAGGAGATTCCGCGGCTGGTCGGTCACGGCGCTATTTGGCGTACGGATCCGCGGCGTCGCGCATGCCGTCGCCGACAAAGTTGAAGGCGAGCGCGGCGACGATGACGAACAGGCCGGGGATCAGGAGCCACGGCATGTGCGCGATCGACCGGATGTTCTGCGCGGCGTAGAGCAGCACGCCCCAGCTCTCGACCGGCTCGCGCAGGCCGAGGCCCAGGAAGCTGAGCGCGGTCTCGGCCAGCAGGATCTCGGGGAACGAGATGGTCAGGTCGACGATCAGGTAGCTGAGGAACGCCGGCAGCAGGTGCCGCCCGATCAGCCGCGAGTCGGTGCAGCCGGCCAGGCGCGCGGCGACGACGAAGTCCTCCTCGCGCAGGGCCAGCAGCTTGCTGCGCACCGTGCGCGCCAGGTGCGTCCAGCCGAGCAGGCCGAGGATCACGGTGACGGCGATGTAGATCTGCAGCGAGGTCCAGTCGCGCGGCAGCGCCGCCGTCAGCGACAGCCACAGGGGCAGGGTCGGGACCGAGCGGATGAACTCGATCAGCCGCATCACGAACATGTCGATGGCGCCGCCGAAATAGCCGGCGATGCCGCCGATCACCGCGCCCAGCACGAACGACACCAGCACGCCGACCACCGCGACCGACAGCGAGATGCGCGTCGCGTACATGCAGCGGGCGAACAGGTCGCGGCCGAGATGGTCGGTGCCGAAAAGGTGGATGAAGCCGTTCTCCACGCCGAAAAGGTGCAGGTCGGTCTCGACCAGACCCCAGAAATGATAGGGATCGCCGCGCACGAAGAAGCGAAGCGTCCACGGCCGCGTCTCGTCGACCACCGGGATCTGCCTGAGCGTCACCGGGTCGCGCTTGCTGCTGCGCGCGTGGACATAGGGCGCGGCGAGGCCGCCCGCCTGGTCGACCACGTGCACGACCATCGGCGGGCCGGAGAGGTAGCGCGGGTTGCGCTTGGCCGGCGCGTAGGGCGCCAGGAACTCCGCCAGCAGTGCTGCCAGAGCGAAGGCCGCCAGCACGGTGACGCCGAGGATCGCCATGTGATGGCGCCGGAACCGCCACCACATCAGCTGCCACTGCGAGGCGACGTCGGGACGCTTGATACGGGACGCGGCGGGCGTTGCGGCGGCGACCATGGCGGCGTCAGGACATCTTGATGCGCGGATCGACCAGCACCAGCAGCAGGTCGGAGACGAAGGTGCCGAGGATCGTCAGTGCGCAGTAGATGAACACCATGGCGCCGGCCAGCTGCATGTCCTGGTTGAGCAGCGCGTGCAGGAACAAGGGGCCGGTATCCGGCAGCGCCATGACCACGCCGATGATCGGCGCGCCGGAGATGACGAAGGTCAGCCGCCATCCCAAGGTCGCGACGATCGGGTTGATGGCCATGCGCACCGGATATTTCAGCAGCAGCCTGAGCGGCGACAGGCCCGCGGCGCGCGCGGCCGTCACGTACATCTTGCCGAGCTCGTCCAGCAGCAGGGCGCGCATCGAGCGGATCAGGTTGGCGGTGCCGGCCGTGCCCAGCACGACGATCGGGATCCACAGATGGGCGCAGAGATCGACGAACTTCTCCCAGCTCCACGGCGCCTCGGCCAGATGCGGCGAGAACAGGCCGCCGACGCTCTGGCCGAACCACTGCTGGCCGACATACATGAACACCAGCGCGAGCAGGAAATTCGGCGTCGCCAGCCCGATGTAGCCGAGCAGCGAGAAGGCGTGGTCCGCGACGGAGTACTGCCGCACCGCCGAATAGATGCCGATCGGCAGCGACACGGCATACATGAAGACGAGCGTGCAGAAGGCCAGCACGAGCGTCAGCGGCAGGCGCTCGGCGATCACCTCGGTCACCGGCCGGCGCCACTCGAACGAGTAGCCGAAATCGCCCCGCGTCACGATGCCGGTGAACCAGGCGAGGTACTGCACGTGCCAGGGCCGGTCGATGCCGAGCAGCCGGCGCATGTTCTCCAGTTCTTCCTGGGTCACCTGCGCGCCGGACTGCTGCTTCTCCGTCAGGTAGGTCTCGGCGTAGTCGCCCGGCGGCAGCTGGATGACCACGAACGCCACTACCGAGACGAGCCACAAGGTCAGCGCCATGTAGAGGAGGCGCTGCGCGAGCACCCGGATCATGGCGCTGGGATCGTGGACGGCGGCATGGCGGTGCCTTTGCTAAAGGACGCCTACTCCTTGAAGTACCACTGATCGGGGCGGAACGGATAGGTGCGGGCGAAGTTGTAGTGCTGCACCGTCCAGTCGCGCACGTTGGCCAGCTTCTTCGACACGACCGTCGGGCCCGGCAGGTCGGCGATCGTGCCGATGATGGCCATGTTCTCGAGGTTGATCTTCACCATCTCGCGGCCGATCTCCATGTAGCGCGGGCTGCGCGGCACCACGCTGCGCCATTCGGCCTCCAGCGCGTAGAGGCGCTTGGCCCAGGCCGGCGGCTCCTCGCCCTTCTCGCCCTTGCTCAGGTGCCACTGGCGCCAGGCCGCGCCGAACAGCGGCGACGAGTTGCGGTAGGGCGGCGTGTAGAGCTCGGGCTGGCTGATCAGGTTGGGCTCGAACGGCACGTCCCATTCCATGTTGATGTCGGCGTCGCCCGCCAGCGCCTTCTGGCGTGTGAGCTGCGTGGTGATCTCCTTCAGGTTCACCTCCACGCCGACGGCGCGCCAATAGCCCTGCACCAGCTGCACGTAGCCCGGCGAGGCGAACTGCGAGGAGTACTCCCAAAGAAGCGTCAGCGGCTTGCCGTCGGGACGCATGCGCATGTTGTTGGCGCCGCGCCTCAGGCCCATCTGGTCCAGCAGCTGGTTCGCCTTCTTCGGGTCGTACTGGATCATGTAGTTGCGGTCGGCGTCGGTCGTGAACGGCACGCCGAGCGGCAGCGCCTGCTGCGGCTTGCCCAGGCCGAACCACAGCGTCTCGTTCATCTCCGCGCGGTTGAGCGCGAGCGACATCGCCTGGCGGAAGCGCACATCGGCGAAGATCGCGCGCAGCGCCGGGTCGGTGTGCGTGACGTTGAACGCGATCGGGTCGCCCGATTGGCCGGGCGGCATCGACAGGCGATACCCGCCCTTTGCCTCGTTCTCCTTGAGCAGCGGGTAGTTCTCGAGGTCGACGCCCTGCGCCTTCTGGTCGACTTCGCCGTTGAGGATCGCCAGCATGGCCACTTCCTTGTTGAGGAAGCGCTCGTTGTGGCGGTCGATATAGGGCAGCTAGTTCCCCGCCGTGTCGACCTTGAAGTAGTAGGGATTGGCGATGAAGGCGCGGCGCTGCGTGTTGGTTTCGACCTCCAGCACGTGGCTCTCGAGCGTCGGGCGCTTGACCGCGGCCGGGTTGATCGTCTCGGCGTCCTTCCACCGGTCCCAGAGCTGCTTGAAGCGCTTGACCCAGTTCTCGGCGCCGGCGGCCTTCGCCTCCTCTTCGGCCTTCGGGTTGTACTTGATGTGATACGGCGTGTAGTAGTGCTTCGGCGCGTAGGCGGCGAAGAAGGATCCGCCCGTCGCCAGGTAGTGCAGCAGGCCGGGCACCGGCGCGCCGAACGTGAGCCTGAAGGCGACGTCGTCGATCTTCTCGACCTCGACCGGCTTGCCGCCGGCCATCCACACCGCCGGCGTGGTCGGGTGCAGGTCCTTGTTCTTGACCAGGTCTTCGAAATAGAAGACCACGTCGTCGGTCGTGAACGGCTTGCCGTCCGACCAGCGATGACCCTTGCGCAGCATGAAGGTGATCGACTTGCGGTCGTCGCTCCAGCTCCACGATTTGGCGACGTTCGGCACGATGGTCGAAAGATCGTCGCTGAGCCGCACCAGGTTGACCTGGCGCCAGGACAGGATCTCCGACGTGCCGGATTCGAGCGCGCGCGACAGGCCGCGCAGCGTGCCGCCGTACCGGCCGCATTCCTCGTAGGGCATCAGCATCAGCGGCTCGGCCGGCAGGCGCTCGGCGACCGGCGGCAGGGCGCCGGATTTCACGCGCCCGGCGAACAGCGGGTTCTCGGCGAAGGCGATCTTGCGGCCGAGCTGCTTCTCGGCCTCGACCAGCTCGGCCTGCTGCGGGAATTGCGGCTTGAGGCCTTTCGGATCGGCGACGCTCGGGCACGAGCTCGCCAGCGCCTGGTCGGAAGACGCGGTCCCGGCAACG
Organism: uncultured Rhodospirillaceae bacterium; assembly: GCA_964557415.1. GTDB lineage: Bacteria > Pseudomonadota > Alphaproteobacteria > JAEULC01 > JAEULC01 > JAEULC01. The sequence goes on from CAZLBB010000009.1 coordinate 65,616, forward strand.
AGGACCGCCAGACACGCAGCCGCAAGCACGGCGTGCTTCTGGATCGACATCAGCTCCTCCCCCGTTCGATGCGCAAACGCTAACGATCGTTGTAATGATTGTCTATGGATTTTTTTTGAACGTTTTTGATCAACATGGTATCCAGCCCGGGTCGACCCGGCAGGAGGGCAGCCCACGGATGGTCCCGGACAACGCGACGACCCGCCGCAACCCGATCGCGCGCCGCCGCGTGCTCAAGCGCGAGCTGGCGGTGCGCGGCGCGGTGTCCGTGGCCGAGCTCAGCGAGGTGCTCGGCGCATCGCCGGTCACGATCCGGCGCGACCTCGAGGTGCTCGCGCGCGAGGGCGTGCTCGAGCGCGGCTATGGCGGCGCCACGATGCGCGCGGCGCGCCCGGCGGAGGAAGCGCTCGCCGTGCGCGAGCAGAAGAACGTCGAGGCGAAACGGCTGGTCGCCGCGGCCGCGCTGCGCCTGATCGAGCCGGGCAACACGCTGTTCATGAACGACGGCTCGACCGTGACGGCGCTGGCGCGGGCGCTCGCCGTCGCCGACATGGAGCTGTTCATCGTCACCTCGGCGGTGAACGTCGCGCATATCCTGGTCGAGAACCCGCGCATCACCGTGTGCCTGCTGGGCGGGTTCGTGCGCCGCACTTCGCTGGCGACCGGCGGCATGCTGGCCGAGGCCATGATCGACCAGTTCAACGCCGACCTTGCGCTGCTATCCTGCGACTCGTTCGGCGCCAAGGAAGGCATGGGCTTCACCCATCCAGAGGACGCCGCAGTCGCGCGGCGCATGGCGGCGCGCGCGCGCCGCTCGGCGGCGCTTGCCATCGCGCCGAAGTTCGGCTGGACGGCGCGGATGAACGCCGTGCCGATCGGCGACGTCGACGTGCTCGTGACCGATCAGATGCCGGCGGGGCTCGCGGCCGCCCTGGCCGGGACCTCGATCGAGATCGTGCAGCCCTGACCATGACCGGCAGCGCCGCCGAAGCCGCGGCCGAGCGCCTGCGCACCCTCGATTGCTGGCGCGGGCCCCCCCTGATCGAACCCTGGCCGGGCGGGCGCACGAACCTGAACTTCCGCGTCGAGGCCGAGGGCCGCGTCTATTTCGCCCGCGTCGGCATCGACCTGCCGCACCATTTCGTCCGCCGCAGCAACGAGGCGCGCTGCGCGCGCCTCGCCGCCGCTTCCGGCGCGGCGCCGCCGGTGGTCTACGACGCCGACGGCATCCTGGTGACCGCGTTTGTCGCCGGCCGCACGCTGAGCCACACCGAGCCGGTCGACGACGCCGCGCTCGACCTCGTCGCCGACGCGCTGCGTCGCGTGCACGCGCACCCTGCGCCTGCCGACCTCGACCGCTTCGATCCCGTCGCGATCTGCCGCGGAAACCTCGCGGGCCTGCCGCGCCGCGTCATGACGCCGGAACGCTGGCGCCTGCTCGAATCCGTGCTCGACGCCGCGCCGCCTCTCCAGGCGCGCTGCCTGATCCACGCCGATCTGATCCCGGAGAACTTCATCATCGCCGGCGCACGCGCCTATATCGTCGACTGGGAATATGCCGGCTTCGGCGATCCCGCCGTCGACCTGGCGCAGATCGACGTGCTGTTCCGGCTCGACGACCGCCGCGCCGCGCGCCTGCTGGAGCGGCACGGCGGCGTGGATCTCGCGACCGTGCGCGCGCTCCGGCCCGTGCTGGCCGCGCGCGAGGCGCTGTGGTGCGAGGTCCAGGCGCATCACGTCGGCATCAGCGGCGACCTGCCCGAGTATCGCGCGCTGTGCTGGCGCCGGCTGGAGGAGATCGGCGCGTGACGGGCGGGCGCTACGACGTCGCCATCATCGGTGCGGGCGTGGTCGGCTGCGCCATCGCGCGCGAGTTCTCGCGCTATCGCCTCGACGCCATCCTGGTCGAGGCGCTGAGCGACATCGGCGGCGGCGCCAGCAAGGGCAACTCGGCGATTCTCTCCACCGGCTCCGACACGCCGCCCGGCAGCCTGGAGCGCCGCCTGGTGACGCGCGGCCATGAGCGCTACCGCGCCGAGGCCCCCGGGCTCGGCCTGCCGATCCTCTCCGTCGGCAGCCTGACCGTCGCCTGGAACGAGGTCGAGGCCGCGTCGCTGGCCGGCATGCACGCGGAGATCACGTCCGCCGGCTTCCGCTCGGCCGAGCTGGTCGACCGCGATTGCGTCTATCGCCGCGTCCCGGCGCTGTCGCCCGGCGCCGTCGCCGCGGTTTGGGAGCCCGACGAGGCGATCGTCGATCCGTTCTCCACGCCCTACGCCTACGCGCTCGACGCGGTGGCGAACGGCGTCACGTACCGCTCCTCCTGTCCGGTGACTTCGACGCTGCACGACGGCGAGAGCTGGCACCTCGCCACGCCGCAAGGGCCGGTGGTCGCCTCCGTGGTGGTCAATTGCGGCGGCCTGTGGGGCGACCGGGTCGACGCGCTGGCCGGCTTCGCCGACTTCAAGATCCGCCCGCGCCGCGGCGAGTTCCTCGTATTCGACAAGAGCGCACGCAAGCTGCTCGACGTGGTGCTGAAGCCGGTGCCGTCGCCGCAATATCGCGGCGTGCTCGCGGCGCCGACCGTGTTCGGCAACGTGCTGGTCGGGCCGACGGCCGAGGACGTCGACGATCCCGGGGACTGGCGCGTCACCGCGGCCGGGCTCGACAGGCTCGAGCACGCCGCCCGCGCCATGCTGCCTTCCCTGTCCGAGCACGAGGTGACGGCGACCTATTGCGGCTTGCGTCCGGCGACGGAGCGTCCGGAATACCGTATCGTCGCGCGCCGCGACCGGCGCTGGATCACCGTCGGCGGCATCCGATCGACCGGGCTGTCCGGCGCGCTGGGCATCGCCGAGCATGTGGCCGGGCTCGCCTTCGAGGGCATGCTGGCCGCCGAGCGCAAGGCCGAGACGATCCAGGTGCGCGTGCCGTCGCTGCTGGAAGGCGGCCCTCGCCCGTGGATGGACGCGGCGCGCCTCGCCGCCGACCCCGCCTATGGCGAGATCGTCTGCCATTGCGAAGGCGTCAGCCGTGGCGAGATCCGCGACGCGCTCGCCTCGCCGCTGCCGCCGTGCTCGCTCAAGGCGCTGCGCCGCCGCACGCGGGCGATGTTCGGCCGCTGCCAGGGCTTCTTCTGCGGCGCGCGCGTGCTGGCCGAGTTCGAGCGGCACGCAAGCCGCGCCGAGCGGGCGGCGCAATGACCGTGCTGGAAGCCGACTGCGCCGTCGTCGGCGCCGGTCCCGCCGGGCTCGCCGCCGCCAGGGCCGCGGTCGAAGCCGGCGCGCGCGCGGTGCTGGTCTTCGACCGCGACGACGCGCCCGGCGGCCTGCCGCGCTTCTGTCGCCATCCAGGCTTCGGCTGGGAGTACTCGCATCGGCTGGAGACCGGGCCGGGCTTCGCGCGCCGGCTGCTCGGCGGGCTCGACCCGGCGCGCGTCGGCCTCCATTGCGGCGCCACCGTGCAGGCGCTGCATCCGGGCCCGCTGCTCGAGGTTCTGTCGCCGACGCTCGGATTGGCGACCGTGCGCGGTCGCAGCGTGATCCTCGCCACCGGCATCCGCGAGCGCCCGCGCGCGGCGCGCCGCGTGCCCGGCCGCCGGCCCGAGCGCGGCATCCTGACCACCGGGCAGCTGCAGCAGATGGTCGCGCGCGGCGTCAAGGTGCCGGGCAGCCGCCTGGTCGTGGTCGGCAGCGAGCATGTCGCGTTCTCGGTGTTGCTGACGGCGCGCCATTGCGGACACCGCGTCGTGGCGATGGTCGAGGCCGAGGACCGCGCGATGTCCTATGCCGCCGTCGCCGCCCTGGCGCGGTCGCTCGCCGGCGTGCCGATCCATCTCGGTGCGCGCATCGTCGACATCCTCGGCGAGGCGGGCGTCGAGGCGGTCGAGATCGAGACGATGGGCCGGCGCCGGACCATCGGCTGCGACGCGGTGGTGTTCTCCGGCGATTTCATTCCCGACACTCCCCTGGCGCGCGCGTCGGGCCTCGCGATCGACGACGCCACCCAGGGGCCCGAGGTCGACCAGCTCGGCCGCACCAGCCTCGCGGGCGTGTTCGCCGCCGGCAATGTGCTGCGCGCGGTCGAGAGCAGCGGCTTCGCCGCGATCGAGGGCGCGCGCGTCGGCGCCGCGGCGGCGGCCTACGCGGCGGGACGGATCGGCTGGCGCGACGGCGCCCGGCCGATCGCGCTGGCGCCGGAATTCGCCTATCTCGTGCCGCAGCTCTGGGCCTTCGACGGCGGCGGGCTCGCTGCCCTGCCGGCCAGCCTGCGCGCCGGCCAGGACCTCGAAGCGGCCCGCATCTTCCTCCGCCACGACGGATCGCTGCTGTGGCAGGGACGCAGGCGGCGCCTCCTGCGCCATCGCCGCCTCGGCGTCGATCTCGGCGCCTTGTCGCCCCGCGGCCCGGGCGCGATCGCGATCGAGGCGGGGATCTAGAGTCCGATTTGCGAAGGGCGGAGCAGGTTCCGCGAGCGAGCGTCGAACGGCCGAAGGCCGCAAGCATTTCCCTTCATTCTTTCCTTCGTGTTCTTCATGCCTTCGTGGTTGATCCCTTTCGGATTGGACACGAAGGACGCGAAGGTCGGAAGCAAGGACACGAAGGGAGAACCAAGAAGGAGATCGCGCGGCTTCGCCTTGCACTGATCCGAAGCCGGGAAAATGCGCCCAAGGCGACTTGCCGAGGCCCAGGCTGTGGTCACGCCGCCGCGTTGCGGCCGGCGATCTCGTCGGCGATGCGCTGCGCGGCGGCGGCGGGATCGGCGGCCTTGGTGATCGGGCGGCCGATCACGAGGTGCGTCGCGCCGGCGCGCATCGCCTCGGCTGGCGTCATCACGCGCTTCTGGTCGTCCGCGGCGGACCATGCCGGCCGCACGCCCGGCACCATCAGCACGAAGCCGGGGCCGAGGGCGGCGCGCAAGGAGGCGACCTCGTGCGGCGAGCAGATCACCCCGTCGAGCCCGCCTTCGCGCGTCAGGCGCGCGAGGTTCGCGACCTGCTCGGCCATCGCGCGCCGGGCGAAGCCGACGCGACCGAGGTCGTCCTCCGACAGGCTGGTCAGCACCGTGACGCCCAGCAGCTGCGGCCGGTCGGCGCCGCCGGCCTGGCGCGCGGCCTCGGCGGCCGCCTTGAGCATCGCCGGGCCGCCCGCGGCGTGGATCGTCGCGTAGCGCGGCTTCAGCGCGCACATGGCGCGCACGCCGCCCGCCACCGTGTTCGGGATGTCGTGCAGCTTGAGGTCGAGGAACAGCGGCAGGCCGGGCGCCTCGGCCATGACGGCGCGGATGCCGGCGGGTCCGTTGGCGCAGAAGAACTCCAGCCCCAGCTTGATGCCGCCCACCGCGCCCGCCAGGCGCCTGGCCCAGGCCGTCGCCTCGGCCATGTCGGTCGTGTCGAGCGCCACGAACACCGGATTGCCGTGCTGCGCCATCACCCCTCCGCTAATCAGGCGACCGCTCCACCGCCAGCTCCGCGGCCGCCAGGTCCTCCAGCGCCGTGCCGACCGACTTGAACAGGGTGATCTCGTCCGGCCGCGTGCGGCCCGGCTTTTCGCCCCGCGTCAGCTCGAACAGGTCGGCCTGGATGTCCGCCGGCTTCAGGACGCCGGCCGCGAGCGGCTGTACCACGTCGCCGCCTTCCTTGGTAGCGCCGGCGCGCGTGTCGACGAAGACGCGCGCGCGCCGCACCGCCTCGTCGTCGCTCTCGCGCATCTCGGGCGTGTAGGCGCCGACCAGGTCCACGTGGCTGCCGGGCCTCAGCCACGCACCGCGCACCAGCGGATCCTTTGACAGGGTCGCGCAGGAGACGATGTCGGCCTGCCGGATCGCCGCTTCCAGGTCGCCCGCGGCGTTGACCGTGTAGGGCCGGCCGGCGAGCGACTTGGCCAGCGCGCGGGCCTTGTTCGCGTCGCGGCCCCAGACCAGCACCTCGCGGATCGGCCGGACCGCGGCATGCGCGCCGATCAGGTGCGGCGCCAGCGCGCCGGTGCCGACCATCACCAGGCGGCCCGCGTCCTGGCGCGACAGGTAGCGGCTGGCGAGCGCCGAGGCGGCGGCGGTGCGCCTGACCGTGATCGACGGCCCGTCGATCAGCGCCTCGGGCTTGCCCGTCCGCGCGTCGCTCAACAGATAGACGCCCTGCACCGCCGGCAGGCCCTCGGCCGCGTTGTCGGGGAAGACGCTGACGACCTTGACGCCGATATGCCGTCCCGGCTGCCAGGCCGGCATCAGCAGCAGCGTGGCGTCGGCGCCGCGTGTCCTGACCGTGTGGTGATGGCGGACCGGCGCCTCGCAGCCCTGGCGGAACATCGCCTCCAGCCGGTCGACCAGCGGCGCGTAGTCGAGCGCCGCATGGACGCGGGCGGCGTCGATGATGCGCATCGCCGTTCCTAGGAGTCGGCGGCGACGAGCTGGCGCCGGGCCTGGTCGCTGGAAGCCGCCGAGGCGACGGCGGGTGCGCGCTGCGCCTTCTCCGCCGCGTCCAGGCGCCGCCGCAGCTCCGCGGCCTCGCTCTGCAGCCGCTCGGCCTCGGCCCGCGCCCGGCCGAGCGCGGCGCGGTGCCGGTGCCCGCCGAGCCAGGCGATGATGCCGCCGAACAGGAATCCGATCACCACCGCGGCCAGCATGATGAGATAGACCGGCCCGGTCAGCTTCCATGGCGCCGGCCAGAAGCCCAGCACCAGCGTGCCGCGGTTGTCGAGCGCGAACAGCACGCAGGCGACCAGCACCGGCAGCCCGACGATCCAGGCGAGAAGGCGCGAGAGTTTCGAGCGGCGGCCTGCCATCGCGTTACCCGTTCGCTATCGTGTGCTGCGCGCTGCGGTGGCCTTCCAAGCCACCCCTTTTCGTCATGGCGGGGCTTGTCCCGGCCTCCTGAGCGTCCGTCGAAGGGCACGTCGAGGCAGCGGCAAACCCGCGGATGTATAGCGCCGAAAGGAACGCAGCGTCACGGCCTTCGTTCGGGGACGCTGTCGGCAGCCGGTCGACGTGGATGCCCGGGACGCGCCCGGGCATGGCGGAAAGCCCTGCGTGCCAGACCGCGTCTTCGCCATCCACAACGGGAGAGCCGGTCAGGACGCCTTCTCGTTCAGGCGGTCGCGCAGCTGCTTGCCGGTCTTGAAGAACGGGATGCGCTTCGACGTGACGGCGACCGTCTCGCCGGTGCGCGGGTTGCGGCCCTGGCGCGCGTCGCGCCGCTTGACCGAGAAGGCGCCGAAGCCGCGCAGCTCGACGCGCTGCCCGCGGGCGAGCGCCGCGGAAATCTCGTCGAACACGGTGGCGACGATGCGCTCGACGTCGCGCTGGTAGAGATGCGGGTTGCGCTCCGCCAAACGCAGAATCAGTTCCGATTTGGTCATGGCCCCCCGCCCGCCTTTTCCCGCACCGTCGACCGCTAAGGCTCACCCCCGCCCCAGGTCGATTATTGAGGGTGCCAAACCGAAATTAGACCGTCAAGTGTAAGTCTCTCGGATACAAGAGTTTTTCCCGCCAGTGCCCAACTTGCCACGGCGCGGGCGAACAAGTCCAAGGTACCGACCGGCTCGTCGATGTCGACATCCTCGATCGGCAGCTTGTCGTCGACGCCGTGCTGCTTCTTCAGCCAGGCCAGCGCTTCCTCCTCGCCGCCCAGTTCGTCCACCAGGCCCTTGGCGACCGCCTGGCGGCCGGTGAACACGCGGCCGTCGGCGATCTCGCGCGCCTCTTCGGGCGCGAGCTTGCGCCGCTCGACCACCATGTCGACGAACATGGTGTGGATGTCGTCGACCACGGTCTGTGTTGCCTTGCGCCCCTCGGGCGTCAGCTTCTCCAGGGGCGAGGGCACGGCCTTGAGCGCGCCGCTCTTGATTGCCTCGGCGGTGACGCCGATCGTGTCGAGCAGCTTGGTGACCTCGGTGGTCTGCATCACCACGCCGACCGACCCGGTGACCGAGCCGCTGCCGGCGACCAGGCGCTCGGCGCCGAGCGCCACCATGTAGCCGGCCGAGGTCGCGGTCGTGCCCATGACCGCCACAACGGGGCGCTTCTCGCCCAGCTTGCGCAAGGTGCGGTACAGGCGCTCGCCGCCGACCACCGTGCCGCCGGGGCTGTCGATATGCACGATGACCGCGCGCACCAGCCGGTTCTCGGCCAGCTTCCTGATCTTCTTGTCGCGATCGCGGTCCTCGGTGATCGTGCCCTTGATCGTGACGCGCGCGATGTGCCGGCCGGTGAAGCCGTCGGTCGCCTCGCCGGCGGCGATCGCGGCCGCCGCCGCGACCGCGGCGATCGCGACCGCCCGCCACGCCGACAGGCGCCGCTTCAACCGCCGCCGATCGACCGCGTCGTCGGCCAGGAAGGTCATGGGCTTCCGGTGCGGCCGCAGGCCGCCGTCAAAAAGAAACCACCAGGACGCCAAGACGCCAAGGGAGCCGGACTCCTCCCGGTGTCTTGGCGTCTTGGTGGTTCAATCTTCGACGAAAGCATGCATGACCGGCCTGGCGGCCGGCCATGATGCATGGACATCGAACGCGAGCGCACGACGGGACGTGCGTTACGACTCGCCGCCTTCCTTCTGCGCCTTTTCCTGCTTGGACTTGAGCGCGGCGCCGAGAATCTCGCCGAGCGAGGCGCCGGAGTCGGACGAGCCGTACTCGGCCATCGCCTGCTTCTCCTCCTCGACCTCGCGCGCCTTGACCGACAGCGTCATGCGGCGCGTGGCCTTGTCGATCGCCGTGATCTTGGCGTCGATCTTCTCGCCCACGGCGAAGCGGTCCGGGCGCTGCTCCGAGCGGTCGCGCGACAGGTCGGCCTTGCGGATGAAGCCGGGCACGCCGTCGCCCACCGTCACGTCGATGCCGTTGTCGTGCACCGCCGTCACCGTGCAGGTCACGACCTCGCCGCGGGTGAGCTTGGCCGCGCCGCTCTCGAACGGATCGCTCGCCAGCTGCTTGATGCCGAGGCTGATGCGCTCCTTCTCGACGTCGACGTCCAGCACCTTCACCTTCACGCGGTCGTTCTTCTTGTAGTCCTGGATCGCCTGGTCGCCCGGCTTGTCCCACGAGATGTCGGACATGTGCACCATGCCGTCGATGTCGCCCGGCAGGCCGACGAACAGGCCGAACTCGGTGATGTTGCGCACCTCGCCTTCCAGCTCGCTGCCGGCCGGGTACTTCTGCAGGAAGCTGTCCCACGGATTGGCCAGGCACTGCTTCAGGCCCAGGCTGATGCGGCGCTTCTGCGGATCGACGTCCAGCACCATCACCTCGACCTCCTGGCTGGTCGAGACGATCTTGCCCGGATGCACGTTCTTCTTGGTCCAGCTCATCTCCGAGACGTGCACCAGGCCCTCGATGCCCGGCTCCAGCTCGACGAAGGCGCCGTAGTCGGTGATATTGGTGACGCGGCCGGTGAAGCGCGCGTTCTTCGGGTACTTGGCGACGACGCCTTCCCACGGATCGGCCTCGAGCTGCTTCATGCCCAGGCTGATTCGCTGCGTCTCGGGGTTGAAGCGGATCACCTGCACGGTGACGTTCTGGCCGATATGCAGCGCGTCGGACGGATGGTTGATGCGCCGCCAGGCGATGTCGGTCACGTGCAAGAGGCCGTCGACGCCGCCCAGGTCGACGAAGGCGCCGTAGTCGGTGATGTTCTTCACCACGCCCTGCAGCACCTGGCCTTCCTTGAGGTTCGCCACCAGCTCCGAGCGCTGCTCGGCGCGGCTTTCCTCGAGCACCGCGCGGCGCGAGACGACGATGTTGCCGCGCGAGCGGTCCATCTTGAGGATCTGGAACGGCTGCGGCGAACCCATCAGCGGCCCGACGTCGCGCACCGGGCGGATGTCGACCTGGCTGCCCGGCAGGAACGCCACGGCGCCCGACAGGTCGACGGTGAAGCCGCCCTTGACGCGGCCGAAGATCACGCCGGTCACGCGCAGGTTGTCCTGGAACGACTTCTCGAGCTGCGTCCACGCCTCCTCGCGCTTGGCCTTCTCGCGCGACAGCATGGCCTCGCCGTTCTTGTCCTCCATGCGCTCGAGGTAGACCTCGACCTTGTCGCCGACGCGGATCTCCGGCGGGCGCCCGGCCTGCGCGAACTCGCGCAGCGGCACGCGGCCCTCGGACTTCAGGCCGACGTCGATCAGCGCGACATCGTTCTCGATCGAGACGACCGTGCCCTTGATCACGGTCCCTTCCAGGCCGCTGGCGGATCCCAGCGACTCGTTGAGCAGGGCGGCGAAGCTTTCCTTCGGCGGGGTCTGGGCGGCGGTGGCGGCACGAGCCATGGATCGATGCTTCCTTCTCTCTATTCCTATTCCGGCCGACCGGTTGGCTCCGGCGGTCTTCAAGGATGTGACAATGCACGCCGGCCCGATCCGGTTCTTCCCGGCGATCGGGCGACGTGCGGGTTCAAGCGCTTCGAGACGCCGACGGGCCGGCCGGGGTCGCCCGGGCGGGCCCGAGCTTCGACTCGACAAACGCGAGCGCGGCGGCGAAGGCGGCGTCGGCGTCCATGGCCGTGGTATCGAGCAGGAACGCGTCTTCCGCCTGGACCAGCGGGGCGACCGAACGCGAGGTGTCGCGTGCGTCCCGCTCCATCAAGTCCCTCAAAACGGCCGCATATATAGCCGTGCCGCCCTGGCCTAGCAACTCCTTGTGGCGCCGGCGCGCGCGCTCCTCGACCGAGGCGGTGACGAACAGCTTCGCGTCCGCCCGCGGGCAGATCACCGTGCCGATGTCGCGCCCGTCGATCACCGCGCCCAAGGCTCCACTGGGCGGCGTCGCGGCGAAGCGCCGCTGGTAGTCGACCAGGCCCTGACGTACCAGGGGCAGTGCCGCGACCCGGCTGGCCACGCGCCCGGTCGCCTCGCTGCGCAGCTCGGGGTCGTCGAGGTCGGCCTGGGTCAGGCGCCTTGCCTCGGCCGCGGCGGCGTCCTCGTCGGCGCCGTCGACGCCGCCCCTCAGGCACCGCAGCGCCACGGCGCGATAGAGGCGGCCGGTGTCGAGATGGGCGAAGCCGTATTGCGCGGCCAGGCGCCGCGCCAGCGTGCCCTTGCCCGAGGCGGCCGGGCCGTCGACGGCGATCACGCGGCTCACGCCGGGTTTGCCCGCGAAATCTTCGCGCCCAGCTTCGTCATCAGGTCGACGAAGCCGGGGAAGCTCGTGTCGATGAAGCTGCCGTCGTCGACCGTGACGGCGCGCCGCGCCGCGAGCCCCATGACCAGGAACGACATGGCGATGCGGTGGTCCATGTGCGTCGCGACCCTTCCGCCGCCCGGCGGCGGGCCGCCGCAGCCCTCGACCATCAGGCTGTCCTCGCCCATCTCCAGCCGGACGCCGTTCGCCTCGAGGCCGCGCGCGATCGCGGCGAGGCGGTTGCTCTCCTTCACCTTCAGCTCCGCCAGGCCCTGCATCACCGTGCGCCCGCGCGCGCACGCGGCCGCGACCGCCAGGATCGGGAACTCGTCGATCATTGACGGCGCCCGCTCCGGCGGCACCGTGACGCCGTGGAGCGTGCCGGCCTTGGCCACGAGGTCGGCGACCGGCTCGCCGCCTTCCTCGCGCCGGTTCTCCAGCGCGATCGACGCGCCCATCTCCTGCAGCGTCGCGAGCAGGCCGCTGCGCAACGGGTTGACGCCGATGCCCGGCAGCATGACGCGCGAGCCCGGCACGATCAGCGCCGCGACCAGCGGGAAGGCGGCCGAGGACGGGTCGCGCGGCACGACCACGTCGCGCGCGACCAGCTCGGGCTGGCCGTCAAGCGTGATGCGCCGCCCGGTGTTCTCATGGGGCTCGACCGTCACCGCGGCGCCGAAATGGCGCAGCATGGTCTCGCTGTGGTCGCGCGTCGGCTCGGGCTCGATCACGACGGTGCGGCCCGGCGTATTCAAGCCCGCCAGCAAAACGGCCGACTTCACCTGCGCCGAGGCGACCGGCAGCCGGTACTCGATCGGCAGCGGCTCGCGCGCGCCGGTCACGGCGATCGGCAGCCTGCCGCCCGCGCGCGTGGCGAAGCGCGCACCCATCCGGGCCAGCGGCTCGGTCACCCGCGCCATCGGCCGGCGCGTCAGCGACGCGTCGCCGGTGAAGAAGGTGGTGATGGCGTGCGTCGCGACCAGCCCCAGCAGCAGCCGCGTCGAGGTGCCGGAATTGCCGAGGTCGAGCACCTGGTCGGGCTCGCCGAGGCCGCCGACGCCGACGCCGTCGACCGTCCATTTCCCCCCGCCGCCCTCGCTGATCGCTGCGCCCATGGCGCGGCAGGCCGCCGCCGTGCGCAGCACGTCCTCGCCGGTCAGGAGGCCGGTGATGCGCGTGCGGCCGACCGCGACGGCGCCGAACATCAGCGCGCGGTGCGAGATCGACTTGTCGCCCGGCACCTGCGCGGCGCCTTCCAGCGCCGGCGCCGGCGCGGCTTCGAGGGGAACCGGGGAATGCGGCACGGGCCGGCCAACTCCAACAGCCATCCCAGGCACTTGCGCGGGACCCGGGGCGGCCGCTCTGTTAGCACGGAACCCCGCCGCCCCGCTGGGTTTTTTGCTTTTGACAAGCCCCCGCCGGCCGTGGCAATTGCACCCGACCTCAAGCGCCCGGGCGGCCGCCGCGCCGCCCCGGGCCGC
>CAZLBB010000009.1:78214-78445 GCA_964557415.1 uncultured Rhodospirillaceae bacterium
GTTCGACGTGGCCAAGCCCGAATGGGGCGTCAAGCGCACCTGCCAGAGCTGCGGCGCCGTGTTCTACGACCTGCGGCGCGATCCGATCACCTGCCCGAAATGCGGCGTCGAGTACGATCCCGAGGCCGTCTTGAAGTCGCGCCGCGGCCGCGCCGTGCCCGCCGACGAGCCCAAGGCCGTCCCGGTCGAGGCCGAGCCGCCACGCCCGCCCCTTGAGGCCGGGATTGCGGT